>NZ_DATFAV010000055.1:0-3636 GCF_035254145.1 Caulobacter sp. | reverse complement strand
TCAGTGCTTGGCCAGCAGGACCGAAAGCTCGCGGCCCAGGGTGTCGTCCAGCAGGGGCTTTTCCACCACGGTGACGCCGCTGACGCCCTGCCGGTGCAGCCGCTCGACATCGCCGGTCAGCACGATGGTCGGGCGGCCGGGGATCGGGGCCGGCAGCGGGGCCGAGCCGTCGTCGATGATCACGCAGGCGGCCGCCCGGCACTCCACGCAGGACGCGCAGGCGTCCGCGCACGGGGGGGCCGTGACGCTGTAGCCGTCCGTCTCCAGCGAAAAGCGCAGGGCCTCGCGCAGGGGCTCGTCGGCCACGAGCAGTAAAATCAGGGGTCGGACCGCATCGCCGTCCGACAGGTCGGACCGGTCGCACATGACTAAAACCTTCGCAGCGGTCCAGGCCGCTGGCTTTGATCCGGGTCAAAACGGCCCGCTAAAGGGGTGACGCATAAGGAGTTTCCCTTAGCGAGGGCTCCTTAGGCGCGGTCCCCGAATTTCCCAGGTTTTGCGTTGGCGCAATAACGGTCGGGCAAACAGGGGCTTTCCAATGCTTTCTCCGATCCGCGCTCAGGTCTTCGAACCGACCATCGGCCTCGACGCCAGCCTCGACGCCGTGCTGGCCACGCCGGGCGCCTGCCCGCGCTTCGCCCGCGACGAGGAAATCTTCGGCGAAGGCGAAAGCGCCGACTATGTCTATCAGGTGATGTCGGGCGCCGTGCGCACCTACCGCATCCTGCGCGACGGTCGCCGCCAGATCGACGAATTCCATTTCGCCGGCGACTATTTCGGCCTGGAACTGGGCGAGGCTCACCGCATCACGGCCGAGGCGATGACCGACGCCACCGTCCGCATGATCCGTCGCGGGACCCTCAACGACCTGGCCGCCAAGCGCGGCGACGCGGCCCGGGCCATCCTGCGCCTGACCGCCGAAGGCCTGCAACGCAGTCAGGACCACGTTCTGATGCTGGGCCGCCGCTCGGCCTGCGAGCGCGTCGCCGGCCTGCTGCTGGACATCGCCGAACGCACCCACGCCAAGGCCGAGCTGGACGTGCCGATGAGCCGCCAGGACATGGCCGACTATCTGGGCCTGACCATCGAGACCGTCTCGCGCACCCTGACGAGCCTGCAGGACGAGGGCCTAATCGCCCTGCCCAGCGTGCGCCACGTGGTGCTGCAGGACCGCCGGGCCCTGGAGCGCATGACGGCCTAGGATTTCACCCGCTCATCCGAATACCGCGCCTTCCTAGGCCTTGTGCCTAGGAAGGCGGAGGTGTCGGCGGCCTGATTGATCGAAGGCCAAATTCTACACGCCCCCTTCGTCGCTCCGCTCCAGCCCCGCGATCGTCGCCTCCTGCTCGGGACCGACCTCGCCGACCGCGCGTAGCACCGCCTCGCGCAGGGCGAAGATCAGCATCGCCGTCAGTATGGCCGTGTTCAGCGCGAACGGGCCCCAGCCGATCCGCTCGTAGAGCAGCACGAACAGCGGCGCGACCACCACGTTGAGGCCGTTGATCGCGGCGATGGCCCCGGCCGCTCCGGCCTGATCCTTGGCCGCCACCGACAGCGACGCCCCAGCCGTGAAGCCCGGGCGCGCGAAACCATAGCCCAGGCTGGCGATCGCATAGCCGATGGCGACGGCCGCGTAGTCGGGCGCCAGCGCCACCACCACATTGCCCAGGGCCGCGGCCCCGACGCCCCAGCGCATCAGTTCGCGCGGCCCCATCCGGAACATGCGGATCAGGCCCCACTGGGCCAGAAGGCCCGCCACCGCGCCGGCGGCCATGGCCAGGGTGATGAAGCCCTGCGCCTTCACCGGGGGCAGGCCCAGCTTGTCGATGATCAGGAAGCCCAGGGTCTGGGTCTGGGCCGTCTGGCACGAGGCGACCAGAAACCCGAAGATCAGGAAGGGCTTGAGGCGTGGGTCCCGCCATAGCGCCGCGCTTTCCCCGCGCCAGGGCAGGCCCAGCCTGCGGCGCGGCGGGGTGTCGCCTCGGCCTGGTTTGAAGGTCTCGGGCAGGCCGCGCCGCACGACGACCAGCATGATCGCCGCGATGGCGGCGAAGGCGAACATCGGCCCGGCCAGGCCCACGACGGGCAGTACGAACAGCGGGGCCAACAGCGGTCCGACCACCGTGCCCAGACCGAAGGCGCCGGCCAGGGTGGCCATGGTCTGGGTGCGTTCCTGGCGGCTGGTGCGCTCGGCCATATAGGCCTGGGTCGCCGGGTTGGCGGCCGAGCCGATGCCGCCGAACAGCGCTCGCGACAGCAGGAAAAGCACGAAGATCACCATCGGCGGCGCCAGGTGATGCAGGCCCGCCGACACGACGATCCCGCACAGGATCATCGAGATGCAAAATCCCGCAAGCCCTAGAATTATCAAGGGTTTGCGCCCTCTCAGGTCGGACTGACGGGCCCACAGCGGCGAGGTGAACGCCCACAGCACCGCCGACAGCGAGAAGATCGCCGCGACCATGGCGTCGGGAATGCCGATCTGGCGGCCGATGGCGGGCAGGACCGACAACATGCCGGTGTTCCCCAGGGCGGTCGCCACGGACACGCCGAAGAGAATCGCGAACGGGCCACGGTTGCTCCGGGCTTCTTGGGTCACGCCAGTCATCAAACAACCGTTAGACCCGCCCGCACGCGCGCGCAACGTGTCGCAGCCGAGCTTTCGCCGCGAACGTCAGGTCGGGAACCTTGGATTAAGCATTAACTCCCATGATGCCCCGTCAATCTCGGGGTCGGCGCCAACACCATGTTCCAGATCATCGGCATCGTTCTGCTTTTCGGCCTGGTGTTCGGCTCGTTCATCATGTCCGGCGGCAAGATGGACGTCATCATCGAGGCCGCGCCGCACGAGCTGATGTGTATCCTCGGCGCGGGCATCGCCTCGTTCCTGATTTCCAACTCGATGACCGTGGTCAAGGCCACGGGCGCGGGCTTCGGCAAGATCTTCAAGGGTCCCAAGTGGAAGCCGGCCGACTATCGCGACCTGCTCAGCCTGCTGTTCCTGCTGACCAAGACGATGAAGTCCAAGGGCGTCATCGCCCTGGAAAGCCACATCGAAAAGCCGCACGAGAGCAAGATTTTCGAACGCTATCCGAAGATCACCCACGACCACTTCGCCGTCGACTTCATCTGCGACACCCTGCGGATGATGACCATGAACCTGGAGGATCCCCACCAGGTCGAGGACGCGATGGAAAAGCAGCTCGAGAAGCACCACCACGAGGCGCTCGAGCCCGCCCACGCCCTGCAGAGCATGGCCGACGCCCTGCCCGCGCTCGGCATCGTCGCCGCCGTGCTGGGCGTCATCAAGACCATGGGCTCGATCACCGAGCCGCCGGCCGTGCTGGGCGCGATGATCGGCGGCGCGCTGGTCGGCACCTTCCTGGGCGTGTTCATGGCCTATGGCCTGGTCGGCCCGATGGCCGCCCGCCTGCAGGCCGTCGTCAACGAGGACGCGGCCTTCTACAAGATCATCCAGGCCGTCCTGGTCGCCCACCTGCACGGCAACGCCGCCCAGATCTCGGTCGAGATCGGCCGCGGCAACGTGCCGAGCCCCGCCCAGCCCAGCTTCGCGGAGCTGGAAGAGGCCCTGGGCCAGATCCCGAACGAATAGAGCTGTCAGCGGGGCTGATCACG
>NZ_DATFAV010000054.1:0-4033 GCF_035254145.1 Caulobacter sp. | reverse complement strand
CCCGGCTCCTTGGGCGGCTCGCCCTTGGGCAGGGCGTCTACATGATCCATGCCTTCGGTCACCTGGCCCCAGACGGTGTACTGGCCGTCCAGGAAGGTGGCGTCGTCGAACACGATGAAGAACTGGCTGTTGGCCGAGTTCGGGTCGGGCGTGCGGGCCATCGAGCAGACGCCGCGCACGTGCGGCTCCTTGCTGAACTCGGCCTTGATGTCCGGCTTGTCCGAACCGCCACGACCGGTGCCCGACGGATCGCCGCCCTGGGCCATGAAACCCGGGATCACGCGGTGGAAGACGACGCCGTCGTAGAAGCCCTCGCGCACAAGCTCCTTGATCCGCTCGACGTGTCCGGGGGCCAGGTCGGGCCGCAGCTTGATCGTGACCGGACCGGTTTCGAGGGTCAGGATCAGGGTGTTTTCGAGGTCGGCCGACATGGTCTTCCCTTGGATGGAGAGTGTGTGACCGCGCTTCTAGCGTGGATTAAGCCCGCCTGTGAACCGACTAGAGCCCGAAAACGGGAATTGGTTCAGCGCAGCTCAACCGGAGGGTCGATATCGCAGACCGAAAAGTCAGCCCCCTTCAAGGCCCGCAGACGCTTGGTCTCGGCGGCGAACCAAGGCCCCTTTGGATCGATCAGCCGCACCTTCGGGCGCTCGCTCTCGGGAATATCCGACAGCAGCCTGACCTTCAGCATCTGATCCTGCGGCGCCGGGACGGGCTCGCCGGTCTTGATGGCGCGCACGACGTCCAGGCCGGCGACCACTCGGCCGAACGCCGTGTAGCGCTTGTCCAGCGAGGGATAGGGCTGTCGCATCAGGAAGAACTGGCTATTGGCCGAGTTGTTGTCCTCGTCGCGCGCCATGCCGACCACGCCCGGGCAATAGGTCCCCCAGGCCGAGACCTTCTTGTCGGCGGTCATGTCGCTCCAGCTCCAGGCCTGGCTGACAATCGGAAGCGACTTGAGGTAGCCCACCTCCAACCCGGCGGGCGCCGCCATGGGAACGAAGGCGGTGTCGGCCGCTCGACGGAAGGTGAACTCGGCCTTCAGGTTGGGCTTGTCGCTCGCGCCTTCGCCGGTGTTGGTCGGGTCGCCGGTCTGGGCCATGAAGCGGTCGATCACGCGGAAGAAGGTGCGGCCGTCATAGACCCCGGCTCGCGTCAGCTCCTGCAGGCGCGCCACGTGGGCCGGCGCGACCTCGGGAACCAGTTCGACCAGCACCCGCCCCTTGTTGGTGTCGATCACCATGATCGTCTCGGGGGCCGGCGCGCGCCAGTCGCGCTCCGACGGGCCGGCGACAGAGGCGGCCATGGCCGGAGCGGAAACCGCCGCCAAAAGCAAGCCGGACAGGAGCGCGCGCGAGCGGATCATCTCATTTCACCTGTACGGGAACGTCGACGTCGCAGTTGGTGAAGCTTCCGCCCATCTCGGCCTGCCGCTTGGCGACCAAGGCCTTGAACGCGGCCGAACGCGTGTCCATCACCTGTACCGCGGGGCGCTTGTCGGCGGGCAAGTCGGCCAGCAGCTTCACGCTCAGCATCTTGTCCTGCGGATCGGGCACGGGCTCGCCCGTCTTGATGTTGCGCACGACATCGACGCCCTGCAACACCCGGCCAAAGGCGGTGTAGGTCTTGTCCAGCGAGGCGTTGGCCTGGCGCATGAAGAAGAACTGGCTGTTGGCGCTGTCCGGATCGCCAGCGCGAGCCATGCCCAGGACGCCCGGACAGAAGTTGCCCCAGCTGGCGACCTTGCGGTCGGCGGTCATTACCGCCAGCGCCGAGTTCTGGCTCGTCACGGGCAAGTTGGCGACCCAGCCTTGCTCGTTGCTCCCATGCTTAAAGCCCGCGCCCAGGGGCAGGTCACCGCCCCGACGGAAGGTGAACTCCGCCGTGAGATTCGGCTGGTCGGAACCGCCGATGCCGGTGTTCTGCGGATCGCCCGTCTGGGCCATGAAGTCGCCGATCACGCGGAAGAACGTCAGGCCGTCGTAGAAGCCGCTCTTCACCAGCCCACGCACGCGCTCGACATGGTTTGGCGCCACCTGGGGGTAGAGCTCGGCGATGATCAGGCCCTTGTTGGTCTCCACCACCACTACATTGTTCGGATCGGGCGTACGCCAGTCCGAGCTCGCTGGAACGGCCTGGGCCGAGGCCGCCCCAAAAGAGGTCGCAGCGGCGGCTAGCGCCAGCGCGGCGGCGGTCATGGCGAACTTCATCGATTACCCCGAACAGAATAGGTCGAGGTCGGCGTAGAACGCCACGGCCTCCCCGACAAGTGCGGCCATGTTGAAGCGCAGGATTTCGGCCGGATAACGGCGGGCGTGGTCGTCCGTATCCTTGGCGGTCCGCCCCGGTCGGCCTAACCATGAGCAATGATCACGATACGACGCCTGCTGGGCCATGAAGGCGCCGCCGCAGCTGAACTCCACCGCAGAGCCGGCGCGCTTATTCCGGGCTACGACACCACCCTGCACTCGGCCGAGGAGTTCAAGGTCTTCTATCGTGACCACGTGATGCCCAACGGCTCCGTGTGGGGCGCTTTCGAGGACGACCGTTTGCGTGGACATGTGGCCTTGCTGCCGGGCTGGATCGACCATCTGTACGTCGATCCGGATTTCCATGGACGCGGGATTGGCAGCGCCCTGGTAATCTTGGCCCAGCAGGAACAGGCTGAACTCAGGCTCTACACCTTCCAGTCCAACACCCGAGCCCGGGCTCTCTACGAGCGTCACGGGTTTGCGATCGAGGAGTTGACCGATGGTCAGCGGAACGAAGAGAAGATGCCCGACATGACCTATGTCTGGCGACGCGGCTAGTCGCCCTTCCTCACCTTCGCCACCAGTTGCTCGGCCACTCCGGCCGGGACGAACTTGGAGATGTCCCCGCCGAGACTGGCGATCTCCTTGACCAGCCGCGAGGCGATCGCCTGGTGGCGCGGGTCGGCCATCAGAAAGACGGTCTCGATCTCGCGATCCAACTGCTGGTTCATCGCCGTCATCTGGAATTCGTATTCGAAGTCGGCCACGGCTCGCAGGCCGCGCACGATCATCTGGGCGTTCACATCGCGGGCGAAGTGCATCAGCAGGCTTTGGAACGGCCGCACCTCGATCTCGGCGATCTTGGTCAGGTGCGCCGTTTCGCGCTGCAGGATGGCGACCCGTTCCTCCAGGGAAAACAGCGGCCCCTTGCCTGTGTTCACCGCCACGCCGATCACCAGCTTGTCCACCAGCTTCACGGCGCGCCCGATGATGTCGAGGTGACCGTTGGTGACCGGGTCAAAGGTCCCCGGATAAAGCCCAACCCGCATGCAACCCCCTACGTTGAAGATCGAGGGTTACGGGGTCTCTTCCGCCCCGCTGTCCTCGCCCTGGTTGTCGTCCCCGCCGGAATCGGCGAGGCGCTCGACGCTGACGACGTGCTCGTCCTGCGCCGTGCGGAAGATGGTTACGCCTTGAGTATTCCGCGCTGCAACACGAATTTGCGAGACGGGCACCCGGATGAGCTGGCCCTGGTCGGTCACCAGCAGGATTTGATCGCTCTCCTCGATGGGGAACGACCCCACCAGACGACCGCCTCGCTTGCTGAGATCCTGCGCCGCGAGACCCTGGCCGCCCCGCCCGGTGCGACGGAAGTCATAGGCGCTGGTGCGCTTGCCGAAGCCTTCCGACGACACGGTCAGCAGGATTTCCTCGGCTGCGCCCAGTTCGGCGATGCGTTCCGGCGTCAGGGTGGTCTCGTCGCCGTCCTCTTCGCCCTCCTCGACCGCGGCGGGTGCGTCCTCGCCCTCCTCGCCGGCGGCGCGCAGCATGGCGCGCTGATGCTTGAGATAGGCGGCGCGCTCGGCCGGCGTGGCGTCGACGCTGCGCAGCACGGCCATCGAGATGACCTCGTCGCCCTCGGCCAGCTTCACGCCGCGCACGCCGGTGGAGTCACGGCTGGCGAACACCCGCACCTCGTCGACCGAGAAGCGGATGCAACGGCCGGCGGCCGTGGTCAGCAGCACGTCCTGGTCGGCGTTGCACACGGCCACGCCGACGAT
>NZ_DATFAV010000053.1:0-42639 GCF_035254145.1 Caulobacter sp. | reverse complement strand
GCCCTCCTTGTAGTCGCGCGGGAAGACCTGGGTGGCGGCGACGTAGAAAATGCTGGCGACGACCAGTCCCAGGATGAGCAGGGCATAGCTGTAGGGCGCCGGGCGGAAGATCACCCAGGCCTGGTTCCAGAAGCTGGCGATATCGATGGCCACGAACAGCGCCAGCATCGGCGTCAGCACGCCGAACCGCACCGCGCGCCGCTCGTGCAGCAAGCGCGCGAAGCCGCCGACCAGCTCGGCCACGGAGAAGCCCAGCAGCAGGCCGTAGAAGCTGAAGAAGAACTCGAATGCGTCCACGAAAGCCCCCGCTTCCCCGCGTCAGATCATTTCCAGATCGGCGTCCCGGCGCCGGGCAGACCCAGGCGCGCCCATTTCTCGCTGACGGCGTCGACCACGGCCTGGTCCATGCGGATCTCCTCGCCCCACTCGCGCTTGGTCTCGGGCGGCCACTTGTCGGTGGCGTCGAGGCCGATCTTCGAGCCGAGGCCGCTCTCGGGGCTGGCGAAGTCGAGATAGTCGATCGGCGTGTGCTCGATCACCGTGATGTCCCGCGCGGGGTCCATCTTGGTGCTGATCGCCCACATCACGTCCTTCCAGTCGCGGGCGTTGATGTCGTGGTCCACAACGATCACCCACTTGGTGTACATGAACTGGCGCAGATAGCTCCACACACCCAGCATCACGCGCTTGGCGTGGCCGGGATAGGCCTTCTTCATCGACACCACGGCGATCCGGTAGCTGCAGCCCTCGGGCGGCAGCCAGAAGTCGACGATCTCGGGGAACTGCTGGCGGATCAGCGGGATGAACACCTCGTTCAGCGCCTCGCCCAGCACGCTGGGCTCGTCCGGCGGCCGGCCGGTGAAGGTGGTCAGGTAGATCGGGTCCTTCCTCATGGTGATCGCCGTCACCTGGAAGACCGGGAACTTCTCGACGCTGTTGTAGTAGCCAGTGTGGTCGCCGTAGGGGCCCTCGTCGGCATATTCGTCCAGCAGGACGTGGCCCTCGATGACGATCTCGGCGTGGGCCGGCACCATCAGCGGCACGGTCTTGGCGGGCACGAGGTCGACCTTGGCCCCGCGCAGCAGGCCGGCGAACTGGTATTCCGAGAGGGTGTCGGGCACCGGCGTCACGGCCGCCAGGATGGTGCCGGGATCCGCGCCCAGCACAGCGCAGGCGGGCAGGGGCTCCTTGTTTCCCGCCTTCTTGTGGCGGGCGTAGTGCTGGGCCCCGCCACGGTGGGCCAGCCAGCGCATGATGCACTTGTCCTTGCCCAGCACCTGCATCCGGTAGATGCCGAGATTGAAGTCGTCCTCGCGGTCCTTGCCCGGGCCCTTGGTGACGACCAGCGGCCAGGTGATCAGCGGCGCAGGCTCGCCTGGCCAGCAGGTCTGGACCGGCAGCTTGGTGAGATCGATCTGGTCGCCGGTCAGGACGACCTCCTGCACGGGGGCCTTCTTCACCGTCCCGGGGCGCATGCTCATGACCGTCTTGGCCAGGGGCAGCATGTCGAGGGCGTCCTTGATCCCCTTGGGCGGCTGGGGCTGGCGCAGGAAGGCCAGCAGCTCGCCGACCTCGCGCAGCTCGCCCGCCGTCTCGCGCGGCTCGCCGCCCAGGGTGACGCCCATGGCCACGCGCTTGACCGTGCCGAACAGGTTCGCCAGGGCCGGCATCGCCGAGCGCGAGCCGTCGGGCAGCAGGACGTTCTCGAACAGCACCGCCGGACCGCCGGTCTCCAGCAGGCGGGTCTGGATCTCGGTCATTTCCAGGACGCTCGAGACGGGCTCGGTGACCCGCACCAGTTCGCCCTTGGCCTCCAGGACGTCGATGAACTCGCGAAGGGAACGGTAGGCCATGGGGACTCCTGGGAACGGGCGGAACCTAGACCGGGTGTGCGGAGAACTGAATCCGTTTTCGACAAATCCCTGTCATCCCAGCCGCGGCGTGGCGGAGAGCCGGGACCGCAACGGGCTCAGCGCTTTCGGCGGTCCCGGATCGGCGCGCTACGCGCTTGTCCGGGACGACAGATCTTATTGAGCGACCGCCAGATCATCCGCGTGGATCATCGGACCTTCGGTGAACCCGAGCTCGGCCTCGATGGCGTCGGAGCGCAGGCCGGCGATGCGGTGGGCGTCGGCGCTGTCATAGCGGACGAGGCCGCGCGCGACCTCGCGGCCGGTCTCGTCGCGCACGCGGACGGCGTCGCCCTTGTCGAACGGGCCCTCGATGGCGCGGACCCCGGCGGCCAGCAGGCTCTTGCCGGACTCCAGCGCCCGGACCGCACCCGCGTCGATCGTCACCCAGCCCTGGGGCGCCAGCGAACCGGCGATCCAGGCCTTGTAGGCGGCGGTGGGGCTGGCGCCGGCCTCGATCAGGGTGGCCTTCGCCCCCTCGGCGATGGCGGCCAGCGGGCGCGGGCGCGAACCCAGGGTGATCAGGGTGGCGCAGCCGGCGGCGCGGGCGATGCGGGCGGCGGCGATCTTGGTGGCCATGCCGCCGGTGCCGACCCCGGCCGCGGCGTTGGCGCCCTCGGCCATGCCGGCGATCTCGGAGGTGATCTCGGTCACCAACGGGATGTGCTCGGCCTTGGGGTTCTTGCGCGGGTCGGCGGTGTAGAGGCCGTCGATGTCGGAGAGCAGCACCAGCAGGTCCGCGCCGGCCATCTGGGCCACGCGGGCGGCCAGGCGGTCGTTGTCGCCGTAGCGGATCTCCTCGGTGACGACCGTGTCGTTCTCGTTGACCACGGGCGCCACGCCCAGGCTCATCAGGGTCTCGATCGTGGCCCGCGCGTTCAGCCAGCGGCGGCGCATCTCGGTGTCGTCGCGGGTCAGCAGGATCTGGGCGACGCCGACGCCGTGCGGCTCGAACGCCTCTTCCCAGGCCCGCATCAGCAGCGACTGGCCGGCGGCGGCGGCGGCCTGCTTTTCCGGCAGGGTCGCCTTGCGGCCAGACAGGCCGAGACGCCGGCGGCCCAGGGCGACGGCGCCCGACGAGACCACCAGCACCTGCTTGCCGGCTGCGCGCAAGGCCGCGGCGTCGGCGCAGAAGGCCTCAAGCCAGGCGCGGTCGGCCGCGCCGGTCTCGTCGTCGACCAGCAGGGCCGAGCCGACCTTGAACACGATGCGGCGGGCGGCCTGGAAAGCCCCCTGGGAGGCCTGGCTCACGGCGTCCAGCCCCCGGGGGTCTCGTCGACGTGGTCCTCGTCCTCCTGGATCTCTTCCTCCAGATCGCCGCGCCGGATCCGCACCTGCCTGTAGGCCGCGCGCAGCAGCTCCTTCACGCCCTGGCCGGAAACGCCTGACACCAGGTAGGGCTTGACGCCCGACACGGCTTCCAGCTCGGCGGCCTTCTCGGCGAGAGTCTCCTCGTCAAGGGCGTCGATCTTGTTCAGCGCCAGGATCTCGGCCTTGTCGGCCAGTTCGTCGCCATAGGCTTCCAGCTCGGCCCGGATCGTATGGTAGGCGCCGGCCACGTCGTCCTGGGTGGCGTCGACCAGGTGGATCAGGGTCGCCGAGCGCTCGACGTGACCCAGGAACCGGGTGCCCAGGCCTGCGCCTTCGCTGGCCCCCTCGATCAGGCCGGGAATGTCGGCCAGCACGAAGCGCTCGCTCGACGACAGATCCACGACGCCGAGGTTCGGCGTCAGGGTGGTGAACGGATAGTCGGCGATCTTGGGCTTGGCGGCGCTGGCGGCGGCCAGGAAGGTCGACTTGCCCGCGTTGGGCAGGCCCACCAGGCCGACGTCGGCGATCAGTTTCAGTCGCAGCCAGATCCAGCGTTCCTCGCCCTCCTGGCCGGGGTTGGCGTATTTGGGCGCCTGGTTGACCGGGCCCTTGAAGTGCAGGTTGCCCCAGCCGCCGTTGCCGCCCTTGGCCAGCAGCACGCGCATGCCGGCGTGGTCGAGATCGACGATCAGGGTCTCCTTGTCCTCCTCCAGCACTTCGGTGCCGACGGGAACCTTCAGGACGACGTCCTCGCCGGCGGCGCCGTGGCGCGCGCGGCCCATGCCGTGCACGCCCGTGCCGGCCTTGAAGTGCTGCTGGTAGCGATAGTCGATCAGGGTGTTCAGGCCTTCGACGGCCTCGATCCACACGTCGCCGCCGCGACCGCCGTCGCCGCCGTCCGGGCCGCCGTACTCGATGTACTTCTCGCGGCGGAACGAGACCGACCCGCCGCCGCCGTTACCGGAGCGGATGTAGATCTTGCATTGGTCCAAGAATTTCATGGGGCTCTTTTGTCCCAAGGCGTCCCGCGCGTCGAGCCAAAACCCCGCTTGGCCCGTGGCGCTTGGTCACGGTGGTTAATTCTGGAAACTCGCGGCCGGCGTTCCGCGTCGTGACGAAATGTTAAAACACCTAATGTGACATAGTGTCATGGCTGCGAACCGCCGTTTTTCCGCGGCGGAGCGGGAGGCTGACCTTGGCGACCGAAGTAGAAGGCGATCCGATTCTGGCGAAGGACCTGCGGGAGCTGTCCACGCAGGATATTCATCGCAAGTATAGCGCCGAAGCCTCCGTTCACCGCAACATCTTGATCGGCCGGGGCACTGGCGTCGCGCCGCAATGGCGGGAGTTCAAGTCGTTTCTCGGCGAGGTCGGGGCTCGCCCGTCCGCCGATCACACCCTCGTCCTGCTGAACCGCTACGAGCGGACCTACGGGCCGGGCCGCGCCAGGTGGATGACCGCCGAGGAGCAGGCCGCCCACGAAGCCGAATTCGATCGCCTGCGCGCCGAGAAGGAGCGCGAGGAACAGCTGCTGCAGCACAAGACCGCCGCCACCCGGCGCGCCGGAACGCCGGGCGCTCCCTCCTTCGGCCAGTGGACGCCGATGGCCGGCAAGCAGGTGGCCTACACCGACGTCGCCAAGAAGCTGGCCATCCCGGTCAACGCCCTGTCCAAGACCATGCCCGCCGGCACCACCGCCGACGAACTGGTCAAGCGCTCGGCGGCCGCCAACGAACTGATCAACGAGAACGCCTCCTGGCTGCCGCCGGACCCTGTCCGCAAGGCCGGCTTCTTCGAGGCCTATCGCATCTGGCACCTGCAGGTGCAGCCGCAGTTCGCCCGCGCCGCGACCCCGACCTTCCTGTTCCTCTACATCGCCCTGCCGGTCATGAAGCAGTGCCGCGATGAGCTGATCGACCTGGACCTGTGGAACCCGCTGGGCCAACGCGCGCTGAACGCCCGCGACAGCCACCATTCGTGGAAGAAGTACACGGAGTTCATGCCTCGGGCGCAGGTCGCGATGATGGAAATCCCCATCTACGCCACCTATTCGCTGCTCAGCGACCTGGACGCCCTGTGCGAGCGGATCACCACGGCCGAGAAGCGCTTCCGCGAAGGCCCGCAAAAGGTGATCCACACCCACCGCGCGGCTTAAGATTCTCCCCCGTGCCACGGGGGAGTTGTCGCGAAGCGGCTGAGGGGGCTAATGCGGCCCTGTTCCAGCTAGCCCCCTCCGGCCCGCTGGGCCACCTCCCCCGCAGCGCGGGGGAGGATTACTACGCCAGCCAGACCATCATCCGCGTCGCCGCCAGCGTCCCGCGGGCGATCGAGGGCTTGTGCTCGACGACGCCCGTGTAGAGAAAGCCGGCCTTGACCAGCACCCGGCCCGAGGCGTCGTTGTCGGCGAAATGTCCGGCGGTGACGTAGCGCTTGCGCCAGGCCGTGCGGGCCCAGTCCAGGGCGCCCCTGGTCGCCTCGGTCGCATAGCCGCGCCCCCAATAGGGCCGGCCGACCCAGTAGCCCAGCTCGACCTGGCCCTCGGCGGTGGTGAACATGCCGATCACGCCGATCAGGCCCTCGCCCACCAGGTCGATGGCGAAGGTGTTGTCGCGCGAGCGGTCCTGGGTCCCGCAGCGGGCGACGAAGTCCTCGGCGTGGCCGCGGGTATAGGGCGATGGCATGCGCGTGGTCATGCGCGCGACCTCATGATCGACGCAGAAGGCCGCCACGCGCTCGACGTCGGCCTTGGCCGGAGCGCGCAGCGTCAGCCGCTGGGTCTCGATGACGGGTCTTTCTTCGATGACGCACATCGGCGCCTCCCAGGGTTCTCCGGTTCTCTTGAAGCGGAACCGTGACGCCGCCGTGGCGATATCCGTTGCGGCGGCGAGACAAAACAAAAGCGGGGAGCCCGGCGTTCCGGACTCCCCGCTAGAGATCGTCTGTCCGGATCGTCTTCTTCTTGAGAAGCACGATCCGAAAAACTCTGGGTCGTGCTTACTCGGCCGGTTGAGCGGCCGGGGTCACCGTCACGTACGTACGGTTATGCTTCTTGGTCACGAAGCCCACGGCGCCTTGCACGAGCGCAAAGAGGGTGTGGTCCTTGCCGATGCCGACGTTGGCGCCCGGATAGAACTTCGTGCCGCGCTGACGCACGAGGATGTTGCCGGCGAGAACCTTCTCGCCGCCGAACTTCTTCACGCCAAGGCGCTTCGACTCTGAGTCGCGACCGTTGCTGGACGAGCCGCCTGATTTCTTGTGAGCCATCTTGCTCTCCTACCTTTAGAAGGCGTCGCCGTTAGGCTTCGCCTTCCTCCGTCTTGGCGGCGGCCTTCTTAGGGGCGGCCTTTTTCTTCGGGGCTTCGGCGACGGCGTCGGCGTGTTCGACGACGGCGGCTTCGACCTTCGGGCTGGCCTTCGAGGCCTTCTTCACCACCGGGGTGGCTTCGATGGCGGCCGGGACCGTGAACGGCACGGCGGCGTCGCCGAGGCCGCGAGCGCGGGCGTTCAGGATGACCTTCGGGGTCAGGTCGATCGACCCTTCCCACTTGGCTTCCTTGCCGGCGCCGGCGACCGACGTGACGCGCACGACGGATTCGAGCTGGCGATGACCGCGGGTGCGGCGATAACCCTGGCGACGGATCTTCTTGAAGATCTTCACCTTCTCGCCCTTGCGGGTTTCGAGCAGGGTGCCGGAGACGACAGCGCCGTCCACGGTGGGGGCGCCGACCGTCACGGCCTCGCCTTCGCCAAGCATCAGGACTTCGCCAAAGGCCACGGCAGCGCCGGGTTCACCTTCGAGCTTTTCGACCACCAGCAGGTCGCCGGCTTGAACCCGGTACTGCTTGCCGCCGGTTTTGATCACCGCGTACATAGGTTTAGCGCCTTAAAAACGTGCGTTCGCAAAATAGGGAACGCCCGCTCGGAAACCCGGCGGGCGAAGAGGGCGCGACTTATACAGCCCAAAGCCCGGGAGTCAACGCCGTCGCGGCGGATTCCGACGCTCATCCCGGCAATCGCGAGAAGATCGCAAGAACCTCCTGGCGTGTTACTTTATAACACGCTATATGCCGTTCGGTGAACCCGACGCTCTTCGCTCCCATCGCCGCCACCGGCTTCGCCGTCGCCTTCCTGCACGCGGCCCTGCCGACCCATTGGCTGCCCTTCGTGCTGGTCGGACGAGGACAGCACTGGTCGGCGGGCAAGACCCTGAGCATCACCGCCCTGGCGGGACTGGGCCACGTGGCCTTCACCATCCTACTGGGTCTCGTGCTGGTCGGCGCCGGCCTGGCCGTGCAGCCTCACATGGGCGCGGTCTTCGGATGGGCGGTCGGCGGGCTGATGGGCGCGTTGGGGCTCTTCTATCTATGGCGTGGCCGCCACGATCATGGCGAAGCCGAGGTCCGGACCCGGCGCTACGCCTCCGACCGGGCGGCGATCATCGCCCTGGTCGTGCTGCTGACCCTATCGCCCTGCGAGGCCTTCCTGCCGATCTATCTGGCCGGGGTGAAGCACGGCTGGACCGGCTTCATGGCCTTGAGCGCGGTGCTGATGGCCGCCACCGCCACGGGCATGCTGCTGTTCACCACGCTCAGCCTGGCCGGCGTCAAGCGCCTTGGGCTTGAGCGTATCGCCCGTTACGAATCGACCATCCTGGGCCTGGCGCTGATCGCCATGGGCCTGGGCGTGGCGTTCCTGGAGCTCTAAGCCGGCGGGGGAGTTCCGCTCGCGGCTCCGAGCGCCTAAATAGCGCTCCATGACCCAAGCTTCTCCCTCGGCCTCCCCCGCTTCCGGCAAGATTCCCGTCACCGTGCTGACCGGCTATCTCGGCGCCGGCAAGACCACGCTGCTCAACCGCATCCTCACCGAGGAGCACGGCAAACGCTACGCCGTGATCGTCAACGAGTTCGGCGAGGTCGGCATCGACAACGACCTCGTGGTCGGCGCGGACGAGGAAGTGTTCGAGATGAACAACGGCTGCGTCTGCTGCACGGTGCGCGGCGACCTGATCCGGGTTCTCCAGGGCCTTATGAAGCGCAAGGGCGGCTTCGACGCCATCATCGTCGAGACCACGGGCCTGGCCGATCCTGGCCCGGTGGCCCAGACCTTCTTCGTCGACGAGGACGTCAAGGCCCGCACGGCGCTGGATTCGGTGACCGCCGTGGTCGACGCCAAGCACATCCTGCTGCGGCTTTCCGACTCCAAGGAAGCGGTCGAGCAGATCGCCTTCGCCGACCAGATCGTGCTGAACAAGACCGACCTGGTCTCGGAAGACGACTTGCGCCACGTCGAGGCTCGGATCCGCCGCATCAATCCGTTGGCCCCGATCCACCGCGCCCAGCGCTCGAACGTTCCGCTGGAGGCGATCCTGGGCAAGCACAGCTTCGACCTGGAGCGGATCACCGAGTTGGAGCCGGAATTCCTGAACCCCGCCCATGGCGAGGCCGGCCACGTCCACGACGAGCATTGCGGCCACGATCATCACCATCATGACCACGACCATGACCATGTGCACGACGAGCACTGCGGTCACGATCATCACGGCCATGCCAGCGACATCCACGATGACGGCGTCAAGGGGATCTCCCTGACGCTGGACAAGCCCGTCGACGGCCAGAAGATCACCGCCTGGCTCAACGACCTGCTGGCCAAGCGCGGTCCGGACATCCTGCGCGCCAAGGGCATCATCGACGTCAAGGGCGAGAACAAGCGCCTGGTCTTCCAGGCGGTGCACATGATCCTGGAAGGCGACTTCCAGCGCGAATGGACCGACAAGGACAAGCGCTACAGCCGCATGGTCTTCATCGGCCGCGATCTGGACGAGGCCGAACTGCGCAAGGGCTTCGAGGCGACGGCGGCTTAACGCCTGGTCCGACGATCGGGCGCCGTTACGCCGTAGTCTGGCTGGTCAAGCCGTCGCTCTGGGACTCAAGGCCCGCGAGGATCTGGCTGATCAGCCGGGCGCTCAGCGTCTCGGACATGGCCATGCCGCTGAAATCCGTCTGGGCGGCTGAGCGATAGGCGGCGATCTGGCTGTCGGGGATCTTGTGGGGTCCATCGCCGTTGGACGCGCGTTGGGCCTGGTCGGTCTGAGACTGTTCAGGCGTCTTGATCCTTTCGGCGGCCACCGCGACGGGGACCGGGCCGCCCGTCGTGGATGCGACCAGGGAGAGGGGGATCAGGCGACCAGCCCGAACCTCGTCTGTACCGGTCAATCCGTCGCCATCGGCGTCGACGGCTATGAAGACCGAACCCGATATCGCGCCCGCATCGAGGTTCGACGCCCGGCGCAAAACCTTTTCGGCCTCCCATTCCGAATCCGAAAGCTTGCCGTCGCCGTCCACGTCGGCGCGGGCGAACAGGGCGGTGATGTCCTGCGTCTCCTGCTCGGACCGCGCTCCCTCCAACAGGGGGAGTGTCCCCTTGCTGGCCTTGAGCGCGGTTGGCGACCTGGACGCCGCCTGAGCTTCGACGAGCGCCGACAGCGTGTCGTTCGACAAGGTGACGGACGACCCGGTCATTTCAGCCCGGCTGATTTTTCCGTCCGTGTCGGCGTCGAGCGTCTTGAACGTCGAGGCGTAGTCTTGGCTGTCGGGTCCGGCGGTCTTCAGCTCGTCGAGGGACAGACCGTCGCTCTTGTCGACGTCCAGATGGTCGAACAGGCGCTGATATAGCTGCTGGGTCAGGCCGCCGCTGGCGATTGAAGTCATGATGCGTTCCCAAGAGCCGGTGCTGTTCGGCGATCGGGTCAAGCAAGAATCAAGCCAAGGTTGAGCTATGTGGCAAAGCCGTGAATCTCTTTTCCAGGTCTCGGCGCCAAAGAAAAACCCCCGCCGGGCAAGCCCTGCGGGGGTTCGATTTTCTTGGCTGTCGCCGAGGATCCTTAGTGGATGTCCTCGTTGATCAGGCCGACCTTGTACCAGCCAGCCGTCTGCAGCTGGTTCAGCACGCCCATGAAGTCGGCGTACAGCACGTCGGCGTCGGCGCGGATCATGACGCGCTGTTCGTCCTTCGGGCCGGCTTGGCCGGTCGCTTCGAACTTGGCGTTCAGATCAGCTTCCAGGCCGTCGAGGCTGGTTTGCTTTTCGGCGATGAAGATCGCGCCCGACTTTTGGATCGAGATGAAGACCGGTTCCTTCGGCTTCTCCTGCGTCGGGTTCGGCACCGCCGGCGGCAGGTCGATCTTGATGGACGTCACGGCCATCGGCACGGCGACCATGAAGATGATCAGCAGCACCAACAGAATGTCCACGAAGGGCGTGACGTTGATTTCGGAATTCTGGCCCAGCGAATAACGGCCACCGCCGCCGCCAGCAAGTTTAGCCGCCATGCCTGACTGTCTCCCAGAAGGCCACGCGCCCCGCGCGCGCCTGAAATGTCGTTACCTCGCCACGTCTGGCGCAGACGGGCGCGGAAGTAAAGCCCGAGGACGCGGCGCAATAGCAACCCCCTTTTTTCGACTTTCCGCCGAACGCCGTTCGAACGGGCGCCCGACGCGAAATGCGCCCGGAAACGCATCGGCTTGAAAGAGACTGGCCGTGACGGCTCCTCTGCCTTATCTCGCGCGCATGATCTTTTCCTTCGACGCCTTCGTCACCGACGCCATTTTCGACCGCTCCGGCCGGGCCGCTTTCGCCCTGGGCGACGGCACGGTGCGCCTGCAGACGCAGGACGGCTTCGTCACCGTCGAGGCTCACGGCGGGCCGATGGGCGGCGCCGTCCTGGCCGCGGCCGTCCATCCCAGCGGCGTGGGGATCGTCACCGGCGGCGATGACGGCCGGGTGGTCTGGAGCCGAATCGAGAAGGGAGAAGTCGTCGCCTCCCTGATCGCCGAGTTGAAGGGCAAGTGGATCGAGCACATCGCGACCAGCGCCGCTTCGGGTCTGATCGCTTTCACCGCCGGCAAGGAGGTCCATGTCCGCGACGCCGCCGACCTGGCGTTCGCTCGAACCTTCGCGCACGAGAAGACGGTCTCGGGCCTGGCCTTCGAGCCCAAGGGCCGGCGCTTGGCCAGCGCCACCTATGGCGGGGCCTCTCTCTGGTACGCCCGCATCGCCGACCAGAAGCCGCAATTGCTGAAATGGGCCGGCAGCCACATCGCCGTGGCCTTCAGCCCGGACGGCAAGTTCCTAATCTCGTCGATGCAGGAGAACCAGCTGCACGGCTGGCGCCTGTCGGACGGCAAGGACATGCGGATGGGCGGCTATCCGGCCAAGATCAAGAGCCTGGCCTTCTTCGACAAAGGGAACCTGTTGGCGACGGCCGGCGCCAACGGCGCGGTCATCTGGCCGTTCGCCGGGGCCAGCGGTCCGATGGGCAAGGAAGCCGCCGAGATCGGTTTCTCCCGCGATTCGATGGTCGTGCGGGTGGCCGGGATCGACGCCCATCCGGTCTGCCTGGCTGGCCAGGACAACGGCAAGATCTGGGCCGCTCACATGCGCAACGGCCGCATCGAGACCCTGAAGGCCGAGAAGGGCGCGCCGATCAGCGCCCTGTCGGTCAGCGCCGACGGCAAGCTGATGGCCTGGGGCGACGAGGCCGGCGAGGCCGGGGTGATGGAAATCCCCGACATCAGCGGCCCGCGGCAGTTCGCGGGGTGACCTGCTAGTCCGATCTTCCCGGCGAATTAGAACCCCTTCAGCTCGCCCCACTCCTCGAACGGGGCGCGGCGGCTGCGGAAGTTGTTCACCGGGGCGGTCTCGTCGCGGTAGCCCAGGGCCATGCCCGAGAACAGCATGTGGCGTTCCGGCAGGCCGACATGGTCGTCGACGACCTTGTTGTAGTGCGACCAGAACTCCTGCGGGCAGGTGTCCAGGCCCCGCTCGACGGCCAGCAGCATGAAGGTCTGCATGAACATGCCGACGTCACTCCACTGTGGCGGCCCGCAACGGCGGTCGATCGAGAAGAACAGCTGAACGGGCGCGCCGAAGCCCTGGCCGTTGGTCGAGAACCACTGAAGACGTTGCAGCTTGTCCTCGCGCGGAATGCCCAGCGCTCCGTACATGTCCTCGCCGACCTGGAAGCGGCGGCTGCGCAGCGGCTCCCATAGGTTGGCGGGATAGACGTCGTATTCGGTCGGATCGGGCGAGGCCACGCGTTGCAGCATGGTCGTTGTCAGGGCCTTCAGCGGCTCGCCCGCCACGACCTGCACGCGCCAGGGCTGGAGATTGCCGCCGGACGGCGCCCGGGCCGCGGCCTCGAGCAGTTCGCGCACCAGCGCGCCGTCGACCGGGTCAGGCTTGAAGGCGCGCACCGACATGCGGCGGTTGACGGCGTCGATCACGTCCATCGAAGGCTCCCTTGATGTTCTCGCCGCTATGCCCGAGACAGCGACTTTCGCTCTGGCTAGCATCCCGCCGCAGCGTAAAGACAAGCATGTCTGGACTTTTTGGGGGACGTTCCTTGCGGCGGCTTCTGCGCAACCTCGCCTTGGCTCTGTTCATCATCCTCGTGGCGGGACCCGTGGCGACGGTGATTCTCTATCGCTTCGTGCCGCCGCCGGTGACGCCGCTGATGGTGATCCGCATGGTCGAGGGGCGGGGGCTGGACCATCGCTGGCGGCCGATCGACGAGGTCTCGCCAGCCCTGCCGCGCGCCCTGATCGCCGCCGAGGACGCGCGGTTCTGCGACCACCACGGCTTCGACCTGAACGCCCTGCAGAAGGCCTACGCCAATAACGAGGCGGGCAAGAAGATCCGCGGCGGCTCCACGATCAGCCAGCAGACCGCCAAGAACGTCTTCCTGTGGCCGGGGCGCTCCTATGTCCGCAAGGGACTGGAGGCCTGGTTCACCGTGCTGATCGAGGTGGGGTGGGGCAAGAAGCGGATCATGGAGGTCTATCTGAACTCCATCGAGTTCGGTCCGGGCATCTATGGCGCCGAGGCCGCCGCCCAGCGCTATTTCGGCGTCGGCGCCGACGAGCTGACCCCGGCGCAGTCCGCGCGCCTGGCCGCCATCCTGCCCAGCCCCCTGAAATGGAAGGTGATCAAGCCGGGCAAGTACGTCGCCAGGCGCACGAAGAAGATCGGCAAGGCCTCGGGCGCGGTGCGCCGCGATGGGCTCGAGGCCTGCGTGAGCTAGCCGCGCATGCCCAGGAAGGCGAAGACCGCGCCCTGCGGGTCCTTGGCGTTGACCACGAAGGCGCCGCCGGGAACCTCGACGGGGCCCATCAGGATCTCGCCGCCGTTTGCCTTCACGCGCTCGACGGCCGAGTCGACCCCGTCGACTCCGAAGTAATAGAGCCAGTAGGGGCCCGGCGCGGGGGCATGGTTGCTGAACATGCCGCCGATCGCCGCCTTGGGCGGGCCGAACGTCTGGTAGACGCCCATCTCGCCCATTGGTACGGCGTCGTGCCTCACCCAGCCGAACAGCGGCGCATAGAAGTCGAACGCCTTCTCCCAGTCGGCGGCGTGAAGTTCCGACCAGCCCAGCGAGCCGGGAGACATGGGCGCGGGGCGCGGCGGGGCCGTCTCGAGCGATCCCCTGAACAGCACGAACACCGCGCCTTGCGGATCGGCGACGACGGAGAACCGGCCGACGCCAGGGATGTCCTGCGCCGCCTTGTGGATCGTCCCGCCGGCGGCCTGAACCTTGCCGGCGAAGGCGTCCACGTCGTCGACCCCGACATAGCCCAGCCAGCCGGGCGGAACGCCCTGCATCTCCAGCATGCCGCCGACCGGAATCTCGCCGGCCTTGAAGATCGTGTACGGGCCGGCGGGACCGGAGGACATGTCCGAACCCCAGCCGATGACCGCCTTGTAGAAGTCGCCGGCCGCCTTGGCGTCGGGGGTGACCAGTTCGAACCAGACGAAGTCGTTGGCCATGATCGTCTTTCCTTGTGGGGCAAGGGGGCCTTGCGGGGCGATGAACGGGGAGGGGCCGGGCGCAGGCACCGCTTCGACGAAGGCGTTCCAGGACCGGATCATCGGGTCAGGCCGCGGCGTCGCCGCAGCAAGCGGACTTGGCCGGGGCGTCCTCGTACTCGTCGTGACGGCGCACGAAGCCCATCGTGCCCCCCTCTTTGCGGCCGAGCGGCGCGCGGTCGAGGATCATCAGTGTGCCAATCATCTCCTCGGGGCCGCGAGCGTAGGAGGAATAGGTGTGGAACACTTGTCCATCGGCGTCGCGATAGAAGGCCGACAAGCCGGGCAACTCGTCGTGGCCTTGCGCGGCCGGCAGGTCGGTGAAGTTGTAGTTCACCGTCTCGGCGGCCAGCTCTTCGGACGTGAACGAGACGTGGAAATCGTGGTTGAAATCGCTGTCGTGCGACGACACCCAAGGAAAGCGCCAGCCCATGCGGCGCTTGTAGGCCTGAACCTTCGGCAGCGGCGCGCGCGAGACGGCGACCAGGGTGACGTCGTGGTGGTTCAGGTGCGCCAGCATGCCGTCGAAATGGTCGGCCATGAACGAGCAGCCGGGACAACCCGCGTCCCAGTCCAGACCCAGCATGAAATGATAGATCATCAGCTGGCCGCGGCCGTCGAACAGCTGCGCCAGGGTCTTGCGGCCCGTCTCGGTGTCGAAGACGTAGTCCTTGTCGAGCTTGACCCAGGGCAGGGCCAGCCGCTCCGCGTTCAGGGCGTCGCGCGCTCGGGTGTGGGCCTTCTCCTTGATCAGCAGGGCCCGGCGGGCCTGGAGCCAGTCTTCGCGGGAGACCACGGCATGCGACATCACGTCCTCCGTAAGCTGAGCAGTTTCGGCTTGACTAATAACGTTGATATCAACATAATTTCGGCATGTCAAAGCCGGTCGCGATTCCCTTCGAAACGACGATCCACGTCCGCGACACCTGCCTGTGCCTGCACGTCCAGCGCGCCGCCCGGGCCCTGGCCCGCCGGTTCGACGAGGCGCTTCGTCCCCTGGGGCTGACCAACGGCCAGTTTTCGCTGCTGATGTCGCTGAACCGGCCCGAGCCGGCGGGCTTGGGCGGCGTCGCCAACCTGCTGGCCATGGACCGCACCACCCTGACCGCGGCGCTGAAGCCGCTGGAGCGGCGCGGCCTGCTGACCGTGGCGCCCGACCCGAAGGACGGCCGCGCCCGGGTGCTGAGCCTCACCCCCGACGGCCGCGCCCTGCTCGCCCAGGCCTTGCCGATCTGGACCCGCGAGCACGGCAAGCTCGACGACGACCTGGACGGCGGGGCCGAGGATCTGCGCGCGGGCCTACGGGCGATCGCCTAGTCCACCGCCAGGATCACGTCGGAGGCGGCGATCCTCGCCTCGACCTTGGCGCCTAGGGCCAGGGACCAGGCGGGGTCCTGCGGCCTCAAGGTGGCCACCAGGCTCTTCCCCGAAGCCAGGGCGATCGTCGCCTCGGCCGAGGCTTCGCCCGCCTCGCGGTCGATGATTTCGCCCAGCAGGCGGTTGTCGCCGTCGCCCTCGTCCAACCGAACGAAGCTGGACTTGATCAGGGCGATAGCCGGGCGGCCGGGCGCAAGCCCCAGGTCCTCGACGCTGCGGCGGGTGATCGAGGCGCGCAGGGACAGGCTCTCGCCCAGCGACAGGGTTACGGTCGCCGTCACGCTGTCGCCTTCGATCGCCGCCACGGTCCCGCGCAGGGCGTTGCGGGCGCTGGTGCGAAGCCCCAGGCTCCACAGCAGCTCGGCGTCGCCTTCGAGCCCCGCCTCCAGCCGCGAGAAGGCCGAGCCGATCTCGCGCTCGGCGGCGCGGAAGGCGCGGATCACCGCCTGGCCTCGCGCCGTGACCTGGGCGGCCCCGCCGGTCTTGCCGCCGGACGCGGCGCTGACCAGCGGCGTGTCGAACAGGTTGTTGAGCGCCTGCACCCCGTCCCAAGCGCCCTTGTACGAGAGCCCGACTTGCTTGGCCGCGGCGCTGATCGAACCCAGGCGCGCGACGGCCTCCAGCAAGGCGATGCGCTCCAGCCCCACGCGGGCGAGACCCCCGCGCTTGAGGATCAGGGAGGCGCTGAAGTCCGCATTGCCGCTCACTGGTCGTGTCCCGATTTCATCGTTATGTAGTCCGACTGCATAACCGATCGCGCCCAAGAGGATTACCAGATGATCGTCCGTCGTCCGATCCTGATCGTCACCCTGGCGGCCGCGCTCTCGCTGGCGTCGGGCGCGGCGGCCCTGGCCGGCGAGACCAAGGTGGCGGTGGCCGCTAACTTCACCGAGGCGGCCAAAGCCATCGCCGCGAAGTTCAAGGCCAAGACCGGCCACGACGCGATCTTGAGCTTCGGCTCGTCGGGCCAGTTTTACACCCAGATCGCCAATGGCGCGCCGTACGAGGTTTTCCTGTCGGCCGACGTCGAGCGCCCGCGGAAGGCCGAGGCCGAGGGGCTGGCCGTCCCCGGTTCGCGCTTCACTTACGCCACCGGACGGCTGGTGCTGTTCAGCAAGACCCTCGGCCTAGTGGACGGGAAGGGCGCGGTGCTCTTCAAGGGCAAGTTCGAGAAGCTTTCCATCGCCGCCCCCGCCACCGCGCCTTATGGCCAGGCGGCGGTCGAGACCCTGACCAAGCTGAAGCTGTACGATGCCTTGAAGCCGAAGATCGTCACCGGCACGTCGATCACCCAGGCCTACCAGTATGTGGAAACCGGTGCGGCGGAGCTGGGCTTCGTCGCGCTGTCCCAGGTGATCAATGAGCAAGGCGGTTCGCGCTGGGTCGTGCCGGCCAGCAATCACACGCCGATCGACCAGCAGGCGATCCTGCTGAAGACCGGCGCCAATAACGAGGCGGCCCAGGCGTTCCTGAAATTCCTGAAGAGCAGCGACGCCAAGGGGATCATCAAGCGCTACGGCTACGAGGATCGCTAACCATGGCGGACGTTCTGTGGCTGACGGCGAAGCTGGCCGGGATAACCACGATTTTGCTGCTGATCCTAGCCACACCCATAGCTTGGTGGCTGGCGCGTGGGCAATCGAGCCTGCGGACGGTGGTGGTGGCCCTGATCGCCCTGCCGCTGGTGCTGCCGCCGACCGTGCTGGGCTTCTATCTGCTGATCGCCATGGGGCCGAAGAGCCCGCTGTTGGCTCTATTGCATCCGTTCGGAATTCGGACCTTGGCCTTCACCTTCGAGGGTCTTGTCGTCGGCTCGGTGATCTATTCGCTGCCGTTCGCCGTCCAGCCGCTGCGCAACGCGTTCCTGGCGGTGGGCGACGAGCCACTGGAGGCCGCCGCCACCCTCGGCGCCTCGCGCTGGCAGGGTTTCTGGCGCGTAGCCCTGCCGCTGGCCATGCCGGGCTATATCGCCGCCACCATCCTGGCCTTCGCCCACACGGTCGGGGAATTCGGCGTGGTGATGATGATCGGCGGCAACATTCCCGGCGAGACCACCGTGCTGTCGACCGAGATGTATCACTTGGTCGAGGCCCTGGAGTGGAAAGAAGCCCACCACCTGTCTCTGCTGGTGATGGCCTTCGCCTTCGTGGTGCTGTTCGCCCTGCTGGCGCTGGAGTCGCGCTCGAAGATCCTGCTGCGGACCCGCGCATAAAAAAGGGGGCGCGGCGTTGGCCGCCGCGCCCCAGGAACCGAGATCATGATGGCGGGGAGGAAAGGCGCGCCGGCGGCCATCACGCCGGCGCGATCTCTTGGGACGGCTAGAACTTCCAGGTCAGGGACGCCCCGTAGGTGGTCGGCTTGCCCGGGAAGCGGACGACGGTGTTGGCGTTGCTGCTGACCGCGCTCCAGTAATACTCGTTGGTGATGTTGCGGCCCCAGATCGACAGGTCCCAGCCCTTGTCGGGCGCGCCGATCCCGATGCTGGCGTTCAGCACGCCGTAGCTGTCGATCGCGAACAGCGGATTGCCTTCCAGGTCGGCGTAGGACTTGTCCTGCCACCGGCCGTTCAGGGCCGCGTTAAGCTCCAGCCCATCGCCGACCGGCTGGTGGAACAGGGCCGTCAGGCCGCCCTGGAACTTCGGGCTATAGAGGAACGGCCGGCCGTCGAAGCTCTGCGGCTTGCCGGCGGCGTTGATGCCCGTATAGCCCTTGACCTCGGTGTGCAGCAGGGTGGCCGAGGCGATGAAGGTCAGCGCCCGGCTGGCGCGCCAGGTGATGTCGCCGTCGACGCCATAGGCCTCGCCGTTGGGCACGTTGGCCAGGCGCGACAGGGCCGTGTAGATCGGGTCGGCGAAGTACACCGACAGCTGCTTGTCGGTGTAGTCGTAGTAGAAGGCGCTGAGGTTGGCCTGGACGCGGCGCTCGAACAGCCCGGCCTTCACGCCGACCTCGTAGGCGGTCAGCATTTCCTGACGGGCGGGGGCGTTCTGGGTCGAGATGTTGGCGGCGTTGATTGGCGTCGCCCCGGCCTTGGCCCCGCGCGAGATCGAGCCGAACACCAGGACATTCTCCGAGGCCTGCCAGTCCAGGGCCGCGCGCCAGGCGATGTTGTCCTCGTCCAGCTTGGACTTCACGAAGCCGAAGCTCTTGGTCGCCGGGTCGAAGGTGTTGCAGCCGCCCTGGACGATCGGCGCCACGGGACCATAGGCCGCGAAGAACAGCGCCCGGTTGACGACATTGACATTGACCAGCATCGAGCCGCCGGCGTCGCGCGAGCAGCCGATATAGTCCTGCTTATCCTGGCTGTAGCGCGCGCCCAGGGTCAGTTTCAGCGTGTCGGTCAGGCGATGGTCGACGTTGGCGAAGAGGCTCCAGGTCTTCGTCTCGATGTTGCCGACGTCCTCATAGGTGCGGAACGCCTGGCTCATCTGCAGGGCGGTGTAGCCGAAGCTGTTGAACGGCGATGCCAGGAGGGTCGAGCCGACATAGCGGATCGTTCCGACATTGGCGTTCTGGCCGAGCAGGGTGCGGTTGCTGTCGTAGATCTTGTCGCGGGCGACATAGCCGCCGACCAGCCACGATCCCTTGTCTGTGGCGCCTTCCAGGTGCAGCTCCTCGGCGGCCGACTTGATGTCGCCGTGAGCCTTCTGGATCAGGATTTCGTAGGGCGCGCCGCTCCAGTCGAACACGCCCTTGCGGGTCAAGCGGTTGAAGCTGGACAGCGAGACCAGCGTGACCTTGTCGCTGACGTTCCAGGCGACCTTCAGCTTGCCGGCGTGGAACTGGTCGTTCTCGCGCAGCGGGTCACGGATGCCCAGGCCAACGCCGACATCGGCGCCGCGCACGGACAGCGGCGCCCAGTCGGCCTGGCTGGCCTTGGTCGGGGCGTGAGTGGCGACATAGTTGACCACGCCTGGCGCGTTGAACGGGCTGGCCGCCGTGGCGGGCGTGAAGCCGATGGCCTGGGCCGCGACGGTGTCGGACTTGTTGGCCCAGCCGGAATACGACGCCTCGACCTCGACCGTGTCGGTCGGCTGCATGGACAGCGACAGACGCCAGCCGTCGCGGTTGACCTTGCCCAGGCGCTCGCCGCGCGTGTTGCTGACCTGCCAGCCCTTGTCGCTGTTTTCCATGCGGAAAGCCGCCCGGCCCTGGACGCGGTCGCCCAACGGCCCGCTGACGACGCCTTCGAGATTGTAGGTCTTGTAGTTGCCGGCCTCGGCGGTCAGCGAGCCCTCGACCTGCTCGGTCGGCTTGTTGGTCACGAAGTCGATCAGACCAGCGGTGGTGTTGCGGCCGTAGAGCGTGCCTTGCGGACCCTTGAGCACCTCGACCCGTTCAAGGTCGAACACGGGGCCGGTGTTCATGAACGGATAGGCGTAGGCGACCTCGTCCCAATAGGTGCCGACGGTCGAGGTGGCCGACAGGTTGATGGTGTTGAAGCCGATGCCGCGCAGCGTATAGGTCGGCACGCCCTGATAGCTCTGGCTGACCGTGAAGCTGGGAGCGACGGCCGACAGGTCCTTGGGATCGGTGACCCGCAGCTGCTGCAGGGCCTCGCCGCTGAACGCCTGGATCGGCATGCCGATGCTGTTGGCGGTCTCCTCGCGGCGCTGGGCCGTCACCACCAGGGTGTCGATGGTCAGGCTGTCTTCCGGCTTGGGCGCGGGCGCTTGGGTTTGCGGCCCCTGGTTTCGCGCCATGGCGGGGGCCGCCAGCAGCAGGGCGAGCGCCGACACGCTCAGGGTCAAGGTCAGGCGCGTAGGTCCTGGCATCCGTTTCTACCTCCCTCTGGCCGCGCCTGCATTGGGCGCGAACTCTAGTGGGAGCGTGCGGTTGGCCCTCTCGCGTAACAAGCTATCGGAAATGATAGGTGAGGCGCCGTTACAACCCGGCGCTACAGGCCCAGCACCAGCTTGGCGATGATGTCGCGCTGGATCTCGTTTGAGCCGCCGTAGATCGAGGCGGCGCGGTTGTTCAGAAAGCGGGCCATGGCGGTCAGGCCGTGCTCGGGGCCGACAGGCGTCTCGTTCGAGCCGGCCTCGCGAGCCTTGGGCTGGTGCGGGGCGACGTAGGCGGCGAGGGCGTCGATCGAGAGTTCGTCCAGCCGTTGAAGCTGCTCGGAACCCTGGACCTTCAGGATCGAGGAGGCCGGACCGGGCTTGCCGCTGGTCGCCAGGGCGCTGAGCACCCGGCGCTCGGTGATGTCGATGGCCAGGGCGCCGATCTGCGCCTCGGCCAACCGGCGGCGATAGTGGGGATCGTCCAGCACGTGCTCGGCCTGGGCCATGTCGCGCAGGCGTTCGAGCCCCGCGTGCAGTCCGGCCGCATAGCCGCCGCCGCGTTCGAACTCCAGGAGATGCTTGGCGACGGTCCAGCCCTGGTTCTCCGCGCCCAGGCGGTCGGCCCTGGGGGTCCTGACGTCGTCGAAAAACACCTGGTTGACCTCGTGCTCGCCGGCCAGGGTGACGATCGGGTCGACCTTGATCCCCGGCCTGTCCATCTCGATCAGCAGGAAGGTGATGCCTGCCTGGGGCTTGCCCTCCGTCGAGGTGCGGACCAGGCAGAACATGTGGGTCGCCCAATGGGCGTGGGTGGTCCAGATCTTCGAGCCGTTCAGGACATAGTCGTCGCCGTCGGCCACGGCGCTCATCCGCAGGCTGGCGAGGTCGGAGCCCGAGCCGGGCTCGGAATAGCCCTGGCACCAGTAGTCCTCGCCCGCGAGAATGCGCGGCAGGTAGCGGGCCTTCTGCTCGAGACTGCCGAACGCCATGATCGCCGGGGCCACCATGCGCAGGCCCATGGGCGCCAGGTTCGGCGCGCCGGCCCGGGCGCACTCGGCGAAGAAGACGTGGCGCTGGATCTCGCTCCAGCCCGGCCCGCCGTACTCCACCGGCCAGGTCGGGGCGGCCCAGCCCTTGGCGTGCAGGATCTTCTGCCAGGCCAGGCTATGGACCTTTTCGCAGAAGACGCTGGTCATGCGGCGGCCAGCCTCGCGCAGCTCCGGCGTCAGGTTCGCGTCGAGAAAGGACCGCACCGTGTCGCGAAAGGCCAGGTCGTCGACTGACAGTTCCAGATCCACCGAGATTTCCTTCCGTCCGCGTCGTCGGGGAAACTTGCGAAGCGTCGAGGGCGGGGCGCAAGCTATCGGAACCGATAGGGAAGGCGGCCTTCATGTTGCGCAGGGCGGACGACAGCGAGCGTCTGGCGCGGGTCACGATGTTGGCCGAGCGCGTCCGCGATCTCGGGCGCGAGATCGGCCTGCCCTACGTGGCCGCCAGCGCCGACATCTCCAGTCCCGAACCGATGTTGGGCGCTGACGGCAAGCCGTTGGCCGAGACGACCTTCGAGTGGGTGGACAGTTCGCTGCGCTACTGGCGCGACCGGGCCTTCGCCCTGCGCGCGCCGTTCATCCTGGCCGCGCGCTATTCGGCCGAGCCGTTCTTCTTCCAGCAAGGCCGCTTCTTCAGCTGGCGGCCGCTGCCGCGCCTGGAGACCATCGAGGTGGCCGAGGCGGCCGAGGCCTTCGGCGTGGAGGCGGCGATCATCGCGCCGACCTACCTGACCGGCGGCGTGATCGGGGCGGTGGTCTGGGCGTCCTCGACGCCGGCGCCCGGCCTGGCGACGCTGTACGAGGCCCGGGCCGACGAGCTGCACGGGGCGGCCTTGCGGCTGGTCTGCGCCTATCGCGACGGCCAGGACGACGACGCCCCGCCGGTGCGGCTGACCAAGCGCGAAATCCAGTGCCTGAAGTGGGCGGCGGCCGGCAAGACCGACGCGGACATCGCCCAGATCATCGGCATCGCCGGACCCACCGTCCGCTTCCACGTCCAGAACGCGGCGCTGAAGCTGCGGGTGGCGGGCCGGGCCCAGGCGATCCATCGCGCCACGGGGCTGGGCTATATCGGCGGGGCTATGTAGGTCCGGCCTTGCTGGCCGTGCGGCTCAGCAGCCGTCCAGGTGGAACCGCATCAGCGCCCGGGCCGAACGGGCCACGGCGCGGACCGGACCGGCGGCGCCCAGGGTGACGCGCGCGCCCGAAGCGCCTTCCATCAGCAGCACCAGGGCGTCGGCCAGGTCGTCGTCCTTGGCCCCCGCGCGGTGGGTCAGGTCCAGGAACCGGCGGTACAGCTCCTTCTTGTAGTTGACCGAGACCACCTGGGCCGGGTGGCCCTCCTCGTGCAGTTCGAGGGCGGCGTTCGACAGCGGGCAGCCGTGGACGTCGGTGTTGCAGGCCTTGGTCTCGAAGGCGTCGAAGATCGCCTCCAACTGGGCGCGCGGGTCGCCGCAGCAACAGGCCGTCACGCTCTCCCACCAGGCCCAGTAGTCGCGCTCCTGCTCGCGTAGCACCTCGGCGACCAGCTCGTCCTTGGACGGGAAGTTCCGATAGAGCGTCATCTTGGTGGCGTCGGCCTCGGCGGCGATGGTCTCGACGCCGACGGCCCGGATGCCGTGCTGATAGAACAGCTCGCGGGCGGTTTCGAAGATCCGGTCACGCGCCGGACGCTTGGAGGCGGGCGCGCTAGGGGTCGCCCCAGCCGCTGCTTCCGTATCGCCCAAAGCCCCGTCCCCAGAATTTCTCGTCGCCATTTTGGCAGACCTCTCCTTGACGTGCGAGTTACCGGTCAGTATCTCTCCGCTGTGGCGATGATACCGAACGGTCTCGTCACATCCTAAATCGTCCTTCCGGTCGCCCGGGTCAAGTAACAGCCCCTGCGACATTTCATCCCTTAAACCCCAGAGGAGCGCGCGCCAATGCCCCCGCAAACAAACGTTTACGTCAACGCGCCCCAGGCCGCAAAGGCCAAGGGTTTCATGGGCTTTTCCAAGTCCAAGGCCGAACCCGCCCAGGGCTGGTCCACCATCCGGACCCTTGGTCAGGTCACCCGACGCGCCGCGCGGCGGCCCGTCTGGGAATAGGCCGCCTGGGCATAGCCAGAGCCACCGTCTCCTCCCCGCATCCTCCGACAGGTTCCTCCCCCATGCGTCTCCAACCCGTCATCACCAGCTTCGCCGGCCTCGCCGCCGTGGCCGTGCTGGCCGCCTGCTCGGCTCAGGCCAAGCAGGACGCCGCCGCCGCGCCGCCGCCCGCCCAGGTCACCGTCACCGACGTGGCCTTCAAGTCCCTGCGCCAGTGGGACGACTTCACCGGCCGCCTCGAGCCGATCGACACCGTCGAGATCCGTCCGCGGGTCGGCGGCTATATCGACGGCGCCCTGTTCGCCGAGGGCGCCCGCGTCAGCAAGGGTCAGGTGCTCTTCCAGATCGACCCGCGCCCCTACAAGGCCGAGGCCGACCGCGCCGCCGCCGAGGTGGCCCGCGCCAAGGCCCAGCTGGACCTGGCCATCGTCAACCGCCAGCGCGGCGAGCGTCTTCTGGAGCAGAACGCCCTTGCCCGCAGCGAATTCGACCGCGTGTCGTCGGAGGAGCGCGCCGCCCAGGCCAATCTGTCCGCCGCCCAGGCCGCCCTGCAGACCGCCCGGCTGAACCTTGAATGGACCCGGGTGACCTCGCCGATCGATGGCCGGGTCTCCAAGGCCATCATCACGCGCGGCAACCTGGTCACCCAGTCGTCGCTGCTGACGACCGTGGTGTCCGACACCCCGATCTACGCCGAGTTCAACGCCGACGAGCAGACCTTCCTGAAGTACGCCTCCGCCGAGCGCGGCAAGGGCGGGCCCGTCTATATGGGCCTGATGACCGAGGACGGTTATCCGCACGTCGGCAAGCTCAGCTTCATCGACAACGCCCTGGACGCCAAGAGCGGCACGATCGCCGGCCGGGCGATCTTCGCCAACGGCGACGGCCGCTTCACGCCGGGTCTGTTCGCCCGCATTCGTCTGGTTAGCGCCGAGACCCGGACCGTCGCCCTGGCGCCTGACCGCGCTGTCGCCACGGACCTTGGCAAGCGCTACGTCGTAGTCGTCAACAACGCCAACAAGGCCGAGTACCGCCCGGTCGAGATCGGCCCGCTGGCCGGCGACCTGCGCATCATCCGCTCGGGCCTGAAACCTGGCGACCGGGTGATCGTCGGGGGCCTGCAGAAGGTCAAGCCGGGCGACACCGTCGCACCGGTCAAGGTCAAGACCGACCTGGCCGACCTGTCGCGGCTGGAGGCCGGCGATCGCCAGATCGCCCAGGCCGAGACCCCGGTCCGCCAGAACTGACAACTCTCCCTTCCTCCTCGAGGGGGAAGGGCGGGGATGGGGGTGACCTCGGCGTCTGAAATCCAGCGCCGCGATCGCCTTCCCCCTCCGCGATCACCCCCACCCCCGCCCCTCCCCCATCAAGGGGGAGGGAAGCAGCAAACACGCCTCCTCCCCGGAGCTCCAGGACGACCCGCATGTCCTTTTCAAAGTTCTTCGTGAACCGACCGCGCTTCGCGGCCGTGCTCTCGATCATCATCTTCATCGCCGGCCTGGTGTCCCTGCCCCAGCTGCCCATCAGCGAATATCCGGAAGTGGTGCCGCCGACCGTGGTCGTGCGCGCGGCCTACCCGGGCGCCAACCCGTCCGTCATCGGCCAGACCGTCGCCGCTCCCCTGGAGCAGGCGATCAACGGCGTCGAGGGGATGATCTACCAGTCGTCCCAATCGGCCGCCGACGGGGCGATGGTGCTGACCGTCACCTTCGCGCTCGGCACCGACCTCGATAAGGCCCAGGTGCAGGTCCAGAACCGCGTCGCCCAGGCCCTGCCCAAGCTCCCGCAGGAGGTGCAGCGGATCGGCGTGACCACCGACAAGGCCTCGCCCGACCTGACGCTGGTCGTGCACATGATCTCGCCGAACAACCGCTACGACATGCTGTACCTCAGCAACTACGCGCAGCTGAACGTGCGCGACCGGCTGAAGCGGATCGACGGCGTCGGCGACGTGCAGATCTTCGGCGCCGGCTCGTACTCGATGCGCGTCTGGCTGGATCCCGAAAAGCTGGCCGCCCTGTCGATGACCGCCGGCGACGTCGTGCGCGCCCTGCGCGAGCAGAACGTCCAGGTGGCCGCCGGCCAGCTGGGCGCGCCGCCCAACGCGGGCTCGGGCGCCGATTTCCAGCTGTCGATCAACGCCCCCGGGCGCCTGACCGACGAGGAGCAGTTCCGAGACGTGATCATCCGCTCAGGCGCGGACGGCCAGATCACCCGCCTGGGCGACGTGGCCCGCGTGGAACTGGGGGCCAACAACTACGCCCTGCGCAGCTTGCTGGACAACAAGTCCGCCGTGGCCATGCCGATCTTCCAACGCCCCGGCTCCAACGCCCTGGAGATGGCCGCCAACGTCAAGAAGACCATGAAGGAGCTCAAGAAGGAGTTCCCCGAAGGCGTCGACTACGAGATCATCTACGACACCACGGCCTTCGTGCAGGAGAGCATCGACTCGGTGGTTCACACCCTGATCGAGGCGATCATCCTGGTCGTCATCGTGGTGGTGATCTTCCTGCAGGGGTGGCGCGCCTCGGTGATCCCGCTGATCGCCGTGCCCGTCAGCCTGATCGGCACCTTCGCCGTGATGCTGATGCTGGGCTTTGGCCTCAACGCCCTGACGCTGTTCGGCCTCGTCCTGGCCATCGGCATCGTCGTCGACGACGCCATCGTGGTGGTCGAGAACGTCGAGCGGAATATCACCCTCGGCCTTGCTCCAGCCGACGCCACCCGCAAGGCGATGAGCGAGGTGACAGGACCGATCATCTCCACGGCGCTCGTCCTGTGCGCGGTGTTCATCCCCACCGCCTTCATCAGCGGCCTGTCGGGCCAGTTCTACCGTCAGTTCGCCCTGACCATCGCCATCTCGACGGTGATCTCGGCGATCAACTCCCTGACCCTGTCGCCGGCCCTGGCCGCGGTGCTGCTGAGGTCGCATGACGCGCCCAAGGACCGCTTCCAGAAGCTGATCGACGCGGCCCTGGGCTGGCTGTTCAACCCGTTCAACCGCTTCTTCGCCAAGGCTTCCAACGGCTATGTCGGCGGCGTGGCCAAGACCCTGGGCCGCTCCACGGCGGGCCTGGTGGTCTACGGCGTGCTGCTGACCCTGACGGTGTTCGCCTTCGCCAAGACCCCGACCGGCTTCGTGCCGCAGCAGGACAAGGCCTATGTGGTCGCCGTCGTGCAGCTGCCCGACGCCGCCTCGCTGGACCGCACCGAAGCGGTGATCCGCCAGATGGGCGAGATTTCCAAGGGCGTGCCGGGCGTGAAGAGCTCGGTGGCCTTCCCGGGCCTGTCGGTGAACGGCCTGATCAACAGCCCCAACTCCGGCGCGGTGTTCTACACCCTCACAGACTTCAAGGACCGTCGAGACAAGGACAAGCAGGCCGGCGCCATCGTGGCGGCTCTGAACCAGAAGTTCGGCGCCATCCCCGACGCCCAGATCGCCGTCTTCCCGCCCCCGTCCGTCCAGGGCCTGGGCACCATCGGCGGCTTCCGGATGCAGATCGTCGACAAGGCGGGCCTGGGTCCGGAAGAGCTGAACAAGGCCACCCAGAACCTGATGGACAAGGCGCGGCAGGACCCGGCCCTGGCGGGGATCTTCTCCAGCTACCAGGTCAGCGTCCCGAAGATCCAGGCCGACATCGACCGTGAGAAGGCCCGGGCCCAGGGCGTCTCCCTGACCGACCTGTTCGAGACCATGCAGGTCTATCTGGGCTCGCTGTACGTCAACGACTTCAACCGCTTCGGGCGGACCTACGAGGTCAACGTGCAGGCCGACCAGAAATTTCGCCTGCAGCCTGAGCAGATGCTGCGCCTGCAGACCCGCAATGGCGACGGCCAGATGATCCCGCTGGGCGCCTTCGTCAGTTTCCACGAGACCACCGGCCCCGATCGCGAGAGCCACTACAACGGCATGCTGACCGCCGAGATCAATGGCGGCCCGGCTCCGGGCTACTCGACCGGCCAGGCCCAGAAGGCCCTGGAAGACCTCGCCAAGAAGGAGCTGCCCAACGGCATGGGCTTCGAATGGACCGAGCTGACCTACCAGCAGATCCTGGCGGGCAACACGGCGGTCTTCATCTTCCCGCTGTGCGTGCTGCTGGCCTTCCTGGTGCTGGTCGCCCAGTACGAGAGCTGGAGCCTGCCTCTGGTCGTCATCCTGATCGTCCCGATGACCCTACTGTCGGCCCTGACCGGCGTCTGGATCAGCAAGGGCGACAACAACATCTTCACCCAGATCGGCCTGATCGTGCTGGTGGGGCTGGCGTGTAAGAACGCCATCCTGATCGTGGAGTTCGCCAAGGAACGCGAGGAGCACGGCGACAGCCCGCTCCAGGCTGTCCTGGAAGCTTGCCGCCTGCGTCTGCGTCCGATCCTGATGACCTCGATCGCCTTCATCATGGGGGTCTACCCCCTGGTGGTGTCGCACGGGGCCGGGGCCGAGATGCGCCGCGCCATGGGCGTGGCGGTGTTCTCGGGCATGCTGGGCGTAACCCTGTTCGGTCTGATCCTGACGCCGATCTTCTACTACGTCATCCGTCGCTTCACGGCCCGCAAGGCCGCGGCCAAGACGGCGCTGGCCAACCCGACGGCTCCGGCCGTGGAGGCTCACTGATGTCTGTCTTCAAGCACACCCTGCGCGCCGCGCTGATCGCCGGCGTCTCCCTGACGGCCGCCGCCTGCGCGGTGGGACCGAACTACAAGGCGCCGGCGACCCCGCCGGCGGCTTTCCAGAACGCCGACCCCACCGTCTTCACCGCCGCCAATCCCGAGGCGCAGTGGTGGAAGGCGTTTGGCGACCCCGTGCTCGATCAGCTGGTCGGCCAGGCGCTGGGCGCCAATCTCGACCTGAAGATCGCCGTGGCCCGGGTGGCCGAGGCCCGCGCCCTGTTCACCGAGCAGAAGCTGGATCTCCTGCCGCACGTCACGGCCGACGGGACCTACGTGAAGAGCGACCAGCAGCAGCCCGGCTCGAACGGCCGGCGCGTCGAGAGCCAGACCTACCAGGCCGGCTTCGACGCCGGCTGGGAGATCGACCTCTTCGGCCGCGTCCGCCGCGGCGTCGAGGCGGCCGGAGCCGAGGCCGGGGCGACCCAGGCCGACCTGCGCGACGCCCAAGTCACGGTCTCCGCGGAGGTGGCGCGCAACTATCTCGAACTGCGCGGCGCCCAGGCGCGGCTCAAGGTCGCCACCCGCAACCTCGAGACCCAGCGCGAGACCCTGCGCCTGACCAAGGTGCGATTCGAGGCCGGGGCCGGCAGTCCGATCGACGTCGCGTCGGCCCAGGCGCGTCTCAACGCCACCGAGGCGGCCATCCCCGGTCTGATCACGGCCGAGACGCGCGCCAACTATCGACTCGCGGTGCTGACCGGCCAGCGCCCCGGCGCGCTGGACGCCCTGCTGACGCCACGCGCGGCCGATACGGCGCCGCTGGTCGCCGCCCTGCCGATCGGCGAGGCGGGCCAGTTCCTGCGCCGTCGTCCCGACGTCCAGGCGGCCGAGCGGCGCCTGGCGGCTTCGACCGCGCGGGTGGGGGTGGCGACGGCCGACCTCTTCCCCCGCGTTTCGGTGACGGGCTTCATCGGCTTCCTGTCGGGGACCTCGGCCGGCTTCGGCGACGCGGCCAGCAAGGCCTGGTCGGTGGCTCCGAGCGTCAGCTGGCCGGCCCTCGACATCGGCAGCGCCCACGCTCGCCTGCGCGCGGCGCGGGCCCGCGATGACGCGGCCCTGGCGGCCTACGACAAGGCCGTGCTGCTGGCGCTCGAGGACCTGGAGAACGCGCTGGTGGCCTATCGCCAGCAGCAGGCCCAGCTGAAGAGCCTGGCCGACCAGGCGGCGGCCTCACGTCGCGCGGCCGAGCTGGCTCGCATCCAGTACCGCGAGGGCGGCATCGACTTCCTGGTGCTGCTCGACGCCGAACGCACCCTGCTGGCCGCCGAGGACGCCCTGACCGTGGCCGAGACCGGCGTCAACACCGACGTGGTGGCGATCTACAAGGCGCTGGGCGGCGGCTGGACGAGCTAAACCCCGACCGACTTCCCGGCGTTCGCCGGGAAGTTCGGATGAGTTGGGCGCTTAGAACCAGCCCGCCTCGCGCAGCGCCTTGGCGTAGGCGCGGCTGACCGGCGCCTCGACGCCGCCTTTCAGGGAGAGGACCGCCCGGCCGTCGCCGCGCCGGGCGTCCTCGACCGCCGCCTTGGCCACCCACCACGACCGGTGCGTCTGGGCGCCTTCGATGCCCTCAAGTTCGGTCACCGCGTCCGCCAGGCGCATCAGGATCAGGTCCTGGCCGCGCGAGGTGTGCAGGCGCAGATAGTGGTCCTCCGCCTCGACGGCGTGCAGTTCGGCACCGCGCAGCTTGGGCGGAAAACGGTCCAGGAAACGCGGCGCGGGGGCGCCCTTCGGCGCGGCGTGGGTCTCGATCGGCCGCCGCTGGACCAGGAAGTTCAAGGCGGTCATGGCGACGGTCACGACCAGCACCGGAAGCAGATAGCGCGGCAGGGTCTCGACCCGCAGGCCGCGGTTGAACAGCGCTTCGCTGACGAACCAGACCACGCCGGTGAACGGCACGGTGATCAGCACCACCGTCAGCAGGCCGTAGAGCCAGGGATTGCCGTCGGCCCGGCCCTCGCGACCGATCAACTGGGTGACCCCGGTTCCGACGACCGCGCCCGCCAGGCACAGCCCCACCCAGTAGACCAGTCGTGTGAGAATCGGCGCGTGATACGAGCCCAGCGCGCCGATCAGCGCCAGGAACACCCCGGCCCCTCCCGAGACCAGATAGCCGCGCATCGCGTCCCGTCCCAACAGCGCCGTTCGCGAAGCGTGAACGGCGTCGGCCAGCCGCTCACGAACCGAGGGCGGCGTTTGACGCAAAGACGATTGAGACACGAGGCCGCCCACTCCAACACCGACGTCGACGGCGAGGCGATCGGTCGCCCCGCTCGAACCGGGAGTGAAGGAAGATGGATGCGAAGGCCAAGTCAATCGGTCGGCTGGTTCTAGGCGACGACGCCCTGCGCAACGCCATCCTGGGCGTGGTGCTGGCGGTTCTGGTCGTCGTCGTGGCGGCGCCGAAGATGTTCACCGGCATGGGCGGCTTTCTGCTTGAGCGCGGCGTGCATCCCCACGCTCCTGACTGGTCGCTGCTGGCGGCCCAGCCGTTGGCCATCAAGCTGCATCTGACCGCCGCCCTGACCGCGTTGCTGATCGGGGTCGCCCTGATGATGCGGGTCAAGGGAACCGGCCTGCACAAGACGCTGGGCTGGACCTGGGTGATCGCCATGGGCGTCACCGCCGTCAGCTCGCTGTTCATCCGCCAGCTGAACCCCGGCCACTTCAGCTTCATCCACCTGCTGTCCGGTTGGACCATCGTCGGCCTGCCTGGCGCGATCTACGCGATCAAGCGCGGCAAGGTCGCCGTCCACCGCCGGGCCATGACCGGCATGTTCGTCGGCGGCCTGCTGCTGGCCGGCCTGTTCGCCTTCATTCCCGGTCGCCTGCTCTGGACCCTGTTCCTGGGCTGACCCCTCGCTTTTCCGACACACCGCCAAACCGACAAAAGGAGCCTCGACATGACCCTCTCCAAGAGCCTGCTCGCCGGCCTGACCTTCGCCGCCCTCGCCATCGCCCCGGCCGCTCGCGCTCAGGAGGCGCTCGGCGAGCTGACCCTGACCTTCCCGGCCTTGGCGACGAAATCCGGCGCGGTGATGATCGCCGTCTACGACAGCGCCCAGGGCTGGAGCGCGGGCAAGGCGGTGCGCGTGGCCATGGCCTCGGCCGGCGACGCCGAGCCCAGCGCCAAGATCGTCGCCCTACCGCCGGGAACCTACGCCGTGCGCGCGTTCCAGGACGTCGATGGCGACGGCAAGATGGGCAAGAACCCCTTCGGCCTGCCGACCGAGCCCTACGGCTTCTCGCGCGACGCGGTGGGCGACATGGGCCCCGCCAAGTTCGACGACGCCGCCTTCGAGGTGAAGGCCGGCGCCAACGCCCAGGCGCTGCATCTGAAGTAGGGGAGGCGACCATGAACCGACGCGACATCCTGCGCGGCGCGGCCCTGATGGGCGGGGCCGCGCTGCTGACCCCGGAGGCGGTCTGGGCCGCCGCCGCCAACGCCAAGGCCGGCGATTGGGCCCTGGGCCTGGCCGACGTCGAGAGCGACGTCGCGCCGACCGTCATGACCCGGCTGCACGGCCGCGCCCCGGCCGATCTGAAGGGGACGTTGTTCCGCAACGGCCCAGCCAAGTTCCGCCGGCCGGGCGGCTCGGTCGGCCACTGGTTCGACGGCGACGGCATGGTCCGCAAGTTCCAGATCGCCGGAGGCGAGGCCCGGATGGCCGCCCGCTTCGTCGACACGGTCAAGCGCCGCAACGACGCGGCCGCCAACGCCGTGATCACGCCCGGCTATGGCACGCCGCCCGGACCCGGCGCGCGCCTGACCGGTCCCGACGACGCCAACGCCGCGAACACCTCGGTGCTGATGGCTGGAGGCGAGCTGTGGGCCCTGTGGGAGGGCGGCTCGCCCACCGTGCTCGATCCGGCCAGCCTGGAGACGCGCGGCTTCAAGACCCTGCGGCCGGATCTCAAGGGCATGCCGTTCCTGGCCCATCCGCGCGTCCAGCCGGACGGGACGATCTGGAACCTCGGCCTTTCGGGCCATCACGCGATCGTCTGGAGGCTCGCCGCCGACGGCGCCTTGCAGAGGGCCGAAATGATCGACCTGCCGCGCGCCAGCTACATGCACGACTTCACCGCCACGGCGCGCCACCTGGTGATCGTGCTGCAGCCGTGGGTGGTGGGCCGCTTCCAGATGCCGATCTCCACGGCCATGACCTGGAAGCCGGAACTGGGAACCCAGGTCCTGGTCATCGACAAGGACGACCTTTCCAAGCGCCGTGTGTTCGAGCTGCCGCCGTTCTTCTTCTTCCACCTGGGCGACGCCTGGGAGGAGCGCGACGGAACGATCCGCTTCGACGCCTGCATCGACCAGGATCCGACCGGCACGGCCCAGAACGCCGGCCTGTTCCTGCAAGGCAAGCACGTGCCGGGGCCCCCGCCGCGCCGGGCGCTGGTCACCCTGCGCGCGGATGGTCGGGCCGAGCTGGCCAAGGAGGCGGCGACCGCCGAATTCCCGCGCTGCGACGCCCGCTTCGCCGGCGAGGTGCGGCGATACTCGGTTCACGTCACCAACGAACAGCCCGACCGGCCCCTGTTCCAGGGCGTGGCCGTGCGCGACTGGAAGCGCGACCGGGAGCAGGTCTTCGGCTTTGGATCGCGTCACCTGGTCGAGGAAATGGTCTTCGCGCCGCGTCCCGGCTCCAGCCAGGAGCTGGACGGCTGGCTGGTCGGCACGACGCTGAATCTCGACGCCAAGGCCACCGAGCTTCACGTGTTCGACGCCCGCCGCGTGGAGCAAGGCCCGATCGCCGCCTGGCGGGCGCCCGTGGCGCTGCCAGTCACCTTCCATGGAGTCTTCGTCCAGGCCTGAGATCGGCCTGAGATAACGGCGCTCACTTGCCAGGCCGCCGCGGTTGCGCCTATCCGGGGACGGAGCGCAACCACGGCGGGCCCTTTTCCATGACCGCAGCCAAGCCCGCATCCAAGTCCGGCGCCCGCGCCGGGGGGCGGGGCCGTCCGTCCAAGGCCAAGGGCCTGGACCTGAAGGAGACGATCCTCGACGCGGCCGAGGGCCTGTTCGCGCGCCACGGCTTCTATGGCGTCACGACCCGGCAGGTCGCGGCCGAGGCTGGCGTCGACACGGCGCTGATCCATTACTATTTCGGCGCCAAGCGCGAGCTGTTCGACGCGGTGTTCCTGCGCCGGGCCGAGATCCTGAACCAGGCCCGCGAAGCCTCGATGGACGCCTACGTCAAGGCGCACGCCGGCGCGATGACGGTCGAGGGCGTGATCGAAGCCTTCATCGACCCGCTGTTGCGCATCTCGCAGGACGGCGGCCCCGGCTGGAAGAGCTACTTCGCCCTGGTGGCCCAGGTGAACAACACGCCGGCCTGGGGCGGGGAGACCATGACCCGCTTTTTCGATCCGGTGGTCCATCGGCTGGTCGAGACCCTAAAGACCGTCCATCCCCGGGCCGAGTACCGCGATCTCTATTGGTGCTACCAGTTCCTGACGGGGTCGATGATGTTGGCCCTGTCAGAGACCGGCCGCATCGACTCGCTGTCGGAAGGCGAATGCCATTCCAGCGACCTCGAGGCGGTGCGGGCGCGATTGTTCTCGTACTGCGCGGCGGGCTTCGAGGCCGTTATCGCCAAGGCGGACTAGGGCGGCGAGCGTCGCTTCCATCCATTTTCATCACCTGATGAAAAAGTGCTGGCTTCTGGCGCCGGTTCGGGTGATGGTGAAGGCAATTCGCCGTTCGATGAATTGGCGACCCTCGAACACGCGTCCGCTCAAAAGGACCGATCGGGGCGGGTGGAAACTAGGGAGGGGAAACCCATGACTTCGATGTGGAAGGCCGCGCTGCTGGCTGGCGCGGCGTGGAGCGCCGTCGCGGGCGCGGCTTCGGCGCAACAGGCCCCGGCTTCGGACGAGACGTCCATCGGCGTCGACCAGGTGGTCGTCACCGCCCGCCGTCGCGAGGAAAACCTCAAGGACGTTCCGGTCGCCGTTTCGGCCTTCTCGGCCGAGAAGCTGGAACGCCAGGGCGGCACGGACATCACCGTCCTGCAGCAGACCACCCCGAACATCACGGTGCAGACCGCCCGCGGTTCGAACTCGACCCTGATCAGTTACATCCGCGGCGTGGGCCAGCAGGATCCGCTGTGGGGCTACGAGCCCGGCGTCGGTCTGTATGTCGACGACGTCTACATCTACCGCCCGCAGGGCGCCGTGCTCGACATCTTCGACATCGAGCGCATCGAAGTGCTGCGCGGCCCGCAAGGCACCCTCTATGGCCGCAACACCATCGGCGGCGCGATCAAGTACGTGACCAAGCGCCTGGGCGACGAGGCCGGCGCTAAGGTCAAGGCCACCTATGGCAGCTACAACCAGACCGACGTGCTGGTCACGGCCCAGACCCCGATCGCCGAGACCGGCCTGTCGATCGGCGCCGCCTACGCCCTCTACAAGCGCGACGGCTACGGCTCGAACCTGACCACGGGCGCGGACCAGTACGACAAGGACGTCCACGCCTACCGCCTGAGCGCCGAGTACAAGCCGACCGAGGATCTGTTCTTCCGCCTGGCCTATGACCGGGTCGAGGACAACTCCAATCCCCGCCACGGCCACCGCGAACTGCCGTCGCTGACCGGCGGCTACAAGGTGCTGGACGTCTACGACACCCAGGCGGGCATGGGCGACAAGAACCACGTCCTGACCAAGGGCGTGTCGCTGACCGGCCAGTGGAACGTCACCGACCAGGTCACGCTGAAGTCGATCACCGCCAATCGCCGCGGCCACACCGACACCGTGATCGACTTCGACGGCACCCCGCTGCCGACGCTGGACGTGCCGGCCACCTATGACGACCGCTCGTTCTCGCAGGAACTGCAGGCGGTCTATTCGGACGAGAACGTCCAGGGCGTGTTCGGCCTCTACTACATGAACAGCCAGGCCTCGGGCGAGTTCGACACCATCGCCGGCAACCTCGGCCTCTCGATCGCCGACGGCGGCAAGGTCAGCACTCAGAGCTTCGCGGCCTTCTTCGACTTCAGCGCCAACCTGACCGACAAGTTCAAGGTGTCGCTGGGCGCCCGGGCCACGCGCGACGCCAAGCGCGCCAACGTGTTCCGCTACTTCTACCTCGGCGCGACCCGCTCGCCCTACCAGGGCGGCGCCCAGCGCCCGATCCTGCAGGTGCGCACGAACTACAACGCCGAGAAGACCTTCGAGCAATTCACGCCGCGCATCTCGGCCTCGTACGACATTAACGACGACCTGACGACCTACGCCTCGTTCTCCAAGGGCTACAAGTCGGGCGGCTGGGACATGCGCGGCGACGCCGCGATCACCCCGCAGACGACCCAGGGCTACAAGCCCGAGATCGTGAAGACCTACGAGGCCGGCCTGAAGGGCTACGCGCTCGACCGTCGCGTCTCGTTCTCGTCGGCCTTGTTCCTGTCGAAGTACACCGACCAGCAGGTGACGACCCAGGTGGTGGTGCCGTCGGGCATCGCCAGCTCGGTCGACAACGCTGGCGCCTCGACGCTGTACGGCGCCGAGTTCGAAGCCAGCGCCAAGCTGGCCTCGCATCTGTCGGGCAATGTCGCCCTGGGCTACATCCACGCCAAGTACGACCGCTTCAGCCGCTTCGTGCCGGCCGGCGCGCCGAACCCGCTGAACCCGTCGCAGACCCTGGCGACCGGTCAGGTGGTCAACGTCGCCGATCTCTACGGCTTCCAGAACACGCCGCAATGGACGGGCAATGTCAGCCTGACCTGGCGCGGCGAACTGGCCGGCGGCGATATCTCCATCACCCCGATGGTCAGCTATCGCGACGCCTACCAGCAGTTCGAGCAGCCCCTGCCGGCGCTGGACCAGAAGGCCTTCACGCTGGTCGACCTGACGGCGATCTGGACCGCTCCGGGCGGCAAGTACAAGCTGGCCCTGACCGGCAAGAACCTGACCGACGAGCGCTATCGCACGGGCGGCTACAACTTCGGCGTGGCCACCTACAACAACTCGGTGATCGGCTTCTACGGACCGCCGCGCACCATCGCCGGCTCGATCGAGGTGGCGTTCTAATTCTCTAGGCGAAAGCTGGGGCGGGGCTTGCTGCAACAAGCCCCGCCCATTTTTTGTAGTCAGTGGCGTAGGCGGGGGCGGGTGATGAGCGACAACCGGATCGAGGCGCCGGCCCAAGCCGCAGGCAAGCCGTCGAGCTATCGCTACGTCGTCCTGGCGATGCTGATCCTCGCCTACACCTTCAATTTCCTCGACCGTCAGATCCTCGGCATCCTGGCCAAGCCGATCAAGGACGAGTTCGGCCTGACCGACGCCCAGTTCGGCCTGATGGGCGGGCTGGCCTTCGCCCTGCTCTACACGACCCTGGCCATCCCGATCGCCTGGCTGGCCGATCGCTTCAGCCGCGTCTGGATCATGACCGCCGCCCTAACCCTCTGGAGCGGCTTCACCGCCCTTTGCGGCGTGGTCGGCAGCTTCAGCCATCTGTTCCTGGCCCGCATGGGCGTGGGCATCGGCGAGGCGGGCGGCGTGGCGCCGGCCTATTCGCTGATCTCCGACTATTTCCCCAAGCATCAGCGGGCCCGCGCCCTCGCGGCCTACGCCTTTGGCATCCCGCTGGGCACGGCGGCCGGCACGCTGGTGGGTGGTCTGCTGGCCGTCCACTACGGCTGGCGCACGGCGTTTATCGCCGTGGGCCTGCTCGGCGTGCTGCTGGCGCCGGTGTTTCGCCTGGTGATGCGTGATCCGGCGCGCGGCGGCGCCGACCGCGCGCCGGGCGAGCCGCCGCCCGCGCCCGCGCCGGCCGCGCCGCTGGGGGAGGTCCTTCGCCTTCTGGCCGCCAAGCCGAGCTTCTGGCTGCTGTCGCTGGGGGCGGCCTCGTCCTCGGTCTGCGGCTATGGCGTCGCCGCCTGGCTGCCGTCCTTCTTCATGCGCAGCCTGGGCCTGACCCTGGCTCAGACCGCCTGGTATTATTCGGGCATCGCCTTCCTGGGCGGTGTGATCGGCATCTGGCTGGGCGGGGCCATGGCCGACCGCCTGGGCGCCAAGTCGAAGGCCGGCTATCCCCTGACCCCGGCGGTGGCCTTCCTGATCTCGGCGCCCTGCTTCATCCTGGCCATGAATAGCGGGGGCCTTGTCGGGGGGCTTGGAGGGCAGGCGGCCCTGGCCCTTGCCTTCGTGATCTTCCTGATCCCGACCGGTTTGAACCTGACGTGGCTCGGCCCGATCACGGCGGCGGTGCAGCATCTGGCGCCCGCCCCGATGCGGACGACGGCCTCGGCGCTGTTCCTGCTGATTAACAACCTGCTGGGGATCGCCGTCGGGGTCTATTATTTCGGCGCCGTCTCCGACCTGCTGAAGCCGACGTTCGGGGCCGAATCCCTGCGCTGGGCGATCTATACCGGCATGGGCTTCTATCTGCTGGCGGCGTTGCTGTTCTTCCTGGCCTCGCGCCGGCTGGACCAGGACTGGGTCGACTAAGTCCCGCGGATCGGGCGGCGGAAGGTCGCAAACCTTCCACCGCCACGCTTCGGTCACGATCGGGTATCAAGAGCCGCGAAGATCGCGAGCGCCGCCATGACACCCGAAGACCGCCCTATCTTTCACGACCCCACGGGCAAGCGTGAACGGCGGGCCAAGCTGGCCCTAGGGATCGTCATCTCGCTGATGGCCGCGATCGTCGCGGGCTTCGTGGCCACCCTGGCCTTCGCGCCGCGCCTGCCCGACGCTCCGCTGAAGGACCCGCACGTCCTGACGTCCCTGCACCAGGAGACGCCGCGCCGGGTCAAGCCGGTCAAGTCCTGGCGACGCGTGCCCCGGCCTAAGATCGCGCCCGACGACGCCGCGGCGCGACCGTTGTCGGTCGGCTTCTACGTCGCCTGGGACGAGGACAGCCGCGAGTCGCTGCGGCGCAACATCGACAAGCTGGACGTGGTGTCCCCGCAATGGGTGGCCATCAACGGCGCCAAGGGCGACGTCACCGTCGTCGACGATCCGGAAGGCACCGCGCGGATCGCCAACGCGCCGAACCATCCGGCCGTCCTGCCGCTGGTGCACAATTCGGCCAACGCTGCGTTCAACGGCCCCCTGGCCGACGCCCTGTTTTCCAACCCGGCGGCCCGGGCGAAGCTGATCGCCACTCTCAAGGACCTGGCGGCCCAGCGCGGCTACGGCGGCTATGTCTTCGACTTCGAGGCGCTGTCGGCCAAGGGTCTCGCCGCCTATCCCAAGTTCCTGCAGGAGGCGCGGGCCGCGCTGCAGCCAGCCGGCCGCGAGGTCTGGGTCACCGCGCCATTCGACGAAGAGGGCTGGCCGCTCAAGCGGCTGCAGCAGGCGACCGACACCCTGGTGCTGATGGCCTATGATCAACACTACGCGCTCGGCGATCCCGGGCCCAACGCCGGCCAGGACTGGTACGAGAGCGAGCTGGAGAAGCGTTTTGCCCGGCTGGATCCGTCCCGCACGGTGATGGCCCTCGGCGCCTATGGCTACGACTGGACGCTGAACAAGGACGGCGGCCGCGCGTCCGGCGCGCCGGCCACCTTCCACGAGGCCATGCGCAACGCCCAGGACGCCGGCGCCAGCATCCGCATGGACGACGACGCCCTCAACCCGACCTACACCTATACCGACGACAACGGCGACGACCATGTGGTGTGGTTCATGGACGCGGTGACGCTGTTCAACCAGGTCAAGGTCACCGATCCCTGGAAGCCGCGCGGCTACGCCCTGTGGCGGATGGGCATGGAGGATCCGGGCGTCTGGTCACTGCTGGGCAAGCCGTACGGCCAGGCCTCGCCCGGAGGGCTCACGACCCTGGCGAACGGCCAGGGCGTCGACTTCGACGGCGGCGGCGAGGTGCTGCGGGTGGCGCAGTTGCCCACCCCCGGCAAGCGCAGCCTGGAGTTCGACCCCGACACCGGCCTGATCTCCGGCGAGCGCTATGACGTCCTGCCGAGCTCCTACGTCATCGAGCGTTACGGCCAGCGGAAGGGCATGGTCGCCCTGACCTTCGACGATGGCCCCGACGGTCGCTGGACGCCGAAGATCCTCGACGTGCTGAGGGCCAAGCACGCGCCGGCCACCTTTTTCGTGATCGGCCAGAACATGCAGAAGCGCCCCGACCTGGTGGAGCGCGAGGTCGCCGAAGGCCACGACGTGGGCGGCCACAGCTGGACCCATCCCAATATCGGCGAGACGCCGCTGCCCCAGGTGCAGGTCGAGCTGAACGCCACCCAGCGCCTGTTCGAGGTGATCACCGGCCGCTCGATGCGCCTGTTCCGGCCGCCGTTCTTCGGCGACGCCGAGCCGTCGACCCCGCACGAGGTGGCGCCGCTCGTGATCGCCCAGACCCTCGGCTACATGACCGTGGGCCTGCGCATCGACCCAGACGACTGGCAAAAGCCCGCGCCCCAGCAGATCATCGACCGCACGCTCGACCGCCTGGACAATCCGGGCAATCGCCCGGGCCAGGTCGTGCTGCTGCACGACGCCGGCGGCGACCGCAGCCGCACCGTCGCGGCCCTGCCGGGGTTGATCGATGCGATCCGCGCGCGCGGCTACACTCTGGTGACGATCGGCGACCTGGCCGGCATGACCCCCCAGCAGGTGATGCCGCCGACCTCGCGCAACGGCTTGGACCTGGCTCTGGATCGCCTGGGCTTCGACTTCTTCCGCTGGGCGCAGGCGGCGATGACCGTGCTGTTCGTGACCGCGATCTTCCTGGGCGTGGCGCGTCTGGTGTTCCTGGCCAGCCTGGCGCTGGTCCACCGCTTCTGGACCCACGAGGCGCCAGCGGACCTGGATCCGGCGACCGGCCCGCTGGTCAGCGTGCTGATCCCCTGCTTCAACGAGGAGAAGGTCATCGCCGCCTCGGTGGCCCGCATCCTGGAGAGCGACTGGAAGAACCTGGAGGTCCTGGTTCTCGACGACGGGTCCAAGGATCGCACCGCCGAGGAGGTCCGTACCCATTTCGCGCACGATCCGCGCGTGACGCTGCTGTCTTTCGAGAACGGCGGCAAGGCGCGGGCGGTGAACAGGGGCCTCGCCGTCGCCAAGGGCGAGTACGTGGTGGCGCTGGACGCCGACACCCTGTTCCCGCCCGAGACCATCGGGCGCCTGGCCCGCTGGTTCCAGGATCCGGACATCGGCGCGGTGGCCGGCAACGCCATCGTCGGCAACCGCCTGAACATTGTCACCCGCTGGCAGGCCCTGGAATACGTCACCGCGCAAAATCTGGAGCGGCGGGCCCTGTCGGCCCTGGGCGCGGTGACGGTGGTGCCGGGCGCCGTGGGCGCCTGGCGCAAGAGCGTGCTGGACGCCCTGGGCGGCTATCCATCCGACACCCTGGCCGAGGACCAGGACCTGACCATCGCTTGCCAGCGCGCGGGCTGGAAGGTGGCCTTCGATCCGGAGGCCCGCGCCTATACCGAGGCGCCCGACACGGTCGGCGGCCTGCTCAAGCAGCGCTTCCGCTGGTCGTTCGGCACGCTCCAATGCGTTTGGAAGCACCGAAAGGCGATGTTCAACACCAAGGCGCCGGTGCTCGGTTTCGTGGCCCTGCCCCAGATCTGGTTGTTCCAGATTGTGTTGGCCGTGGCCGCGCCGCTGGTCGACCTGGCGGTGATCTGGGCGCTGGTCTCGGGCCTGTACGGCGTGGTCGCCCACCCGGTGGAGTGGCGTCCCGACGACACGTTGTTGAGCCTGGCCTATTGGGCGATCTTCATCGCGGTCGATCTCGCCGCCGGCGCCCTGGGCATGGCCCTGGAGAAGCGCGCGCCCTGGGCGGACCTGCCGTTCCTGCCGATCCAGCGGTTCGGCTACCGCCAGCTCATGTACTACGTCGTGGTCAAATCCGTGGTGATGGCGATCCGTGGCGGACGGGTCGGATGGGGCAAGCTGGAGCGGCGCGCGACCGTTTCCGTGGCTCCGAAGACTTAAGAGTCCGCCGAGGTAAGCGTTGTCATTTCGCGCGAAGAGTGTGACCGGTAACAATTGCGCTGGGTCAAGGGCTTCCCTTGCCGCGAGGTCAAGGGGCGGCGGGAGGCCGTCCCACCCGACGCCATAAGCGCGCAAGCCTTCACCTTATCGATCGCGTGCGGTTGCGCCTGCGAAATAGCGCACCTATAACCCGGCCACATTTCAGAAAGCCGTCGTCGAGACCGGGCCCTCATGAACATCCACGAACATCAAGCCAAAGCCGTACTCGCCGAGTTCGGCGCCCCCGTGCCGCGCGGCTTCGCCGCCTTCACGCCCGATGAAGCCGCCGCCGCCGCCGAAAAGCTGGGCGGGCCGGTCTTCGTCGTGAAGAGCCAGATCCACGCCGGTGGCCGTGGCAAGGGCAAGTTCGAGGGCCTCGGCCCCGACGCCAAGGGCGGCGTCCGCGTCGTCAAGTCGGTGGAAGAGGTCAAGGCCAACGCCGCCGAGATGCTCGGCCGCGTGCTGGTGACCCACCAGACGGGCCCCAAGGGCAAGCAGGTCAACCGCCTCTACATCGAAGAAGGCGCGGCGATCGCCAAGGAATTCTACCTGTCGCTTCTCGTTGACCGCGCCTCGAGCAAGGTCTCGGTGGTCGCCTCGACCGAAGGCGGCATGGACATCGAGGACGTCGCCCACGCGACGCCCGAGAAGATCCACACCTTCACCATCGACCCGGCGACGGGCGTGTGGCCGACCCACCAGCGCGCCCTGGCCAAGGCTCTGGGCCTGACCGGTGGTCTCGCCAAGGAAGCCGCCTCGCTGCTGACCCAGCTCTATACGGCGTTCATGGCCAAGGACATGGCCATGCTGGAGATCAACCCGCTGATCGTCACCGCCGACGATCACCTGCGCGTCCTCGACGCCAAGCTGTCGTTCGACGGCAACAGCCTGTTCCGTCACCCGGACATCAAGGCGCTGCGCGACGAGAGCGAAGAAGACCCCAAGGAAATCGAAGCCAGCAAGTACGACCTGGCCTACATCGCCCTCGACGGCGAAATCGGCTGCATGGTCAACGGCGCTGGCCTGGCCATGGCCACCATGGACATCATTAAGCTGTACGGCGCCGAGCCGGCCAACTTCCTGGATGTCGGCGGCGGCGCTTCGAAGGAGAAGGTCACCGCGGCCTTCAAGATCATCACCGCCGATCCGGCCGTGAAGGGCATCCTGGTCAACATCTTCGGCGGCATCATGCGCTGCGACATCATCGCGGAAGGCGTCATCGCCGCCGTGAAGGAAGTCGGCCTGAAGGTTCCGCTGGTCGTCCGCCTGGAAGGCACCAACGTCGAACTCGGCAAGAAAATCATCTCGGAAAGCGGCCTGAACGTCATCGCCGCCAACGATCTGTCTGACGGCGCCGAGAAGATCGTCGCCGCTGTGAAGGGCGCCCGCTAAATGTCGGTTCTGATCGGTTCTCACACCAAGGTCATCTGCCAGGGCATCACCGGCGCTCAAGGCACGTTCCACTCCGAGCAGGCCATCGCCTACGGCACCAAGATGGTCGGCGGCGTCACCCCGGGTAAGGGCGGTCAAACGCACATCGGCCTGCCGGTGTTCGACACCGTCGGCGAAGCCAAGGAAGCCACCGGCGCCGACGCCTCGGTGATCTACGTCCCGCCGCCCTTCGCGGCCGACTCGATCCTGGA
>NZ_DATFAV010000052.1:0-8981 GCF_035254145.1 Caulobacter sp. | reverse complement strand
GGCCGAAGGCGCCCATGTCGTGGCGCTGGGCCGCACGCGGCCGGACGGTGTCGACGATTTCCTTCGTCACGATCTCGCCACCCTCGACGGCATCGAAGCCGCCGCCAAGGACGTGCGCACTGGTCGCTGGGACATCCTGGTAAACCTGGCCGGCGTCCAGCACTTCGGCCCCGTCGAGGACGAGGACCCAGCCCATCTGCACTCGGGCTATCTGGTCAATCTGATCGCGCCCGTGCGCCTTTCCCAGGCCGTCATTCCGACGATGAAGGCGCGGGGATCGGGCCAGATCGTCAATATCGGCTCGATCTTCGGCTCGATCAATTTCGCTCACTTCGCCACCTATTCCAGCGCCAAGGCCGGGTTGCGCGGCTTCAGCCAGGCCCTGCGCCGCGAACTGGCCGGTACCGGCGTGGACGTGACCTATGTCGCGCCGCGCGCGGTCCGCACCGCCATGGTCTCGGACCGTGTCCTGGAGTTCGCCAAGCTGACCCAAATGCATATCGACCCGCCCGAGGCCACCGCGCGCCGGATCGTCTCGGCCATCAACGCCCGGCGCCGGGATGTCTATCTGGGCTTCCCGGAAAGCTTCTTCGTTCGCCTCAACGCCCTGCTGCCAGGACTGGTCGACCGCGCCCTCGCGGCCAACGACCGCAAGGCCGCCCAGATCTTCGCCCGCTGATCGACACGGAAATCCTTCTCATGACCAAGTCCCCCTTCCTCGCCGTGAGCGTCGCCGCCGCCCTCGCCTTCTCGGTTGGCGCGGCCAAGGCCGACGCGCTGGACGCTCGCCTGGACGGCATCGCCCGCAGCTGGGCCCACGCCAACTATGAGATCACCGACAAGACCGCCCAGGCCTCCGCCGCCGCCCAGGTGGCCACAGAGGCCGACGCCCTGGCGCGTCAGAACCCCGGCAAGGCCGAGCCCCTTGTCTGGGAAGCCATCGCCAAGGCGACGCAAGCCGGCGCCAAGGGCGGTCTGGGCGGCCTAGCCCTGGCCAAAGAATCCAAATCGCTGCTGGAGCAGGCCGAGAGGATCAACCCGGCGGCCCTGGGCGACGGCTCGGTCTACACCAGCCTGGGTTCGCTCTACGCCCAGGTGCCCGGCTTTCCCGTAGGGTTCGGCGACGCCGGCAAGGCTCGCGGCTATCTACAAAAGGCTCTGGCCGCCAGCCCGAACGGCGTGGATTCCAACTTCTTTTACGGCGATTTCCTGATGCGGCAGAAGGATTACGCTGGAGCCACCAAGGCGCTTCAGAAGGCGTTGGCTGCTCCCGCGCGCCCCGGCCGCGAGGTAGCCGACAAAGGTCGGAAGGCTCAGGCCGCCGCGCTGCTCGCCCAGGCTCAAGCCAAGCTTCGATAGCGCCGATGGCCGGCGGCGTCCTTCCGGAACGTTTTGGCGCCGCCGGCCGTTGCAGCCAAGGTCCATGCTCGGGACTTCGGCCCAGGGCGTTGGGGGCGATTTAGGATTTGCGCCCATGGGTGATGCGCTTCGTGGCCGTTTTCTCGACCTTCTCTGTTCGATCTACATCTACAACGAACACCGGGGGTACACCGCGCTCGACCGCATGCTGTCGGCGATCCGCCTGACTTGGCCCCATGACGACGCCTTGATCGCGCTGGTGGAGAAACACCGCGCCGACGAATACAAGCACTACCTCATGTTTCGCCGCTGGTTCGAGCGCCGCGCGGTCATGCCGTTCGATCTCGACCGCGCGTTCGGACACATCGATCGGTTCGTCGAGATCATGTTCGGATCCCCGATCGACCAGCTGGATCCCCTGCTCATCGGTCGCGACGAGAATTTCGAGAGTCTTTGCAGAATTGTCTCTCTGACGGAGCGGCGCGGCCACCGCCAGGTCGAGGCGCTGCTGCGCAATCGCGCCGTGCTCCAAGATGGCATGCTGACGAAGATCTTCCGCGTCATCGAACAGGACGAACCCAGTCACTGGGCGCCATACGATGGCTGGCTGAAGGATCACGGGCGGCGCCAGGCCAACGCCTGGGAGCGCGCCGTCGACGGCTGCATTCATGGCGAGCTCCTGGTTCTGAAGCTCCCGGTTCTGTTCCTCTCGCCCGGACTTCCGAGACGGACGACCTGGCCAGACGCTCAAGACAGACCGCAAGCCAAGGCGACCGACGAAGAGTCAATCGGAGCCCTCGGCGCGCCGGGGATCGGGTAGCGGGTCGCGAGCGACCGCTTTCCGGTCGCGCGGTCAGTTCCGGCGGGACTCGTAGGCCTTGGCCTGCTGAGCGGCGACGCGGATCAGGGTGCCGATCGAGTGGTCGACGTCGATCAGGTGTAAGCCCCAGGACAGGTCCGCGCCGGTCTTTCGGATGATCTGTCCGCCAAGCTCGTCGGTGCGTGGATCCTTCGGATCGGCGTTCACGTGGAGCGACAAATAGTCGAAGTCGCCCCTGCGAACGCATTCGGTCGTGACAAGGCCCGGCGTCTTCACGAAAGGCGTCTTGATCGGCCGCATGGGCCGGACCCATTGTGTCTGTTGGTCCCCGCCCGAGCCGTTGAGGAAGCCCTTCGTCAAGAAGTATGACTCCGGCCGCCCCGCTCCGCCCGCCAGGTTCGCCGGATTGACGCACGCGGCCCGCAAACCGTCGTGGGCGCGGCCGAACCGCGAGACGGCCGGCGGCGGCAGGCGATCGCGGAAAGTGACATAGGTGATCACACAACCGATCTGGTCGCTGCTTCGACACAAAGGCGTCGACCTGAATGAACCGCCGACATCCTTGTCCGGCGGCACGGTCACCAGGCCGCCCATCAGCAGGGCGGAGACCAGTTGGCCATGGACCGGCCTGCCCTCGATCTCCTCGGCCAGCAGCCGGGTAAGGACCGCCGCGCCCTGGCTATGGCCGATCAGGATGACGCCCCGCCCTTCGTTCGCGTGGGCCAGATACCAGGTCCAAGCGTCCAGGACATCGGCATAGCCGCCAACGCCCGGCGGCGGCGGATCTCCCTCGGGCCTGGGCCCGCCGCTGGCCATGCGCAGGCGGCGTAGCGTCCCTTGTCGATATAGTGGCGCGAACTGGCGGCAAACTGAACCAAAGCGCGCGAACTGCAGCTTGATGTCGTCCCATTCGTCGGCGTTGGGCGAGAAATCCGAGAGCCAGCCCGGATCGTTGGACACCGTCGGATAGACGAAGAAACAATCGATCTTGGGATCCTTGGCCGGAACGTACCGCTCGACGCTCAGCTTGCCGCTGGGCGCGACCACGGTGGCGGAAAGATCGACCTTGCAACGGTTGTCCTTCAGGTCCGGGCGGCACAGCCACAGCGCCGGATCGCCGTAGTCGGCGTGGGCGATCGCCGGGTCCGGCGCCTGGGCCATGGCGCCATGGGCGACCATCAACGCCGCCAAGGCGATCAGCCAGCGCATCAGAGCACCTCGAAGAGGCCCGCCGCGCCCATGCCGCCGCCAACGCACATGGTCACGACGACATGCTTCGCGCCACGACGCTTGCCTTCCAGCAGGGCGTGACCGACCAGGCGCGAGCCCGACATGCCGTACGGATGGCCCATGGCGATGGCGCCGCCGTTGACGTTCAGCAGTTCGTCGGGAATGCCCAGATGATCGCGGCAATAGACGACCTGGCAGGCGAAGGCCTCGTTCAACTCCCAAAGGCCAATGTCGCCCATCGAGAGGGCGAAACGCTCCAGGAGACACGGGATAGCGAAGATCGGGCCTATGCCCATCTCGTCGGGCTTGGTTCCGGCGACCGCCATGCCGACATAGCGCCCCAAGGGCTCAAGGCCGCGCTTCTCGGCGAGACCGGCCTCCATGACCACGCACGCCGAGGCGCCGTCGGACAGCTGGCTGGCGTTGCCCGCCGTGACCACGCCGCTCGGTCGTACGGCCTTCAGAGCGGCGAGCCCCTCCAGCGTCGTCTCGGGACGCACGCCCTCGTCGCGGCTCAAGGTCACCTCGCGGTGCGAGACCGCGCCCGTCTCCTTGTCGACGACCCGCATCCGCGCGGTCATCGGCGCGATCTCGGCGTCGAAGCGGCCGGTGGTCTGGGCGGCCGCGGCGCGATACTGCGAGGCCATGGAATAAAGATCGCAGGCCTCGCGGCTGATCCCATAACGGCTGGCCACCGTCTCGGCCGTGTCGAGCATAGGCATGTAGGCGTCGTCGTGCAGCGCCAGCAGCCCCGGATCCTGGTCGACGCGCAGGTCCGGCGTCTGGACTAGCGAGATCGACTCCACGCCGCCAGCCACGATGACGTCCATGCGGTCCACGATCACCTGCTTGGCCGCCGTGGCGATGGTCATCAGACCCGACGAACACTGGCGGTCCATCGTCATGCCGGGCACGGTGACGGGCAGACCCGCCCGCAGCGCCGCCATGCGGCCGATGGTGTGCTGGTGGCCCTGTGGCAGCGAGCAGCCGAGGATGCAGTCCTCGATCTCATCCGGTGCGACACCAGCGCGCTCGATGGCGACGGACAGGGCGTGGGCGGCCAGGGTCGGCGACGGAGTGTCGTTGAACGCGCCGCGATAGGCGCGACCGATCGGCGTGCGAGCCGTGGAAACGATGACGGCCTGGCGCATCAGGCTTGCCCCGCGGCGATCTTGGAGAGGCCGCCGGCGCTCGCCACCTCGCGCTCGGCCTGGGTGAAGCCGTAGGCGGGAACGATCTCGCCCTTGCGATCAACGACGCCGCTCCATTGGCGGATCAACTGCTCGCCCGCATCCGCGCCGCCCCCGATATGGCGCCCCTCGGTCAGGGTGATGTTGGCTGTCGCGAAGTGGCCGGCGCCGGCGCACAGGATGGCGCGGGTTGGGGCGTCATCGTGGACCAGGGCCAGCAGGCCGGGGCTGACCAGGGCCGGATCCAGCAACCTCAGACTGTCTTCGGAGAGCACGCCTTCGGTCATGCCGGTCGCCGCCGTCGGGGCCAGGCAGTTGACGCGCACATTGTACTTCTCGCCCTCGATGGCCAGGGTTTGCATCAGGCCCACCAGCGCCATCTTGGCCGCGCCGTAGTTGGCCTGGCCGAAGTTGCCATAGAGACCCGAGGACGAGGTCGTCATCACGATGCGGCCATAGCCCTGCTCGCGCATGGCGCCCCAGACCGCCTTGGCGCAGACCGCCGCGCCCATCAGATGCACATCAACCACCAGGCGGAAGTCGTCGAGGCTCATCTTGGCGAAGGTCTTGTCGCGCAGGATGCCGGCGTTGCTGATCAGGATGTCGATCCGGCCCCAACGCGCAAGCACCTGTTCGACCATCGCGTTCACCGCCGCCTCGTCGGTGACCGAGCCCGCCACGCCGATCGCGGCGCCGCCCCGGGCAGCGATCTCGGCCGCCACGTGATCGGCGGCGTCCTGCGTGAGGTCGTTGACGACCACCTTGGCGCCCTGGCTGGCCAGATACAGCGCATGGGCGCGGCCCAGTCCCCCGCCGCCTCCGGTGACGATCGCGACGCGTCCGTTGAGCAACATCGAACTTTCCTTTCTACTCGCGAGCCGGGCTCGCAAAATTCTTCACCAGATACGCAGTGAGTGTTTTGGGCGGCGCCCTGCCCCGTCTTCGCGCTTCACTCCACATGGAAGCCGATATCGGCGTCGAAGGGCTCGAAGCGTCAGCCTCCGCCGTATTCCGACCTCAGCCGGAGCTTGTCGATCTTGCCAGTCGCGGCCAGGGGCATGCGCGGGAGACGGAAGATCGCGTCCGGGATCCACCACGAGGCCACGCGGCCGCGCAGGCAGGCCAACAGCGCCTCGTCGCTGACCTCGGCCTGGGTCTCGACCAGCAGGATCGGTCGCTCGCCCCATTTGTCGTCGGATCGGCCGATCACGGCGGCCAGCGAGACCTCCGGCAGCGCCCCGACCACGGCCTCGATCTCGGCGGGATTGATCCATTCGCCGCCGGACTTGATCAGGTCCTTGGCGCGGCCGGTGATCATCAGATTGCCATCGTCGTCGATCCGGGCGAGATCGCCGGTCGGGAACCAGCCGCTCGCGTCGGTCGCGGTGGCGTCGTCGCCGAAATAGCGTTCGATGACCGCCGCGCCCCTGACCCGCAGATGGCCCTCGACGCCTCGCTGCTCCGGCAACGGCGTTCCTTCGGCGTCGGTCAGCAGGAGGTCCACGCCGATCGCCGGTCGCCCCGCGAGCGCGGCTTGAGACGGTTCGCTCGAGGGCGCGACCACACCCGACGGCGACAGCTCGGTCATGCCCCAACTGGTCTGAACCCGAACGCCCAGGCGCGTCTCCAGGCGCTCCATCAACGCCGGCGGCATCGGCGCGCCACCGACGATGATGCGGCGCAGGGTCGGCAATACGACTCCGGTGGCCTCGACATGCTCCAGGAGGCCCAGCCAGACGGTCGGCACTCCCACCCCGACGGTGACGCCCTCGGCGGCGATCAGCCGGGCCAGGCTTGCGCCGTCCGTATGTCGACCAGGCAGGACCAGCCTCGCGCCGGCGGCTGGCGCCGCGAACGGCAATCCCCACGCGTTGGCGTGGAACATCGGCACCACCGCCAACACCGTATCACCGCCCGAGATCGCCATGGTGTCCACCTGCAAGAGCCGCAGGGCATGCAGGAAGCTGGAACGGTGGGTATAGGTCACGCCCTTCGGCGCCCCCGTGGTGCCCGAGGTGAAGCAGAGGCCGCAGGGCGCTGTCTCGTCGAAGTCTCCCCAGACCACACCCGTGCCGTCGGCGGCGTCCACCAGAGGCCTCAGCGACTCGCCCTCGGCTGCTTCGCCGTCGATGATCAACAGGCGCTCGACGTCTCTTGCGACGGCCCGGATCCTGGCCGCCAGCGGCGCGAGATCTGCCGAAACGATCAGAATGCGCGCCTGCGACTGATCGACCATCGACGCCAGCTGCTCGGCGGTCAGGCGCGGATTCAGCGTATGGCAGACCGCGCCCATGCCCATGATCGCATACCAGACCTCGACATGATCCTGACTGTTCCAGGCCAGGGTCGCGACACGATCACCGGCCTTGACGCCCATGGCGGCCAGGACGGCGGTGGCGCGACGGCTGCGATCCTTCAGTTCCGCATAACCAATCCGATCGATCCGACCGCCCTCGCGCCCCGTCACGACCTCAGCGTCCGGGCGCCACTTGGCGGCGTGGTCCAGGAACTTGTCCAGCGTCAGCGGGAACGCCTGCATTTCACCGTCGATCATCGGCACGCAACTCATCGGCATTGGGAAACAGGAGCCGGCAGCGGCGGCGAGACGACACCGACGTTCCAGTTCCATGGGATGTCGCCTTGGGCGCGACGGCGGCACACGACCGCCTCGTTCAGCTCGTACATGCCGGGCCGCATATGCACGCCGGGCCGGGGCCCGTCGACGAACGCCATATAGGCGCGCTCGACGCCATAGGGACGCCACGCGGCCTCGCCGGACGCCTTGGGCGTTCCGGTTCGAACGAAGGCGGTCCAGTAGTCCATCATGGCGGTCGAAAGCTTAGCCTCGGCTGGCGTGTCGGGGATTTTCGGCCAGGCTGGCGGCGTCTTGTCGGCCGTGCCGAAGACGTAGGGAATCTCACTGGCGTGAAACCCGTGCAGCCCAGCCGCCTCGGCCGCCGGATAGCCATGGTCGAAGATGTAGAAGTAGCCAGGCGCGCCGACCGCCGTCTGCTTGGCGACCAGCCGCTCGGCGGTCCAGCCGTACAAGCTGTCGCGCGGGGCCAGCAGAACGCTCTCCGCGATATCCGTGGATGGGTAGAGTTTGAGATAGTCGTCGGCGAGGTCACCGTAACGCTCGCGGATCTTCGCCTCGTAAGTCCCCGCGTCGGCGGGCGGCGGCGGGGCCAGGATGCGCAATGAGCGAATCTCGCCGCTATTGAAGCCGGCCAGGATCGGTACGCGCGCCTGCTCGCCGCGATCGAAGGTCTCGACCAATTGGCGCGGCAGGATCTTGCCGTCCACGGCGCCGAAGGTCTGGAAGCCGGCCATCAGGGCGGCGCTCGTCAAGGCGGCGGCGTCCATGGCCCGCAAGGCCGTCAGATCCTTGGCGCCCAGCTTGGCCGCCACCGCGGCGCCCGCCGCCTCGGCCGGCGCGTGACCGAACCGCGCCTCGCGCAGATCCGGCGTCGAAATCATGTAGGCGCTTTCCGCGATGGCCTTGTGAAACAGCCCGCGGGCCGGGGGCGAGGCCATCAGGTACATGACGCTCAAGGCGCCGGCGGACTCCCCGGCGATAGTCACGTTGGCCGGGTCGCCCCCGAAGGCGGCGATGTTCTTCCGCACCCAACGCAGGGCCGCGATCTGGTCCAGCAGGCCATAGTTGCCCGATATGCGCTCGGCCGATTCCGCGCTGAGTTCGGGATGGGCCAGATAGCCGAGCACGCCCAGGCGATAGTTGATCGAGACGACGACCACACCGCCCCGCCGGGCCATGGCCGCGCCGTCGTACAGGGTTTCGCTGCTGGCGCCGCCGATCAGCGAACCACCGTGAATCCACACCAGCACCGGCGCGGTCTTGCCGCCCTTGACCGGGGTCCAGACATTCAGCGACAGGCAATCCTCGCTCATCGCGTCGGGCGGATCGGCATAGATGTTGCCGACACGCGGCGGCGGCTGAAAGCAGGCCGGACCAAACCGGGTCGCGTCACGAACGCCGGACCAGACCGCGGCCTCGGCGGGCGGCTTCCAGCGTCTCTCGCCAACCGGCGGCGCGGCATAGGGAATTCCCTTGAAGACCTGGACACCGTCCTGGGCCGCCCCGCGAACGGCGCCGGCCGGCGAACGAACGATGGGCTGATCGGCCCGCGCGCCGGCCGGGGCCGCGACCAGGCCCGTCAAGATGACGGCGAGCGCCGCATTCCTGAATAGCCCCGTCCTCATGATTTCTCCCCTCCGATGCGCCGATCGTTCCCCGCCGACTTGATCCCAACCGTGACGGCGATCCGCGATCGTGTCAACATTCACTCTCGCGCGCGTGAATGTTGACGAGGGCTTTCCGTTGAGCGCATGCTTGAAGCAAGCCAAGCTCGCGAGAACGGGCG
>NZ_DATFAV010000051.1:0-6759 GCF_035254145.1 Caulobacter sp. | reverse complement strand
AGCCGATGCCGGTCTCCGAAAAGGAAGTCCAGCGCATCATCGGCACGATCGAGGAGGGCGTCGCCGCTCCGAAGGCCGTGGTGCTGTACGAGGTGGGCGAGAACGTCCGCGTCACCGACGGCCCGTTCGCCAGCTTCAACGGCACGGTCGAGCAGGTCGACGAGGAAAAGGCCCGCCTGCGGGTCACCGTCTCGATCTTCGGCCGCGCGACCCCGGTCGAGCTGGAATACAATCAGGTCGAGAAGATCGCTTAAGCGTTCGACCCGATCCGAAGCTTTTAAAGCCCCGCGCTCGCAAGGCGCGGGGCTTTTGCTTTGCGCGGCGCGCGAGGTTATCCACAGGGGGCGACCGTGGAGACCGCCATGTCCAACTTCCCGATCCCGGAAGACGACCGCCAGACCGCCGTCGCCGAGTTCCAGGCCGGCCCGATCCGCGCCCGCGCCGAGGTCAGCGTGACGCCGGCCGGCCTGCTGGCGTTGGGGGCGTTGATCAGCGGGATCCTGCTGTCCAGCGCCGCGATCGTCTGGGCCGCGCGGCGCGGGCGCTGAAAGTTATCCACAGGGGCCTTCTCCCCTTGCGGGAGAAGGTGGCGCGAAGCGCCGGATGAGGGGTTTCTGGGCGCCGCCGTGCGACCCCTCACCCGACCCGCTTCGCGGGCCACCCTCTCCCGCAAGGGGAGAGGGGATATTCCCGTCCTTTCCCCGCCTGGGAACGAACGTTTCCGTTCCTCGATAATGGCTTAGACAAAAACGCACGTTTCTTATCCCCGGTGCTCCCAGCGGCTTCATGCTTTGATCTCATGAGCCAGACCGAAACCCACGCCGCCCGCTCGCCCCGCCAGTGGTGCGCCGCCCTGCAAGCCAAGCTGATGGCCGCCCTCGACGAGACCTGGGCCACGGCCGAGTCCAGCGACGACCCCGCCGTCCAGGCCCGCGCCCGCGACAAGGCCAGGCTGTGCGGCCAGATGGCGGCCACGGTCCGCAAGGTCGCGGCCATGACGCCCCCGGAGAAGGCGAGCAAGGCGGAGAAGGACGCCGAGCGTCCGCTGGACCTGATCGAGGACTTCGTCCGCCGCATGGACAAGGCGGGCAAGCCCTTCGAGGCGCCGGAACCGCCCGCCGCCCAGCCCGCCGCCCAGCCTGCCGCCCAGGCCGTGGCCATGCGCGCGGCGCTGCGGAAACTGAAGCGGCGGTAGAAGAGGCCAGCCAGCTGGACGGCCAGCGCCTAGTGAGCTGGCCAGGCGGCGCGTCGCCGCATGACGCGTGCAAGGTCCGCGACCGGGTGAAGGGGCATTTCCGCTTTCGCCCCCAACCGGACATTCATACGTACCACCTTGTCGCTAACGAGGTTTTTCAAGACCCCGCTTGCGGCGTCCTTCAAAGGGCCGCTGGGCGGCTGCGCCGTCGGCGATGAGGTGGGCGGATACGCGCGGATCTGGGCGACCTCGATGAGCGTTGGCGCGTCATCCGATCGCTCGCTCAGCCCTCAACCGACGAAGGCGGCGATTGCTGATCGTTAGTCCGTCCACCTCGCCCGACGGCTTTCGTGTGAACGTGACCGTGCCTTGTGAGCCGACGAAGCGGTCGCCGCCAATCGCCTGTAGCGAAACCTCGTACCCTCGCGGCCACGTCAACGAAAGGCGACCGTCCGCGACGCTGACCGTATAGGTCATGTCGGTCTCCTCGCTGCGGTAACGCCCGACCAGCCCGTCCAGGGCCGAGGCGGTCGGGGCGGGCAGAGCCACGCGGACGAAGGCCCGATGGGTGGGCCAGAAATCCCTGATGCGAAGCTCGGGCGGAGACCCGGCTGGCGCGCCGGCGGCGGGCGGGATAAAGCGCCACTCTTGCGACAGGTCGCCCGGACGGTACGCGCCGCCCCCGATCGGGACCAGGGCCACCGGTGATCCCACTTGGCGCAGCGCGCCATCCTTCCATTCCAGCCGCACCACCTCGTCGGTCTGCGCGCTCCAATACGTGCCCGCCAAGGCCGACTGTTCGACCGCGGGGGTCGCCACGGCCGGCGCAAGGGTGGGCGGGGCCAGGTGGTCGCTCAGATAGATTTCCGCCACCTTGCGGGTTAGTTCTGTTGGCGTGATCGCCGCGCCGTTGCACAGCGCGACGATCGCCAGGCCTTGGTCAGGGAAGAGCGTGGCCTCGGCGCGGTAGCCACCGTCGGCGCCATCGTGGCTCACCACCGGCAGGCCGCGATATTCCGCTAGCCGCAGCCCGCCGCCGTAACCGATCTTCGTCCCGTCGTTCAGGGCGCCGGACGTCCGCATCCAGCCCACCAGCGCCTTGCCGCCGACCCGGCCGTCGATCAGATTCTGCTCCCACTTCAGCAGGTCGCCGACCGTGGTCAGAAGGCTGGTCGAGCCATAGTGATCGATGTTGGGGATGCTGATGCTCCATCCGCCACCGCTCCGCGCGGCATAGGCCGCGGCGCGACCACGGGTCGGCTCGGTATGGTCGTCGCGAAAATGGCTGTCGGTCATCGCCAGCGGCCGGAAAATCCGTGTATCGGCGAACGCGCGCAGCGACTGACCCGACACGCGCTGCACGATCACCGCCAGCAGAGTATAGGCGGCGTTGCCATAGACGACCTCGGTCCCCGGCTCGAAGTTCAGGTTCCGTTGCCGTGACAACGCCCAGAGCACGTCGTCCTGAGTGTAGAGGTCGTCGCCCCGCCAGCCCGCCAGGTTCAGGAGTTGGCCTTGTTCGCGAAGGCCGTCGGTGTGGTGGATCAGGTTGGCGATGGTGATCCGCCGCTCGATGTTGGTCATCTCGGGAAGATATTTCCTGATGTCGTCGTCCATCGACAGCTTGCCGTCCTGCGCCAGCAGGCCGATCGAAAAAGCGGTGAACTGCTTGGAGATCGACGCGACGTGGAAGACCGACCCCGGCGTGATGGGGACGTCGAACTCAAGGTTCGACATGCCATAGCCGCGCGCGTAGTCGAGGACTCCGTCCCGGGAGACGCCGACCGCGCAGCCGGGCGTGTCTTGGCCGTCCCAGGCCGCGAAAAGCGCATCAATCCGATGGTGGGGGTCCGGCGCCTCCGCGCCAGAGGCGTGCGAGGGCGCAGGGTGCGCGCTCCAGAGAGCGGCGATCGCCGCGATCAACAAGGCTGGGTGAGCGCCCATGGAAACCTCTTCGCCAGCTGCACGCGGGGGGGCTAGGTTCTCATCATGCCCGCTCCTCATGGCAAACTACCAGCGCCATGCGGTCAAGCCAGCTTCTGAGAGGTCCGCTCACCACCCTTCTCAGGAGTCGGCGATGTCCGCCGGCGGGCGTCCAGCAGCCTAGCGCTGGCTGGCCGCTTCTAGCGGCGGTGCGCGCTCTATCTGGGGCGTTGCGACATCCAGGATCCTGCTCGCGGCTCTGTCATTCCCGCGTCCGGAGATCCGCCCGCTTAGGTTGTTAATCATGCGCTCTACGCATGGAAGATTAATATCCACAGGTAAATCTTGGGTAGAATGGGGCGAAATCTAGGCGCCTCGCCAGGCACATGCATAGCTAAGCTTCTCAACCTCTGGGCGTTCGCCCTCCAGCGTGGAAGTATAGCCATGTACGTGAAGGATTTCGGTTCGAGCGACGATGTCTACGCCGGTGACGAAGGCGCGCCCGACCTGGTCGACCTGGTCAATGGCGGCGCGGGCGACGACAATCTCTCGGGCGGGCTGGGCGACGATACGCTGAACGGCCAGGCCGACGACGATATCCTGAACGGTGGCGCGGGCGACGACACGCTCGATGGCGGCGACGGCGACGACACGGCGGTGTTCTCGGGCGCGGCCGGCGACTACGTCTGGAGCGGGACCACCAGCTCGGCCACCATCACGGGGCCGGACGGGACCGATACGCTGCACAATGTCGAGCACCTGAAGTTCGGCGCGACGATCATCGACCTGCCCGCGCCCAACACCGCGCCGTCCGCGCCGACCGATGGCGATGGCGCGGCGAACACGATCGCGGAGGGCGCGGCCACGGGCGCCGTGGTCGCCGGTCTGACGCTGAGCGCCGTCGATCCCGACGCGAGCCAGACCCTGACCTGGTCCCTGCTCAACGACGCCGGCGGTCGTTTCGCCATCGATCCGACCACCGGCGTGGTCACCGTGGCCGACGCTTCCAAGCTGAACTTCGAGACCGCCGCGTCGCATCAGATCACCGTCCAGGTCAGCGACGGGACGGCCGTGTCCTCGGCCAGCTTCACGATCGCGGTGACCAATGTCGCGCCCACCGCTCCGGCCGACTCCGACGCGGCCCCTAACACCGTCGCCGAGGGCGCGGTCAACGGCGCGGTCGTGGCCGGTCTGTCGGTCGCCGCGACGGACCCGAACGGCGGCGTCATCTACAGCCTGACCGACAACGCCGGCGGCCGCTTCGCCATCGATTCCGCCACTGGCGTGGTCACCGTGGCCGACGCGTCCAAGCTGAACTTCGAGACCGCCGCCTCGCATCAGATCACCGTTCAGGCCAGCGACGGGACGGCCGTGACCGCGACCAGCTTCACCATCGCCGTGACCGATGTTCCCATGGCCGCGCCGGCGGACACCAACGCCGCCGCCAACACCGTGTCCGAAGCCGCGACCAACGGGACCGTCGTGTCGGGCCTGACGATCGTCGCCGCCGACCCGAACGGCGGGGTGACCTACAGCCTGGTCGACGACGCGGGCGGCCGTTTCGCCATCAACGCCGCCACCGGCGCGGTGACCGTCGCCGACGCCAGCCTGCTCGACTACGAGGCGGCGGCCTCGCATCAGATCACCGTCCGGGCCAGCGACGGGAGCGCCACGGCCGACACCACCTTCACCATCGACGTGGCCAACGCCCCGCCGACGACGCCGGTCGATGTCGACACCGCCGCCAACACGGTCTCGGAGGACGTCGCCAACGGCGCCCTGGTGGGGATCACCGCCTCGGCCAGCGAACCGAAGACCGGAACCGTCAGCTACAGCCTGTCGAACGACGCCGGCGGCCGTTTCGCCATCGATCCGACGACGGGCGTGGTCACCGTGGCCGACGCCAGCAAGCTCAACTTCGAGACCGCCGCTTCGCACCAGATCACCGTGCGCGCCACCGACGGCCAGGGCGCCTTCAGCAGCCGCAACTTCACCGTCGCCATCACCAATATCGCCAACGGCGCGCCGCAGGATGACGACGCCGCGGACAACACCATCTCGGAAGGCGCGGTGAACGGCGACGCCGTGGTCGGTCTGACGATCACGACGCCCGACATCAACGGCGGCCCGCTGGTCTACAGCCTGCTCGACGACGCGGGCGGGCGCTTCGCGATCAACGCCTCGACCGGCGTGGTCACGGTGGCCGACGCCAGCCTGCTGAACTTCGAGACGGCGACCTCGCACCAGATCGTCGTCAAGGCCGCCAGCGGCGCGGAAAGCGCCAGCACGGCCTTCACCATCGCGGTGACCAACGCCGCGCCGGCCACGCCGGCCGACGTCAATGGCGCGGCCAACACCGTGATCGAGAACGCCCCCAACAATTCAGCCACCGGCGTCACCATCGCCGCCCCCGATCCGCACGGCGGCGCGGTGACCTATAGCCTGACCAACAACGCCGGCGGTCGCTTCGCGATCAACGCGACCACCGGCGTGGTGACCGTGATCAACGGCGCCCTGCTCGATCACGACGTCCAGTCGACCCACACCATCACGGTGCAGGCCAGCGACGGGGTGCTGACCAGCAGCAGCGACATCGTCATCACCCTGATCGACAAGATCGACAGCTACTGGACTGGCACCACGGCGGCCAACACCTTCACCGTGCCCGACGTCCAGGACTGGCAACTCGAGGGCCTGGCGGGCGTCGACACCCTGACGGGCGGCGTCGGCGACGACATCATCATCGGCGGGACCGGCGACGACATCCTGGCCGGCGGCTCGGGCAACGACGCCTTCCTGGTGGCGGCCGGCGACGGCGCCGACACCTTCGACGGCGGCGCGGGCTACGACACGATCAAGGCCTCGTCCGACAACGTCACGATCACGATCAAGTCGATGACCGGCATCGAGGCCTTCGCCCTGAACGGCTTCGTCAACGTCAACATCGCCGGCACCAGCGTCGCCGACACGCTGGACTTCTCCGGCGTGACCATTCCCTGGACGCCCACCATCAGCGCCGGGGCGGGCAACGACATCGTCTACGGCACGGCCGGCGCCGACAACATCAAGGGCGAGGCGGGGCTCGACGACCTCCGGGGCGGCGCGGGTAACGACACCCTCGACGGCGGCGACGGCGCCGACAGCCTCAGCGGCGGCGACGGAAACGACACCCTGATCGGCGGGACAGGGAACGACAGTATGTCGGGCGGGAACGGCGACGACCTGTTCCTGATGGGCGTCAGTTCGGGCGTGGACTGGGTCGAGGGCGACGCGGGCTATGACACCGTTCAGGCATCGGCCGACAACACGATCTTCAGCTTCAGCATGCTGCGCGCCGTCGAAGTCATTTCCAGCGGCGGCTTCGCCAATGTGACCCTGCCAGGCACCAGCGGCGCCGACAATCTGGACTTCGGCGGTTACGTCTTCGTCGGCACGGTCACCATCACCGGCGGGGCCGGCAACGACTGGCTCTTCGGTTCGGCCAGCGATGACACCATCAAGGGCGACGCCGGCGAAGATTGGATCCGCGGCCAGGCCGGTAACGACACGCTCGACGGTGGCGACGCGCTCGACAACCTCGAGGGCGGCGATGGCAACGACACGCTGATCGGCGGCGCCGGCAACGACCTCCTGTACGGCGG
>NZ_DATFAV010000050.1:0-2298 GCF_035254145.1 Caulobacter sp. | reverse complement strand
CTCGCCGGAGTATTCATCCATGTCCGCAAATCTAACGCGTGATCCCCCGCCCCAGGCGCCGCCGGCGGACACCGTGACCCCACTGGTCGTCTACAGCCCGCCTTTCCAACAAGGCTCTTTAGCGGGCGTGCAGATCATCGGATACCGGTCCACCGCTGCAGGCACGGTCGAGGCCGCGCGCTTCAACGCCGCCGACGTCGCTGCGGCCACCTACGTTCGGGACCATGTCCACGTCGCCATCAACCCCGATGACCCCGTGGAACGGGCGATGGCGGACGAGATAATCGAAACCATCTTCAACGACATTCGCGAAGCCGCGCTGAACGGGGCGAAGACGTTCCAAGACTCCCTTGGTAACATCTATCGCGGCGCGGATTTGGTGGCGCTTATCAAGAATATCGACTTCAACATCTACGACTCGGCTTCCGCTCAAGTGGCCGGCGTTACGACGCTGCGTGGCGCACAAACGACCTTCGCCAATTTCTCGGACATCAACGCACATGCAACCGTCACCATCGAGTTGGGGGATCTGGCGGCGAACCTCGGTAGTCAGCTTTGGTCCGGCGGCCTCGAATACGCGGTGAACCACGAATTGGGCCACGCCCTGCCGGCCGGACATCAGATCGCCTACCAGGATCGCGCCGCGTTCCTGACAGGCTCCGGGGCGGGCCTCAACGGGGCCGCCCAAGATCAGGCCTGGGCCGCTTCGCCCGAGGCCAGGGACGCAGAACAATTCGCCAATACGCTGGGCCACCAGATCGCGACCTTTACCGGATCGGGATGGCTCGTTGGGCAACCGCCCGAAGGCTATTGGCACGGCCTGCAATAGGCACGACGGACCCGTTCCCCGCTGCGTCGGAAAGGCCGCCGCAGCTCACACCCGCCGGTACCCCAGCGGCCCACCGACGCCGGCCGCCTCGATCCGGCTGATCGCTTCGCTCAATGGCTCAACCACGACCGCCATGTGGTGGGCGTTGGCGTGGAGGATGGTGTCGCGGTCCAGCAGGATGGCCACGTGGCCCTTCCAGAACACCAGGTCGCCGCGCCGGCGTTCGACCTCGGCGATCTCGGGGAAGAAATCGCGCTGCATGTCGGTGTCGCGCGGGCAGGCGCGGACGCAGGCATAGAGCGCCTGCTGGAGCAGCCCCGAGCAGTCCAGGCCCAGGCTCTCGCGACCGCCCCACTGGTAGGGCGCGCCCAGGAAGCGCTCGGCCACGGCGACATGGTCGGCCTCGCCCCGACCGATCGGCGACAGATGGTCCTCGACGAACCAGCCGGTCCCGACGCCCTTGGCGAAGCGGCCCTCGCGCGCCTCGACCGTGACCAGGGCGTTGAGGCTGTAGAGCCCCTCCGGCCGCGCCTTGATGTCGGGCCGGCTGAAGGCGTAGGTGCGGATCGCGCTGACCGCGTGGGTCGGCGGATCCCCAGCCCGCGCCAGGCTGGCGGCCTCGACGAAACCCACATAGCCGTCGCGGGCCGCCTGGCCCCAGGCGAAGCCGTCCTTGACCTCGAGCACGCGGAAGAGCTCGCCGGCCAGCAGCTGGTCCCACTGCTCGGCGTCGGGCGACGGGGCGGCGCGCAGGGCCGCGACCGGGACGGCGCAGGTCATTGGCGTGCTGTCCTGGTAGCGCTCGGCCGCGACCAGCCCCTCCAGCCGACGGTCGGCCAGGTCGGGCCGGGCGAGGGTCACGCGGGGGTCGTGGGCGAAGCTCATGCGAAGCGGCTCTTGATCATGGCGAAGGCGGCGCGGATGGCCTGGACCTCGGCCCCGACCGGATAGCCCGGCCGGCCCTTGGGATTCCAGGCGAAGACGTCGAAGTGCGCCCAGGGGCCGACGTCGTCGCCAGAGGGGGCGAACCTTTGCAGGAACAGCGCCGCCGTGGTCGCTCCCGCCTGGGCCCAGCCGTCGGGATCGTTCTTGAGGTCGGCGATGTCGCTGTCGAGGGCGTCGCGATAGGTCTCCGTCAACGGCAGGCGCCACAGGGGATCGTCGACCGCGCACGAGGCGGCCTCGATCTGGTCGGCCAGCTTGTCGTCGGCGGTCCAGAACGGGATGACGAACGGTCCCAGGGCCACGCGGGCCGCGCCGGTCAGGGTGGCGAAGTCCAGGGTCAGGGCCGGCTTCAGCTCGGCGGCGCGGGTCAGGGCGTCGGCCAAGATCAGGCGGCCCTCGGCGTCGGTGTTGCCCACTTCGACGGTCAGGCCGGCGCGGGTCTGCAGAACGTCGCCGGGCCGCATGGCGTCGCCGCCGATGGCGTTCTCGACCACCGGGGTCAGGATGACCAGGCGCACCGGCAG
>NZ_DATFAV010000049.1:0-26800 GCF_035254145.1 Caulobacter sp. | reverse complement strand
CAGTTCGTCGATAGCGTCGAGGTTCCGGTCGGCCTGGGCGAGCCGGCGACGACGGTGGTCGCTCCGGCCATCGCCAACGCCATCTTCCGCGCCGTCGGCGTGCGCCTGCGGCACATCCCGATCACGCCGGCCGCCGTGCTGAAGGCGTTGTCGGGGAGGACCTGATCCCTCGCCGCCCGCGCCTACCGGCCCATCGCCGCCCGCGCCGCGGCCAGGCGCTGGATCGCCGCGTCGAGCGTCTCGTCGGTCTTGGCGAAGCACAGCCTGACCACGTTCGTCACCGGATTGTCCGCGAAGAAGGCCGAGACCGGGATGGCCGCGACGCCGAACTCGGCCACGCAGCGTTCGCAGAAGGCCACGTCGTCGAGGACGATTCCGGAAGCGGTCAGGTCCACATTCAGGAAATAGGTCCCTTGGCTCTCCAGCACCACGTAGCCCGCCGCGCGCAGGCCGGCGGTCAGGCGGTCGCGCGAGCGCTGCAGGGCGGCCGGCATGGCGTCGAACCAGGCGCGGTGGTTGTCGAGGCCCCAGGCTACCCCGGCCTGCAGGTTGGGCGGGGTGGTGAAGGTCAGGAATTGATGGGCGGAGGCCAGGGCCCGCGTCAGGGCGGGAGCCGCGCACAGGAAGCCGACCTTCCAGCCGGTCATGCCGAAGAGCTTGCCCGCCGAGCCGATCTTGACCGTGCGCTCGCGCATGCCGGGGAAGGTCATCAGCGGCCGGTGGCGGCGGTCGTCGAACACCACGGCCTCCCAAACCTCGTCGCAGACGGCGAGGACGTCGTGGCGCACGCAGAACTCGGCCAGCAGGACCAGGTCCTCGTCGGGGGCGACGGTTCCGGCCGGATTGAGGGGGCTGTTGAGCACCACCATCCGCGTGCGGTCGGAAAAGGCCGCCTCCAGCATCGCCCGGTCGAAGCGCCATTCTGGCGGGGAGAGGCGGACCAGCCTGGGAACTCCGCCCGCTCGCCGCACCAGCGGCAGGTAGGCGTCATACAGCGGCTGGAACAGCACGACCTCGTCGCCGGGCGAGATCAGCGACAGGAACGCCGCCGCCAGGGCCTCGGTCGCGCCGGAGGTGACGGTGATCTCGGTCTCGGGGTCAAGGGAAAGGCCGTGGGCGCGCTGGTAATGACCGGCGACGGCGGCGCGCAACTCGGGCAGGCCGCGCATCGGCGGGTACTGGTTGGAGCCCTCGATCAGCGCCCGGGCGGCGGCCTCGCGGACGGGCAGGGGGCCCTGGTCGTCGGGAAAACCCTGGCCCAGGTTGATCGCGCCGTGCCGGCGCGAGAGGCCGCTCATGCGCTCGAAGATCGTGGTCGGCAGGTTGTCGAAGACGGGATGAACCATGGGGCTTGCTAGCATAGATCCTCCCCCGCATCGCGGGGGAGCATCTCCCGTTCCCTACCCGACCATCGCCTCGTCATCGGCTCCGCCCTCATCCCGCCGCATCTGGCGCGCCAGGTTGGACATCAGGAAGCTGGGGATGTCGCCGACCGGCATCGGACGGCCATACAGGAAGCCCTGGAAGGTGTCGCAGCGCATCTCGGCCAGCAGCCGCGCCTGGTCGGGCGTCTCGACGCCCTCGGCGGTGACCTCCAGGTTCAGGGTCTGGCCCAGCAGGGCGATGGTGCGCAGGATATCGGCGATGGCCGTGTTGTCCTGCATCTCGGCCACGAACGAGCGGTCGATCTTGATCTTGTCGAACGGGAACCGCCACAGATAGGCCAGGCTGGAATAGCCGGTGCCGAAGTCGTCCATGGCGATCTTGACGCCCATCTCCTTCAGCTGCGCCAGCTGGCCCAGGGTCTTGACGCTGTCCTGCAGCAGGAGGCCCTCGGTGATCTCCAGCTCCAGACGCGCGGGATGCAGGCCGGAGGTCTTCAGCGCCTTGCGCACCTGGGCCACCAGGTTTCCGGAGGCGAACTGGTGGGGCGACAGGTTCACGGCCACCGACAGATGCGGCGGCCAGGTCGCGGCCGTGTGGCAAGCCTGGTGCAGGACCCACTCGCCGATCTTGCCGATCAGGCCCCATTGCTCGGCGCACTCGACGAAGTCGGTGGGCGCCACCAGGCCCCGGCGGGGATGCTGCCAGCGCAGCAGCGCCTCGAAGCCGGTGATCTGGTTCTCGCGACGGCCGATCAGCGGCTGGAAGAACAGCTTCAGCTCGTCCTTGGCCAGGGCGTCGCGCAGGTCGAGCTCCAGCTCGCGGCGCTGCTGGACCCAGAGGTCCATGGCGGTCTCGAAGAAGCGATAGGCGCCGCGGCCGTCGCCCTTGGCCTGGTAGAGGGCGAGGTCGGCGTTCTTCAGCAGGCCGTCGGGGTCGTCGGCGTGCAGAGGGGCCTCGGCGATACCGATGCTGGCGCCGATCAGCACGTGGTGGCCGCGCACGTCATAGGGCTCGGACAGGCTGGTGACGATATCGCGGGCCAGCTCGCCCAAGGCCTCGGCGCCGGGCGAGGGCGCGATGACCACGGCGAACTCGTCGCCGCCGAGGCGCGCCACCAGGCCCCCCTCGCCGATGTGCTCGCCGACGCATTGGCGCAGGCGGCCGGAGGCCTGGATCAGCAGATCATCGCCGATCGGGTGGCCCAGGCTGTCGTTGACGCCCTTGAAGTGGTCGAGATCCAGGCACAGCACCGCGCAGCCAGCGCCGCGCGGCTCGCGGTCGGCGCGGCCGTGTTCCGTCCAGGCCTTGCTGAGCGCCTGCAGGAACGACAGGCGGTTGGGCAGCTGGGTCAGCACGTCGTAGTGGGCCAGGCGCGAGATGCGGGCCTGGTCCTCGCGGGCCTGGGTGATGTCGGCGCCGACGCCGCGGAAGCCGACGAAGCGGCCGTCCAGGTCGTGGACCGGTTTGGCCGACAGCGACCACCAGTGGGTCTGGTCGCCCACCTCGATCGAGACGACCATGTCGCGGAAGGTCTTCTGTTCGGCGAACAGGCCCGAGAGGGCGGCGACCGGGCCGGCGGGGCCCTCGGCCGCGCCGCACAGGTCCGACATCGGGCTGCCGATCAGGGCGGCGCGGTCCAGGCCGGCGGCCGCGGCCATGCGGTCGGAGACGTAGGTCAGGGCGCCGGCGGCGTCGACCTCCCACAGCCAGTCGCTGGCGCCTTCCTCGAAGTCCGACAGCAGCAGGCTGACCACCTGGCGCTGGGTCTCCAGCTCCTCGCTGGCGACCAGGCGCTCGACGAACACCTTGGCGTGGGCCAGGCAGGAGACGATCACCACCAGGTGACAGAAGATCAGCAGGCCCCCCAGGGCGTAGAGGATCGGCTCTCCGGTGGAGGCCAGCATGATCAGCGAGCCGGCGACCATCGGGGCCGAATAGGCGATCGCGGCGGGCGGCAGGGCCAGCAGGGCGAAACCGCCGCAGCCGATCATGCCGGCGATGACCGAGGCGACCAGCATCGGCAGGGTCCCCGAGCCGGAGCCGAAAGTGGCCACGGGCAGCACGCCCCACAGTACGCCCAGCAGGCCGGCCTGCAGGATGATCCGGTTGACCCCTTGGGCCGAGACGGTGGTCTTGCCGCCCTTGGTGCGCCACGCCGACAGCCAGCCGCGCAGGCCCAGCAGCGCATAGGCGCCGACGGCCACGGCCCAGACGGTCAGGAACAGGCGGTGCGGACCGGCCATGCCGGCGACGGCCACCAGCAAGGCGATGACCAGGTTGGCGCCCATCATCACGGGCGTCATCCGCAGGATGCTCTGGACCTGTTCCATCCGCACCCGACCCGCCATGGACTCAGGAACCGAGGGCGACATGCGGGCGGCGATCGCGGTCGCGACGCGGCTGAGAAGCGATCTGGCGACGGCGCGCAAGACGCGATCTCCTTGGTCTACCGGAAGCGAAATCCCCCGCCGTGGAACCTTCGACGGCGCGGGTAAATTCACGGTTAAGCTGTGTGCGTTCGGTCACATACCGGCGGAAACGAAAAAGGCCGCCGTCCTTGCGAACGGCGGCCCCAGATTTCGGCGCGAGGGAGACTAGTCTTCCTTGACGCGCTTCTTGCGGAACGAGGGGTTCAGCGTCTGCTTGCGCAGGCGGATGTTCTTGGGCGTGACCTCGACCAGCTCATCGTCCTCGATATAGGCGATGGCCTGTTCCAGGGTCATCTTGCGCGGCGGGGTCAGGCGGATCGACTCGTCCTTGCCCGAGGCGCGGACGTTGGTCAGCTGCTTGGCCTTCATGGGATTGACGTCCATGTCGTCCTGGCGGCTGTTTTCGCCGATGATCATGCCCTGGTAGGTCTTCTCGCCCGCGCCGACGAACATCACGCCGCGCTCTTCCAGGTTCCACAGCGCATAGGCGGCGGTTTCACCGTCCGAGTTCGAGACGAGCACGCCCTTGCGCTGCTGGTCGATCGGGCCCTTGTGCGGCTCGTAGTGGCTGAACACGCGGTTCAGCACGCCCGAACCGCGGGTGTCGGTCAGGAACTCGCCCTGATAACCGATCAGCGAGCGCGACGGCGACAGCAGGGTGATGCGGGTCTTGCCCGCGCCCGACGGACCCATGTCCTTCAGCTCGGCCTTACGGGCCGACAGCTTTTCGATGACGATGCCGGTGAACTCGTCGTCCACGTCGATCATCACGTCTTCCATCGGCTCCAGGCGCTGGCCGTTCTCGCCGGTCTGATAGACCACGCGCGGACGGCTGATCGACACCTCGAAGCCCTCGCGGCGCATGTTTTCGATCAGAACGCCCAGCTGCAGTTCGCCGCGGCCGGCGACCTCATAGGCGTCCTTTTCCGAGGTCTCGGTGACGCGGATGGCCACGTTCGACTCGGCTTCCTTCAGCAGGCGGTCGCGGATGACGCGCGACTGGACCTTGTCGCCTTCGCGACCGGCCAGCGGGCTGTCGTTGACCGAGACGGTCATCGAGATGGTCGGCGGGTCGATCGGTTGCGCGGGGAGCGCGTCGGTCACTTCCATGGCGCAGAGCGTGTCGGCCACGGTGGCCTTGCTCATGCCGGCGATAGCGACGATGTCGCCGGCCTCGGCGCCTTCGTCGACCGGCTGGCGCTTCAGGCCGCGGAAGGCCAGCACCTTGGTGATGCGGCCGCGCTCGATCTCGTTGCCGTTACGGTCCAGGGCGTGGATGGCCATGCCGGGGACGGCCTTGCCGCTCTCGATGCGGCCGGTCAGCAGGCGGCCCAGGAACGGGTCGCTTTCGATCAGCACGTTCAGCATCTGGAACGGCTTGTCCTTGTTCTCGGCGACCTTGGGCGGCGGAACGTGACGGACGATCAGGTCGAACAGCGGGGCCAGGGTGTCGCTGGGCTGGTTCAGGTCCAGCGTGGCCCAGCCGGCGCGGCCCGAGGCGTAGATGTGCGGGAAGTCCAGCTGCTCATCCGTGGCGCCGATGGCCGCGAACAGGTCGAAGGCTTCGTTGTGCACGCGGTCCGGATCGGCGTGGGCGCGGTCGACCTTGTTGATGCAGAGGATCGGGCGCAGGCCCATCTTCAGCGCCTTGGTCAGCACGAACTTGGTCTGCGGCATGACGCCTTCCTCGGCGTCGACCAGCAGGACGCAACCGTCCACCATGCCCAGGATCCGCTCGACCTCGCCGCCGAAGTCGGCGTGGCCGGGGGTGTCGATGATGTTGATGCGGGTCTCGCCCGCCTCACCGTTCCACAGGACGCTGGTGCACTTGGCCAGGATGGTGATCCCGCGCTCGCGCTCCTGGTCGTTGGAGTCCATCGCCCGTTCGGTCGTGGCTTCGTTGGCGCGGAACACGCCGGACTGGGCCAGCAGCTGGTCGACGAGGGTGGTCTTGCCATGATCGACGTGCGCGATGATGGCGATATTTCGCATGTTCATGGGAACGGACGGACTTTCGGGGATTTGGGCGAGAAGAATAGGAGATGACGCTCTACGCGTCAGGCGCGCGGCTTTTACGCGACTGCGCTCGATTTATCCACCCCCACCCCTATGAAACACTTGTCGCAGGAAACCGGTGTCATCATCAAAGCCTTGCCAGACCTGGCTTTGCGACACGTTCTTGTCGGAGACGGTTTCAAATGCAACAAATTGTGCAGCGCAACATGATCAAAAATTGCGCACCACAAAGCAACGACCTTGCGTAACCCTTACGGCATAAAGGCTTGCTTCAATCCCCTTTAGAAAAATCGACATTGCTGTCCACTTTTCCGCTTGCCCAATTTTGCGCCGCACCCTATAAACAATCCTGTGAGGCGGCGCTGCCGCTTCTGCCCTTCCTGGGCGTTTCCTCCCTAATGAACTGGCCCGGTGGTTTCACCGGGCTTTTTTTTGGCCCGAACGGCGGCGCGTGTCCTTGATCGATGACAACGCGGGACAAGCGGCGGGGTTCTGGGGCGTATGAAACCCTCTCCTTGAGAGGGGGAGGGGCCCGCACCGCGGGCGTGGGAGGGTGAGAGGTTATGGACTTACCCGGCTTGAGCGCTTAGGCCCGCCCCGAATCCGCGATACTGAGCCCATTTCCCGAAAGCTCTGATTTGAGAATCCCGAGGTTCGCCCGCCAGCGGCGAAACCTCTCACCCTCCCATGCTTCGCATGGGCCCCTCCCTCTCTCAAAGAGAGAGGGTTTCCGGACGCTACTTCAGCTCACTAACATCCAGCGCGGCCAGCGCCCGGGTCAGGGTCTCGGCGTCGGCGGTCACGCGCGCCAGGCCGTCGGTCGGCTCGCGGGTTTCCTCGTCCATATAGAGAGAGCGGTTGATCTCGATCTGCAGGGCGTGGGTGCGCTTGGCCGGGCGGCCGTAGTGCTCGGTGGTGTAGCCGCCGGCATAGGGGGCGTTGCGGGCGACGCGGTAGCCCATGGCCTCCAGCTCACGCTCGACCAGGCTTGTCAGCTTCGGCGAACAGGCCGCGCCGAAGCGGTCGCCCAGCACGATGTCGCACGTCCCGCCGCCACGGGCCTTCTGGCCGCGCGCCGCCGCCGCCGGCATCGAATGCCAGTCGATCAGGATCGCCGCGCCGTGCGCCGCCCGCGCCGCCGCCAGCTGGCGGTCCAGAGCGTCGTGATAGGGGCGGTGGGCCAGCTCGACGCGATCCCGCGCCTCGGCGAAGGTCAGCTTGCGCGCGTAGATCGGCCGTCCCTCGCCGGCGATGCGGGGGATCGTGCCCAGGCCCGCGGCGACCCGAGCCGAGCGCCCGTGGGCGTAGTCGGGCAGGGTCTCGTCGAACATGGCCGGGTCCAGCTCCCACGGCTCGCGGTTCAGGTCGACATAGGCGCGGGCGAAACGGGCCCGGACCACGGCCGCGCCCAGGCGCGGCGCGCCGGCGACGATGCGGTCGACAAAGGCGTCCTCGGAAGCGCGCAGCGTCTCCACTGGCAGGCGGGCGGCGGCGACCATGTCGGGCGGATAGACCCCGCCCGAGTGCGGCGAGGCGAAGACCAGGGCCGTCGGCGGCGGCGAGCCGGCCGGGGCCGCGCGCAGCACTTCGAACGCCGGGCCGTCGAAGGTCTCCAACGGCGCGGTTTCCGGCTGGTCGGTCGCGATCGGCCGCATGACGCTCATGGCCCATCATCGAAGCCGCCGCGCCCGGGGTCAAAGCCAAACTTGTCGAACATCAAGCCGACGGGAGATCCGTCCACAGCCGCGACGTTTAGGTTCATCCCCGATTTACGCAGAACGCGATAAGGTGCGCCTTCAAGCGAAGACTTCTTTACTCCGGAAACGTGACCTCATGGCCCGCATCCTCCTCGCCGAAGACGATGATTCCCTCCGCGGCTTCCTGGCCCGCGCCCTGGAGCGCGCCGGCTTCGAAGTCCAGGCCTGCGCCGATGGCGAGGAAGCCGTCCAGCATCTGGACCACCCCTGGGACTTGCTGCTGACCGACATTGTCATGCCTGGCATGGACGGCATCGAGGTGGCGCGTCAGGCCGCCGCCCGCGATCCGGCCCTGCGCATCATGTTCATCACCGGCTTCGCCGCCGTCGCCCTTTCGGCCCAGGACCGCGCGCCGGCTGGCGCCAAGGTGCTGTCCAAGCCCGTCCACCTGCGCGACCTCGTCGCCGAGGTGGAGAAGATGATGGCCGCCTAGAAGGGCTCCAAAAAGTTTTGAACGGCGGCTTGCGCGCCGGCCAAGCCGCCGCTATACCCCCACACCTTCCCGGCCGGGACGCCTTACGAGGCGCTTCGGATCGCTTCGGCGGACGCGTAGCTCAGCGGGAGAGCACTACGTTGACATCGTAGGGGTCACAGGTTCAATCCCTGTCGCGTCCACCATCTCTCCTTACCCTTAAAAATCAAAGCGTTAAGCCGATTTCGCGTGTCGCGTTCCGGTGCGGTTCCGAGGGGCTCACCCGTTCCTTCGCTTGGATCTGGCGCGGCTCTAGGGCTGGCGCTTCGCTTCCTCCCAGGCTAGCAGACCGCCATGATCCGCCTCGACAATATCTCCAAGCAGAACGGCCACCAGATCCTGTTCATCGAAGCCTCGATGGGCGTCCAGAAGGGTGAGAAGGTCGGGCTGGTCGGCCCGAACGGCGCTGGCAAGACGACGCTGTTCCGCATGATCACCGGCCAGGAGCAGCCCGACGACGGCCTGGTCACGATCGATCCCGGCATGACGATCGGCTATTTCAGCCAGGATGTCGGGGAAATGTCGGGCCAGAGCGCGGTCGCCGCGGTGATGGACGGCGTCGGGCCCGTCAGCGCCCTCGCCGCCGAGATGGCCACGCTCGAAGCGGCCATGGTCGATCCGGAGCAGGCCGACCAGTTGGACGCCGTCATGGAGCGCTATGGCGAGGTGCTGGAGCGCTTTCAGGAACTGGACGGCTATGCGCTTGAGGCCCGGGCGCGCGAGGTGCTGGCGGGTCTCAGCTTCAGCCAGGAGCGCATGGACGGCGACGTCGGCCTGCTATCCGGCGGCTGGAAGATGCGCGTGGCGCTGGCCCGCATCCTCTTGATGCGGCCCGACGGCATGCTGCTGGACGAACCCAGCAACCACCTCGATCTGGAAAGCCTGATCTGGCTCGAGGCCTTCCTTAAGAACTACGACGGCGCGCTGCTGATGACCTCGCACGACCGCGCCTTCATGAACCGCATCATCGGCAAGGTGGTCGAGATCGACGCCGGCCAGTTGATCACCTATTCGGGCGACCTCGACTTCTATGACCAGCAGCGGGCGCTCAGCGAGGCGCAGCGCCAGGCGCAGTACGAGCGACAGCAGGCCATGCTGGCCAAGGAAATCAAGTTCATCGAGAAGTTCAAGGCGCGCGCTTCGCACGCCGCCCAGGTCCAGAGCCGGGTCAAGAAGCTCGACAAGATCGAACGTGTCGAGGCGCCGCGCCGTCGCCAGTCGGTCCAGTTCGAGTTCCAGAGCCCGCCGCGCTCGGGCGAGGACGTGATCAGCCTGCGCGGCGTCCACAAGGGCTATGGCGACCGGCCGATCTATGAGGGCCTGGATTTCCTGGTCCGCCGCAAGGAGCGCTGGTGCGTGCTCGGCGCCAACGGCGCGGGCAAGTCGACGTTGCTGAAGCTGGTGGCCGGCGACACCAAGCCCGACCAGGGCGCGGTCCACATCGGGGCCAGCGTCAGGATGGGCTATTTCGCCCAGCATTCCATGGACCTGCTGGACGGCGAGGAGACGATCTTCGAGTCCTTGGAGCGCTCGTTCCCGCAAGCGGGGCAGGGCGCCCTGCGCACCTTGGCGGGATGCTTCGGCTTCTCGGGCGACGATGTCGAAAAGCCCTGCCGTGTCCTGTCCGGCGGCGAGAAGGCGCGCCTGGTCATGGCCAAGATGCTGTTCGATCCGCCGAACCTCCTGGTGCTGGACGAGCCGACCAACCACCTCGACATGGTGACCAAGGAAATGTTGGTCGCGGCCCTGGCGGACTTCGAGGGCACGATGCTGTTCGTCTCGCACGACCGCCACTTCCTGGGGGCCCTGTCGAACCGCGTGCTGGAGCTGACGCCCGAGGGTGTTCATCAGTACGGCGGCGGCTACACGGAATATGTCGAGCGCACCGGCCAGGAAGCGCCGGGGCTTCACCCGGGCGGGTAGCGTCGGACGACCCTGGCGAGATCGTCCAGGGTCGGCGCCGCCAATGGGTCTTCGGACGTCGAGACGCCCGGTTCGGCGGTGGGCGACACGCTCGCCGACCATTCGCCGGCCAGCTGGCGACGCAGGTCCAGCACGCGCACGCGCGCGCCGCCGGGATGGGTCGCGGCCAGGCGCCTGGCCTCGCGTTCGGCTTGGCCGCCCGTCTCGAAAAACAGGACCTCGCCGGTGTCGCAGAGCTTGACGCACCAGCCCCTATCGAACGGCGAGACCTCGAAAACGCAGGTCATCGTCGCCTCCTACTCGGCCGCGTAGACCAAAGGGTGCGCGTGGGCCCAAAGGTGCGCGCGATAGGTCTCGAAGCATTGCTCGCCGCAGATCAGGCGCATGACCGCGCCTTCGGCGATGAACCGCGCCCGCGACGGGTCTTCCGACACCAGTGGGACCAGGGCCTCGGTGTTCCAGGCCTTGGAGTGCTCGATGTCGAGTTGGGCGTGCAGCGCGAAATATTTGCGGGCCTCCGGGGCGACGCCGACGCGCTTGAGGCCAGCGTCGACGCAGGCCACGCGGGTCGGGGCCGTCAGCTCCACCACGCCCAAGGCGCCGACCGAATGCCAGACATAGCGGCGGGTCGTGGCGAAGGCGGTCATGGTGTTGGCCAGGCAGAGCGACTGCCAAAGGGTGGTGTCGATGCTTGGCGTGAGACCGAGGGTTCGCGTCGTCCGCGACAGCATCGGCCCATGCATGCCGCGCGCGCCGCCGCGGCCCATCTCGTCCCAGTAGTTGCGCGCCAGCTCGAGCTTGGCGCGGTCGGGAAGCTTGACCTGCGTCATGGCCACCAGGTCGTCGAAGCCCGCTTCGCCAGCCGCTTCCTGGGTCAGGAACCACTTGAGATCCTCCATCGAGGCCTGGCCTTCCAGCCAGTCGAACAACGGATCCCACTGACCGGGGCCATGGTCCTTCAGCGCTTCGAACCAGGCGATGAAGCCGTCGGGGTCGGCGGGGACGCTCTCGACGAGCGGCGCCACATGGCGACGGAATGCTTCGATGAACGCGCCTTCGATCCGGCGCATCCGGATCTCTCTATCAAGCTCCTCCGACCACCCTTCGGAAGGCGCGCTCGGAGAGAGGCGGACGTGGTTCCAATGGGCCAAGCCTTTGTGCAAGGCGTCGGCGTCCGGGAATTGGGGGCTGAACGCGCCCAGATGCGAAAGTTGCTCGCCACCGTACACAGCGTCACTCCGGGAGGATTAAGGGTCAGGATCGTTAAGGCGAGGGCCGCTCTTGCGAGCGGCCCTCCAGATCAGCGCTCGGCGCCGCCATCGCCCGTGCGGCCGGGACGGATGTCGCCGTTGCCGCCGGTCATGCCGCCTTGTTCGTCTAGGCCGCCTTCGTCCAGGCCGCCTCGCTCGGCGCCTTGGACGTCCTCGTTCTGGCGACGGTCGGCCTGCTGGTTTTGCTGGTCCGTCTGAGCTTGTTGAGGATCTTGTCGTTGCTGCTGGGGCTGACGGTTTTCGCCCTGCTGGTTCTGCTGCCCGGCTTGCGGGCGCTGGGCGTCATCGGGCTGCTGTTGCAGGCCGGAATTGTCTCGGTTGTCGTTCATGGTCGTTCACTTCCCATCTTGTTCAGGCCGCGCCGGCGACGTGGCGAGAAGGCAAACGGCGGATGTCGGCCTAGCGTTCCTCTGTCGGAAACGCGACACCCGTGTCGGCTAAATATTTGACTTTGCTGTGGGAACTGGTCGGGGCCAAGGGCGCTAGCGGACGTCGCGGCGCCTCACGACGCTGATCTTTCCGCCCGCCTCCAGGGTGGCCAGGCGCACGTCCTCGATGGCCTCCACCTGCTCCATGCGCAAGCCTTCCTCGAGATCGGCCTGGCTGATGGCGTGACGCCGCATGGCCGGGCGGTCGACGATCCCGTCCTGCACGAGTCTGACGGGCGCGCCCTTGAACAGTTGGGTCAGAGCGCTCCAGCGCAGGGTGGCCATGGCGATCAGCCGGTGCAGAACGACGACAACCAGCGTGGCCGCCAGGCCGCCGAAAAACGGGGCCTTGCCAGTCATGGCGCGGCTGAGGTTCGAGCCGACGATGATCGCCACGATGATGTCCAGCGGGGTGATCTGGGAAAAGGTGCGTCGACCGGCGATGCGGATACAGACAACGCCGAACAGGAACAGGATGACCGCACGGGCGCAAAGCTGGGCGACGGTGGCGTCGCCCGTGTCGGGACCGATCAGGATACGGAGGGTCTCCATGGTCGGTCGAACGCGAATGAGAGGGTTTGGGTTCTGACGGCCGTCAGTCGCCAATCCAGTCTTCAAGCGTCAGATCGCCCGTCGCATCGGTGCGGGCCCCCATGCTGTTGCGCATCATTTCCAGCGCCCACGTCGCGCGTTGGGGATCGTCGCTGGCGACGGCGTCGTGTGGCGTCCATACGCCGTACTCGCGCATATAGGCGTCGGCGGCGGTGAACAGCACGCAGATGTCGGTGGCGACGCCGGTGAGGACCAGGCGATCGACGCCAAGCTGCGGCAGGAGCACCTGCAGGTTGGTCGCGTAGAAGCCCGAGAAACGTGGCTTGATGACGAAGAAATCCCGCGAGCGCGGCGCGAGGCGCTTGACGATCTCGCGGCCTGGCGAGCCTCGACGCATGACGTGTTCGATGATCGCCGAGCGTTCGGCGCGCCAGTGGCCGAAGTTGTCATTCACATAGATCGTCGGAACGCCAAGGCGGTCGGCCTCGGCGCGCAGGCCCACGATACGATCGGCGACCGCCTCGCAGGCCGCGATCAGGGGCTCGGCGCCGGGAAAATCCAGGTCGTTGATCATGTCTATGACCAGCAGGCCGACCCCGCTCGGCGCGGGTCCGGCGATCTTGGCGGCGTCTTCGGTCGGCGTGTTCATGTGCGCCAAACGCGCGACCGAAGGCGGAGGTTCGCGAACCTTCCCCAGGCCCCGGAGTTGAGCAGGTCTCCGACGCACGAGGAAGAGGCGATGCCCGAGCTCATCAGTCCGCCGCCGGTCTCGGGAGAGGACGGCCAGAATCTCCCGGCCTATGTCAGCAACGGCCTCATTGGCCTGCGCGTGCGCGGCCAGCCGCTGCGGGCGGGCATGGCCCTGGTCAGCGGCTATGTCGGAGAGGACCCCGAGCGCCGGATCGAGGCGGCGGCGCCCGCGCCGTATCCCCTGGCTGGCGACATCGCGATCGACGGCGCCTGGCTGTCGGACCTGGGCCATCAGGTCAGCGCGCTGGAGCAGGCCTACGACTTCTCCTGCGGCGAGTTGACCAGCCGCTTCGTTTTCGCCGTGGGCGAGCGTCGGGTGACCTGCTCGGTCCTGACCTTCGCCAGCCGCGAGGATCCGACCCTGGTCTGCCAGGAGGTCACCCTGAGCGTCGATGCCGCCTGCGACCTTCAGGTGCGGGCCGGTGTCGCCACCGCGGGGGTCCTGGGGCGGGCGCTGCGCTTCTGGCGCGATACGCCCGGCGAAGCCCAGCCGAGTACGGACGGGGCCATGCTTTGGGAGTCGGCTGGCGGACTCAGCCGCCTGGGTCTGGCCTATGTGTCGGAAATGTCCGGCGGCGCCGCAGGAGAGGTGGAGCCCGGACGACCCGCGCTGGACGCCTCGGGCCTCATCACCACCTATGGCTTTCGCGCGCGCGCTGGCCAGACCTATCGCCTGCGCCAGATCACCAGCCTGGCGCCCAGCGCCCTCCACACGCGGCCCGACGAACAGGCCGGGCGAATGGCGGCCAAGGCGCGTCACGACGGCTTTTCAGCGATCCGCGCCGAGAACCAGGCGGCCTGGGCCGAGATCTGGAAGGGACGCATCAGGCTGGTCGGCGCCGAACCGCGCTGGCAGGCCCTGGCGGACGCGGCGTTCTTCTATCTGAACAGCTCGGTCCACGCCTCGTCGTGCGCGTCGACCTCCATCTTCGGCCTCGCGACCTGGCACGACTATCACTACTACTATGGCCACGTGATGTGGGACATCGAGGCCTTCGCGGTTCCGGTCCTGACCCTTGTCCAGCCGCGGGCCGCCGCCGCCCTCCTGGACTATCGCTTCCGCAATCTCGAGGGGGCTCGCGCCAACGCCAAGCTGATGGGGCGGGCCGGCGCGCAGTTTCCATGGGAGAGTTCGCCCGCCCGAGGCGAAGAGTGCGCCCCCTTGCCGGGAACGGCGGCTTGGCACGAGGATCACGGGTCCCTGGACGTCGCGCGAGCCTTCGCCCTCTATGGCGAGGTCACGGGGCAGGGGGAGTTCCGGCTCAACAAGGCCTGGCCGGTGCTGTCGGGGGTCGCCGACTGGATCGTCTCCCGCGTCCATCGCACCGCGGGCGGGTATGAAATCCGCGCCTCGATGGGCATCGCCGAACGCGCGGAACCGGTCGACAACGCCGCCTTCAGCAACATGGCCGCCGTGGTCGTGCTCCAGGACGCGATCCGCCTGGGCGAGCGCCTTGATCGGCAGGTCGACCCGCGCTGGCGTCAGATCGCCGCCAACATGGCCATTCCCCGGCGCGGCCCGGTCGTCGTCTCCCACGACGGCTATCGCAAGGTCGAGGAAAAGGGCGCGACGCCGGATCCCCTGATGGGAATCTGGCCGTTCGGCTTCGCCTTGCCGCCGGACGAGGAGCAGGCGACGCTGCGGTTCTATCTCGACCAGGCCGACCGCTATCTGGGCAGTCCGATGCTGTCGGCGCTCTACGGCGCCTGGGCGGCGCGCGCGGGCGATCGGAATCTCGCGCTGACGCTGCTCGACGAGGGATACGCCAAGTTCGAGAGCGGACGATTTGGCCAGATCCTCGAATACCGGCCCGACCGTTTTCCGGAGCAGCCGCGCGCGGGCCCGTTCTTCGCCAACATGGGCGGCTTTCTCAGCGCGCTGCTGATGGGCTTCCCGCGTCTCGAGCCGAGCGACGGCGCGCCGGAGAGCTGGGCGTGCGCGCCCGTCGTCCTGCCGGCCGGCTGGGAGGCCATCGAAATCGATCGGCTCTGGGTGCGCGGCCAGCCCATGCGCCTGAGCGCATGCCACGGCCAAACGGCGAGCCTTACGCCGCTGGAGGAGAACCGCCCGTGAACACTACGCCCATGCCTGGCTGACTCGCGGACGTGGCGGTCGGCCACGAGTGGCGCACGGGGCGGGATCAACGAGCGACAAGGGCGCGCGAGATCAGATTGCGTTGGATTTCGCTGGTTCCCGAATAGATCGTGTTCGCCCGGCTGGCTAAGTACCGCGCGCTGGCCTCGCATCCGATCGCGGCGGGGCTGGATTGGCCGTCTTCCTCGAAGGGCCAGTGTCTGATCGCCCCGTAGGGGCCGGCGACCTCCAGCCCAAGTTCGGCGATCCTTTGGCGTAGCTCGCTCCCCACCAGCTTGAGCAGCGAAGGGGCCAGGTCGTCGCCAGGCCTTGGCCGCCCTCCCGGTAGCAGGCGCATTTCGAGTTGCTCGAAGGCCTGGAGGTCGATCGCCAGCGCCGCCAGACGCGGCGCGAACTCCGGCGTATCGGCGAAGGCGCGAACCTGTTGCAGGGCGCGCCGGACGGCCGCCGCGGGCGTGTTGTTCGAGCGCGCCAATTGCATCAACCGCTTGGCCACGGCCCAGCCCTCGCCCTCGGCGCCGACGCGATTGGCCAGTGGCACGGGAGTGTCGTCGAAGAAGACCTGGTTGAATTCGTGCTCGCCGGACAAGCCGGGGATCGGAACCACCGACACGCCGGGACTGTCCATGTCGACGAGAAGGAAGGTCAGGCCGTCGCGCCCGGCGCCCTCCGCCCCCGTGCGCATCAGCGCGAACATGCGGTTGGCCAAGTGCGCGCCGGTCGTCCAGATCTTGCCGCCGTTCAGGCGATAGCGCGTGCCCGCCCGATCGGCCCGGCTCCGGATCGCAGCCAGATCCGACCCCGCGGCGGGCTCGGAAAAGCCCTGGCACCAAAGGTCGTCGCCCGAGAGTATGGCGGGCAGATAGCGCTGACGCTGGGCCTCGGACCCGGCCTCGATCAACAGGGGGCCCAGGCTGCGGACGCCCGCGGCGAACAGCGCCGGCGCGTCGTTGAGGACGCATTCCCGGTCGAATAGAAAGCGCTGGAGAGGGCTCCAGCCGGCTCCGCCATGGGCCTTGGGCCAGCTCGGCGCGGCCCAGCCCCGGGCTTGAAGCCGGCGCTGCCAGATCCTTCCCGCCGCGATGTCGGAAAACAGGCCCACGGTCCTGCGCCCCGCCGCGCGCAGATCCGTCGTGAGGTTTTCCGCCAGGAAGGCGCGAACCTCCGCCAGGAAGGCGGCCTCGGCCATCGCTTGTGGACCGTCGCTCGTCATCGCTCTGTCGCCGTTGCGGCGTCGAGCCTAGATGATCGGCCGCCGCGTTGGCCTTGATCTCGTTCAAATCCGCGTCGTCGGCCGGCGTCGACGGTTTCTTGTCGGGGCGCAACGAGCGCCCGGCGCGGGCCTCTAGGCTGGGCTCCCTCTGAACAAGGAGCTCCCCATGAACCAAGCTGATTCTCCGTCATCAGGCGGCGCCCCGATCCTGGCGGCCTATCCCTTCGACGCCCGAGGGGTCGCCAAGCGCTTTCGCCACGCGGCCATCTTCGGCGCCCTGGCCACGCTCGAGCCGGGTGAAGCGATGCGGTTCGTAAATGACCACGACCCGATCCCCCTGCTTCGGCAGATGCGGGAGCGCTTCGGTGAGGTCATCGCCATCGAGTACCGGGAAAGGGGCGCCGACGGGGTCGTCATCGACTTCGTCATGATGGGCTGAGCCAACCGCCGCGTGCGCCGGCTTGGTGATCCCGGGGCGGATGATCCCCCTGTGGAGCTTGGCGCCGCGGCCCCCAACCCGATCTCGGGAGGGGCGGAGAAGCCGGAAGAAGAAGCTTGCTGACGCACAACGACGGATTTCGGCCGGCTTGAGAAAACCCCGCCCTCGCCGCCAGACGGTCGGAAGGTTCCAATGTCGTTCAAAGATCTGAGCATTTCGCGCAAACTGACCGTGGCCTTCGCCCTGGTCATCGGCATGGTCATCGCGGGCAATGGCGTGGTGGCCTTGCAACTGACGCGGCTCGATCAGCTCTCCTCGATGAACGAGTACAGCAAGGGACGGACGGCCGAGCTCGCCGCCGTTCGCTCGGGTCTGGCCGAGGAACAGGCGCTCGCGCGAGGCTATGTGATCAGTGGCGATCCGGCTGTGGAGGCGCGTTATCGTCGACAGGCCGCCGGCGCCGACGCGGCCTTGGCCAGCTTCGCCCGCATGCACAAGGACGCCGCGCAACGGGCGCGCGCCCGGGCGCTGCAGGACCTGGTGGCTCGGTGGCGCGTCGCCCAGGTGGAGCCGGCCCTCGCCGGCGCGGCGCGGCCCGAGGGGCGGAACGAGGCCCTGACCCTGATCGGGCGGGATGCGCCGGCGCGGCTGGACGCCTTGCTCGTTGAACTTGAACAGAACCATCGTCGCATCGCCAGCCAACGGCTGTCGCGCCAGGTGCAGGCTTCCCACACGGCCAAGCTGGCCCTGGCCGCCGGCGCCGCCCTGGCCCTGACCAGCGCCGTGGCGGCGGCGATGCTGCTGACGGGGCTGGTGGCCAAGCCGGTGACGGCGATGGCGGCGGTGATGCGGCGCCTGGCGGGCGGCGACAACGCCGTCGAGATCCCCGCGCTCGGACGCAAGGACGAGGTCGGCGACATGGCCGCCGCGGTCGGCGCCTTCCGCGACGCGGCGATCGAGAAGCTTCGCCTGGAAAGTCTGACCGCCGAGCAGGCCCAGGCCTCGGAAGAGGCTCGCCGCCGTCACGAAGCCAGCCAGGCCGCCGTCGCCCAGGATCAGCGCCTCGTCGTCACCGACCTTGCCGAGGCCTTGCGGAAGCTCTCGGAAGGCGACCTCTCGCATCGTCTGACCTCGGGCTTTCCACCCGAATACGAGGCGCTGCGCGCCGACTTCAACCAGGCCATCGGCGGCCTGGACCAGGCCATGAGCGTGATCGGCGGCGCGACGTCGAACGTCCGGGCGGGCGCGGCCGACATCAGCCAGGCCGCCGACGACCTCTCGCGGCGCACCGAGCAACAGGCGGCGAGCCTGGAAGAGACCGCCGCGGCCCTCGACCAGATCACGGCCACGGTTCGCAGCACCGCCGAGGGCGCCGGGCGCGCCACCCAGGCCGTCTCGGCGGCCAGGGCCGAGGCCAGCCAATCGGAGAAGGTCGTCGCCGACGCCATCGCCGCCATGGAGCGGATCGAGCGATCGGCGGGCGAGATTGGCCAGATCATCGGGGTGATCGACGAGATCGCTTTCCAGACCAACCTGCTGGCCCTGAACGCCGGCGTCGAGGCGGCTCGGGCGGGCGACAGCGGCAAGGGCTTCGCGGTCGTCGCCCAGGAAGTGCGGGCCCTGGCGCAACGCTCCGCCGAGGCGGCCCGCGACATCAAGACCCTGATCACCGTCTCGACCGGTCAGGTCGAGACCGGCGTGGCGCTGGTCGGGCGCGCGGGACAGGCGCTCGAGCGCATCGCCAGCCAGGTCGCCGAGATCGACGCGGTGGTGCTCTCCATCTCCGCGTCGGCCCAGCAGGAGGCGGCCGGTCTCGCCGAGGTCAACGTGGCGGTCGGCCAGATGGATCACACCACCCAGCAGAACGCGGCGATGGTCGAGCAGACCACCGCCGCCAGCCACAGCCTGGCGCGGGAAATGTCGCAGCTGCAGGTTCTGATCGATCGCTTTCAAACCGGGGAGAGCGTCTCTGGAGCCCGCGACGACGGGGCGTTCCGGCCCGCGACGCGTGCGGCCTAGCTGTTCAAATTCGGAAATCTCTCCTGGGCGACTAATCTTAACCGGACCCGGTGGGATTGAGTTATGGGTGTCGTTAAGCAATTGTTAATGATTTAGTCAAAATAGAATATAAATCCATATAGTTGGAGTTACTTTTGCATCAATTTTATACGTGCGTGAGATTTTAAGATCGATCTAAAATAATTAGAGAGCAAGCGTGCGATGTGACGAAGATCACATTCGTTGTGGATCCTTGCGAAAATTGAAATTTTCCGCTTAATATAGATAACAACGATGGGCGAATGCCCGTTCACTACAGGGAGGGCTTCCCGTGAAGGCCTCGTCGCCATCGGATTCGCTTGCGAATTCGAAGAGAATTCTCGCGCCGGTCATCGCGCCGAGCGGCCGACGCCTTGGCGCTCTCGAGCGCGCCGCGGCGGTGATCGCCGGTCTGACGATTTCCGCGACGGCTGGGCCTGTCCAGGCCACCGACCTGCACTACAACATGCTGTCGCCCAGCTTCGGCGGGACCAATCCCATCGGCTTGCAGATGGCCCAGTTCGATCGCAGCTTGCAGGCCGCGCGCGCCGCGGCGGCGGCGGCGGCGGCCAAGGCGGCGATCCCGCCCGACCCTAACGCCCCGTTCGTCAACGCCATCGTCTCACAGCTCAATGGCCTGGTCGCCCAGTCGATCGCCCAGAAGATCGCCAATTCGGCGCCGGGCACCTCCGGCTCGGTGCATTCGGGCAATGTCACCATCACCTACACAAACTCGGACGGGCAGCTGAGCATCACCATCACCAGCCCGACCGGCTCCACCACCTTGACCGTGCCGTCAGGAAACTGAGGCATGGGGGCGCGGCGGACCGTCTGGGCTAGGCTCGGCGTCGCCACTCTTCTGGCCCTGTCGGGGTGCGCGACGCGGCCTGCCCTGGTCAAGCCGCCCACCGTCATGGCGCGGCAGGAGATTCCCCTGCCGCCCCCGCCGCCCCGCGCCCTGACGGTCGGCGTCTATAGCTGTATCGACACCTCGGGCCAGCGGCGACCCACCCAACTACCCCAGGAGCTGAGCACGGCGGTGCCGATGGACTGCACGCCGTACCTGATCGACGCCGTGCGCTCGCTGCGGCCCGGCTATGTCTATCTGGTCGAACGTCAGCACGTCGACGAACTGCTGCGTGAGCGGCAGCTGGCCACCCTGGCCCTCAACAGCATGCCCGAGCCCGCTGCGGGGGGCGTCCAGGAGCCGGCCGGGTCCCCCGCCGCGGCGCGAAAGCTCTACACCCTGCGCGTCGCCGAGATCCTGCTGGTCGGCCAGGTGGTCGCCTATGATCGCTCGACCCGCGAGATCAAGGCTGGCGCCGCCGTCGGCGCGGTCGGCGCCAGCGGCACGTATGTCACCGATCTCGTCACCTTCAGTCTGCGAGCCGTGGCGGTTCAGACTGGCGAGGTGCTGGGCCAGACCACGGTGACCAAGTCGGTGAACTCGCTGGCCGTCGGCGGCCATATCACCAAGATCTACAGCACCTCGGTGCTCGACCTCGAGGCTGGCGGCTCCGCCAACGAACCGGTGGGCCTGGCCCTCGGTTCGGCCGTGCGCAGCGCCCTCACCCAACTCGTCGACCAGGGCATCCACGATGGCTGGTGGTCATGACGGCAGTCCAGGCAGGGGCTGCCCCGGGGCGATCTGGCCGATCTGGCCGATCGCGCGGCGGATCTGCTTAACGATAGGGAGGACAAACCATGGCGAGGATTTTCGATAGACGATCACGGTTCCTAACGACGACCGCCCTGCTGGCGGCGCTGACGATGACCAGCGGCGCGGCCCTGGCCGCCAACACGCTGAAGATCAACGCCAGCGGGGCGGGCAATTCGGTCAACAGCCTGGCCATTACCCAAGACGCCACCAACCCCAGCAACGTCATCACCGCCAACGGCCTGCCCGGCGGCACGGCCCTGCTGATCCACGGACCCTGGAGCACGGTCAGCATCAACCAGCAGGGCGCCGGCAACGTGCTGAAGGGCGCCTTCACCGACGCCACCACGGGCGGCAGCCTGACGCTGAACTACGGTTCGGCCGCGGCCGGCGGCAACAACACCCACTCGCTGACCATCGGCGCCACGACCGCGCCGGTGGCCCCGACGGTGACGGTCAACGTGGTCAACACCGCCCCGGGGACCACGGCCAACACCATCACCGACGTCCTGGATGGAACTGGCCTGACCTACAATCTGACGGTCAACGGCACCAACAACGCCATCACCAACACCGTGGCCTCGACGAGCGGGAGCGACAGCCTGACCGAAACCTTCACTGGCGACGGCAACACCGTCGTCAACACCCTGGCGGCGTCCGGCGCCATCTCGGTGACCGAGAACGTCACCGGCTCGAACAACACCATCACCAACACCTACTCCGGGGCGACGACGATCACCGGCACGATCACCCTGCTGTCCGACAACAACACCGTGACCAACACCTCGAGCGGGGCGGGCGACAAGACCTTCTCGGTGACCCTGCCGGCGGCCAACGGCAACACCATCAGCAACGCCTTTACCGGAACTGGCGTCCAGACCTCGAACCTCACTGTCACCGGCACGGGGTCCAAGGTCGACTATGGCCTGACCTCCAGCGCCGCCTCGGTGGCCAACGTCACCCTGTCGAACGTCGTCGCGGCGGCGGCGGGGGCCGGCAAGGTGCGGGTCACCCAGTCGGGCGGCGGCGCCACCTCGCTGTCGCTGACCGTCGATGGCGGGGCCTTCACCATGGGTAGCTCGCTGTCGGGCGGAGCAGGCATCCTGATCAGCCAGACCAGCGCCGACTCGATCATGGACATCACCTCAACGCCGGCGGCCAACGGCTACACGATCAGTCTCAGCCAGTAGCCGACCCGATCCATGCGTGATCGGAGACAAGGCGGTAGACGTCCGGTCTGGACGTCTACCGGTTGGGGTCTGGCCGTCTTGGCGACGCCGCTCGTTTTCGCCGCGGTCCCTCTCACGGCCCAGGCCGCCACCCTGGCGGTGTGCCGTCAGATGGACAGCGCCAGCCCGTCGACCACGGCGCTGTTCATCCCCGCCGGCTCGCTGTTTCGCGATACTGGCCGGATCGACGATCCGCTGGCCGCCTTCACCGGCGACCGGTGGCAGCTGCGCCTGGAAACCATCGTCGACGCCACCATCCCGCCGCTGCGCGAATGCGTGCTGGTCTGGGTGCGGATCACCAGCGACTCCTCGGTCAAGTCGGTGTCGCTGGCCGACAACCGCAACCTCGTCTACGCCGGCAACAGCAACCTGCTCGACGCCACCCCGCCGTCGGAGGAGCTGCTGACCCTGGTCGGCCGCGTGCTGGACCAGGTGCCTTGAGCGAGGTTTGGGGGCCGATCGATATTTCAGGACCTCGCCCGCCGCCGTGGATCAGAACGTCAGGGCTCAAGCTGATGACCTCAGATTCCAGGCCCACACGTAGCCTTAAGACTGGCGGGTGCGGTTACCGCGCTCCGCCGCCGATGGGGGGGCAAGGCTTCTCGGCTCCACGAGCCCTGGACGGTCAAGCAATAGATCTTGGACGTCTCGTCAATGACATCGGCCGCCAAGCGCATGGCTTGCAGGGTAGAGGCCGCCGTCATCAAGTCTCTTTCAGCCATTACGTGCATTTTTTCACAGTTGGCGGGCGAAAAAGAAATATTTTTAGACTTAACGCGCTCACTCGTTATGCGTGCAGGCGCCTGCCAATAGGGCGAGGAATGTCCTTTGATCGCGCAAGAAACATCCGATTGCGAAAAAAGGTTAGTTAACGGCCACTGCGAGCGGTTGTTTGTCGAACGCTGATTTAGTAAAGGCTTCCTAAATTTCGGGCAAAAGACCCGCGCACATAGACTGGTGGGGACCACGTGCTGATTGCATCTAATCCGTCAGCGGAACAGCGAATTTGCGCCGTAAACACGTCGCCGGTCGCGGGGGATCCGTTGAAGCGAGCCATGGACATCCTGGTGGCGGGTGGCGCGCTGCTGTTCTTCGCCCCGCTGCTTGTGCTGATCGCGGTCCTCATAAAATTGGAATCGCCCGGCCCGGTGCTGTTCCGTCAAGCGCGCGGCGGGCTGAACGGCCAAGCTTTCACGATTTTCAAGTTCCGCTCGATGCGATGCCTGGAGAACGGTCCGGTCGTGGCCCAGGCCAAGCGGGACGACGATCGCATTACGACGGTGGGGCGGATCATCCGTAAGACCAGCATTGATGAGTTGCCTCAGTTGCTGAACGTGCTGCGGGGCGACATGTCGATCGTCGGGCCTCGCCCGCACGCGCTGGCTCACGACGAGCAGTACGGAGCCGTGATCGCCAACTACCATCTGCGTTTCCGCGCCCGCCCCGGCCTGACCGGTCTGGCCCAGATCAAGGGGCTGCGCGGAGGGACGAGTGAGGTCGAGGCGATGGCCGCGCGGATCGACGCGGACAACGAGTACATCGAGCGTTGGACTCTGGGCGGAGACGTCAGGATCCTGCTCATGACCGTTCCGCATCTCTTGATGGCTGAAAACGCCTACTAAGACCTGAGCGGTATAGGTCATCTGGCGTACTAGCCTAAGAATAGGCCGTAAGAACTGTCATTAGGGGTCATTATCTCGTTTCGCGCGCGTGCGCGGAGCGGTGAACTTTTTTGGAACTTCTCGCCCGCATAGACGGGCAGGAACCTCTCGTGGGGAAAATATGCGCGTAGCGATGATTGGCACGGGTTATGTGGGCCTGGTGTCTGGGGCTTGTTTCGCTGACTTCGGTCACGTGGTGACGTGTATCGACAAGGATCCCAGCAAGATCGAGCGGCTGGAGAAGGGCGAGATTCCGATCTTCGAACCGGGGCTGGACGACCTGGTGGCCCGCAACGTGCGGGAAGGGCGCCTCTTCTTCACCCTGGACGGCGCCCAGGCGATCAAGGACGCTGACGCGGTGTTCATCGCCGTGGGTACGCCCACCCGTCGGGGCGACGGCCATGCCGATCTCTCCTACGTCTATGCCGCGGCCGAGGAAATCGCCGGCCTGATCGACGGCTTCACGGTGGTGGTCACCAAGTCGACCGTGCCGGTCGGCACCGGCGACGAGGTCGAGGCGATCATCAAGAAGGTCCGCCCCGACGCCCAGTTCGCCGTGGTCTCGAACCCCGAGTTCCTGCGCGAAGGCGCGGCGATCGAGGACTTCAAGCGCCCCGACCGGGTCGTTGTCGGGACCGAGGACGAACGCGCCCAGGCGGTGATGCGCGACCTCTACCGGCCGCTGAGCCTCAACGAGACGCCGATCGTCTTCACCGGCCGCCGCACCAGCGAGTTGATCAAGTACGCGGCCAACGCCTTCCTGGCGATGAAGATCACCTTCATCAACGAGATGGCCGACCTCTGCGAGCAGGTCGGCGCGGACGTGCAGTCGGTGGCCAAGGGCATTGGCCTGGACAAGCGGATCGGCTCGAAGTTCCTCAATGCCGGCCCGGGCTACGGCGGCAGCTGCTTCCCCAAGGACACCATCGCCCTGGTCCGCACCGCCCAGCAGTACGGGGCGCCGACCCGGCTGATCGAGACCACGGTCGAGGTCAACGACGCGCGCAAGAAGGCCATGGCCGACAAGGTCGCAAAGGCCATGCAGCTGGAGGACCTCACCGGCAAGACGGTCGGCGTGCTGGGCGTGACCTTCAAGCCCAACACCGACGACATGCGCGACGCCCCCAGCCTCGACATCCTGCCGGCCCTGCAGGCCATGGGCGCCAAGGTCCAGGCCTTCGATCCGGAAGGCGCCAAGGAAGCGGCCCACATGCTCAAGGATGTGGACTTCAAGGCCGGCGCCTATGAGGCCGCCGAGGGCGCCGACGCCCTGGTCATCCTGACCGAATGGGACCAGTTCCGGGCCCTGGACCTGGACCGCGTCAAGCTCCTGATGAAGACGCCGGTCGTCGTCGACCTGCGCAATGTCTACAAGCCCGCCGAGATGGAGCGCCACGGCTTCACCTACGCCTCCATCGGGCGCGGCTGATCATGAGCAAGGCTCCGATCATCGTCACCGGCGCGGCCGGCTTCGTGGGCTACCACGTGGCCGAGCGCCTGCTCGATCGCGGCGAGGCGGTGATCGGGGTCGACAACTTCAACGCCTATTACGATCCGGCGCTGAAGGAAGCCCGGGCGGCGCGTCTGGACGGCCGCCAAGGCTTCAAGATGATCCGCATGGACATCGCGGAGCATGAGGCCTTCGCCGACCTTGTGAAGAGCTCGGGCGCGCGCCAGGTGATCCACTTGGCCGCCCAGGCCGGCGTCCGCTACTCGATCGAGAACCCGTTCGCCTACGAGCGCAGCAACCTGGCCGGTCACCTGTCGGTGCTGGAAGCCTGTCGCCACGCCGGCGTCGAGCATCTGGTCTACGCCAGCTCGTCCAGCGTCTATGGCGACCGGCCGTTGAACGGCGAGGGTTTCAAGGAGACCGATCCGGCCGAGAGCCCGGTGTCGCTGTACGCCGCCACCAAGCGCTCCTGCGAACTGCTGAGCCAGAGCTACGCCAAGCTCTACGGCTTCCCGCAGTCGGGCCTGCGGTTCTTCACCGTCTATGGCCCCTGGGGGCGCCCGGACATGGCCTATTTCGGCTTCACCGAGAAGATGCTGAAGGGCGAGGCCATCGAGGTCTATGGCGAAGGCAAGATGGCCCGCGACTTCACCTACATCGACGACATCGTCGACGGGATCCTCGGCGTGCTGGATCACCCGCCGGCCCAGGGCGGGCACGAAGTCTACAACATCGGCGACAACGATCCGGTCGGCCTGATGGACATGATCACCACGCTGGAGACCGCGCTAGGCGTCGAGGCCAAGAAGGTCTTCCGACCCATGCAGCCCGGCGACGTCACCGCCACCTTCGCCAATATCGACAAGCTCCACGCTCTGTGCGGCTACAAGCCCAAGGTGACATTGGCCGAGGGGCTGGCAAAGTTCGTCGAATGGCATGGTCTAAGGCCTCTAAGCGCGTGAGGCGATGCTGGATTGGGCGCGCAAATCCGCGCGACAAGCATAGACGGAATAAGCTCTTGGAGCTCACGCCGCACTTCATGAAACAGAGCCGATGTTCCACGGCCGCTAGCGGCGGCGTTCGAGGAAATCGGAAGATGGGTGTACCATGCTAGGAAAGCGTATTCTCGTGACCGGCGGTGCGGGCTTCGTTGGGTCCCACCTTTGCGATCGGCTGCTGGCGTCGGGCGCCGAGGTGCTCTGCGTCGACAACTACTATACCGGCTCGCGCCAGAACGTGGCCCAGAACCTGGCCAATCCGCGCTTCGAGCTGCTGCGCCATGACGTGACCATGCCGCTCTATGTCGAGGTCGACCAGATCTACAATCTGGCCTGCCCGGCCAGCCCGGTGCACTACCAGTTCGACCCGGTGCAGACGACCAAGACCAGCGTTCATGGCGCCATCAACATGCTGGGCCTGGCCAAGCGGGTGAAGGCCAAGATCCTGCAGGCCTCGACCTCCGAGGTGTACGGCGATCCCTCGATCCATCCGCAGGTCGAGAGCTATTGGGGCAACGTCAATCCGATCGGCATCCGCTCGTGCTACGACGAGGGCAAGCGCTGCGCCGAGACCCTGTTCTTCGACTACTGGCGCCAGCACCGGCTGCGCATCAAGGTGGCGCGGATCTTCAACACCTATGGCCCGCGCATGCATCCCAACGACGGGCGCGTGGTGTCCAACTTCATCGTCCAGGCGCTCAAGGGCGAGGACATCACCCTGTATGGCGACGGCAACCAGACGCGCTCGTTCTGCTATGTCGACGACCTGGTCGAGGGCCTGATCCGGCTGATGAACACCGGCGACGACGTGACCGGCCCCATCAACCTGGGCAATCCGGTCGAGTTCACGATGAAGCAGCTGGCCGACCTGGTCGTGGAGCTGACCGGGAGCCGCTCGGAACTGGTCCACCGCCCCCTGCCCTCCGACGATCCGCGCCAGCGCCAGCCCGACATCACCCTGGCCAGGCAGCACCTGGACTGGACCCCGACCGCGCCGCTGAAGGTCGGACTGATGAAGACCATCGAGTACTTCGACG
>NZ_DATFAV010000048.1:0-5201 GCF_035254145.1 Caulobacter sp. | reverse complement strand
GAAGGCGATCAGCTTGGGCGCGTCGGCCGGCGCTTCGGCCAGCAGTTGCTCAAGATGGGCCAGGTCGTTGTGCTTGAAGATCTTGCGCGGGCCGCCGCCGTTGCGGATGCCGGCGATCATCGAGGCGTGATTCAGCTCGTCCGAGAAGATGATCAGGCCGGGCAGGATCTTCTGCACGACCGACAGGCTGGCCTCGTTGGAGACGTAGCCCGAGGTGAACAGCAGGGCCGCTTCCTTGCCGTGCAGGTCGGCCAGCTCGGCCTCCAGCATGACGTGGTCATGGTTGGTGCCCGAAATGTTGCGGGTGCCGCCCGAGCCCGAACCATGCGCGTCGATGGCGGCCTTCATGGCGTCCATCACGACGGGGTTCTGGCCTTGGCCGAGATAGTCGTTGCTGCACCAGACCACGACCTCGTGTTCCGAACCGTCCTGACGGGTCCAGGTGGCGCGCGGGAACTGGCCGCGTTGGCGCTTCAGGTCAGCAAAAACCCGGTATCGACCTTCGTCGCGGATCTGGTCGACGGCGCTGCGGAAAGCGGCTTTGTAATCCATCACGATCTTTAAACCGGCGGCCAATCGGCCCGGCGGTCCCCTTAATGCAGGCTGGGCTTTTCGCACCAAGCGCCGCTAGTGTCCATCTAAGGGCGTTTACCTAGCAAATGGAAATAAGCGATCTGGCGCATCGTTTTTGTCGATGGACCGGCCGCGTGGAGGCGCCCCAGGGTCAAGCCAGATCCGCGAGTCGACCGCGCAGAAGCTGGATGACCGCCGAGAAGTCCTTGCCGGCGAAACCATTGCCCGCGAACAGGGCGTACTGGGCCTCGGCCAGGGCGCCCATCGGCGTCGCCGCGCCCGCCTGGGCGGCGGCTGCCTGGGCCAGCTTCAGGTCCTTGAGCATCATCGCCGTGGCGAATCCGCCTTCGTAGCCGCGATCGGCAGGGGTCTGCGGCCCCACGCCCGGCACGGGGCAATAGGTGCTCAGCGACCAGCATTGTCCCGACGACTTGCCGGCGATCTCGAAGAAGCGATCCGCCGCCAGGCCCAGCTTCTCGGCCAGGGCGAAGGCCTCGCAGACGCCCAGCATCGATATGCCCAGCAGCATGTTGTTGCAGATCTTGGCCGCCTGACCCGCGCCGTGATCGCCGGCGTGAATTGTCGCGCGCGACATCGGCGCCAGCGCCGCCTCGACGGCCGCGAAGTCGGCCTCGTCGCAGCCGACCATGAACGCCAGGCTCCCCGCCTCGGCCGCCATGACCCCGCCCGACACCGGGGCGTCGGCGAACCGAAAGCCCGCCTCACCCGCCTGGCGCGCCACGTCGCGGGCGGTCTCGACATCGATCGTGGAGCAATCGATCAGCAAGGCCGACTTCGGCGCGCTCTTGAGCACCTGTTCGCCATAGACCGCGCGAACGTGCGGTCCGGCGGGCAGCATGGTGATCACCACCTCGGCGTCGACGACGGCCTCGGCGACCGAGCCCGCGGCCTGACACCCCGCGGCGACCGCGCGCTCCAGGGCGTCGGCGGAAAGGTCGAAGGCCCGGACCTGATGGCCGCCCCTCGCCTGGTTGGAGGCCATTCCCCCGCCCATGTTGCCCAGACCGATGAACGCCACGCGGGTCATGCGCTGCTCCCTGCAAATGCGAACCGCGCCTCGTGGGCGGGGTTCTTATACGTTGAAAACTGTCATCCCGGCCGCGGCGGAGCGGAGGGCCGGGACCGCCACGAACTCGGCGCTTCCGGCGGTCCCGGCTCGGCGCGCTTCGCGCTTGGCCGGGATGACAGCCTTGATCGTCAGCGCGCCGAGGCAGGCTTGCGGAACTTGTAGACGAACTGGTCGGTCTTGCCGCGGATCGACGGGTCGTAGACGTTGGCCGTGCGGGGATCGGCGGATCTGCGCAGCACCTTGCTCTCGCCCTCGAAGATGAAGCCCGCCGCCGTCACCTCGGACTTCACCACCGCCGAGTCGATGCGGTGCAGGTCCTCGGTGTTGCGCAGGCCCGAACCCGGCTCGGCCGAGTGGTCGATGACCAGGTAAACGCCACCGGGCTTCAGCGCCTTGAAGATCTGGCGGTTCACCACCGACAGGTCGGCGGGGCCCATGAACTTGTCGTGCATGTCGTGATAGTTCTGGGCGGTGAACACCAGGTCCAGCTTCTCCGGCGCGGCGAAGTTCGGCAGCGTGTTTAGAACCACTTTCACATTCGAATAGGCCGGGTCGCGAGCGACCGCGTTCACCGTCGGCTCGCGATTGGCCAGCTTGGTCAGCTCGTCAGGCACATAGGCGTAGACGCGGCCCTTGGGACCGACGGCCTTGGCGAAGATGCGGGTGAAGTAGCCGCCGCCCGGGATCAGGTCGGCGACCTTGGCCCCCGGCTTGACGCCGGCGAAGGCCAGGACCTCGCCAGGGTGGCGGTCATTGTCCCGAACCATGTCGGCGGCGGGGCGCGACGGATCGCTCAGCGCGGCGGCGATGTTCGCCGGGATCGCCGCGGCCGCATGACCGGAAGGCGGCGGAGGCGGCCCCATCATCGGCTCGGTGGCGCAGGCGGCGAGGCCCAGCGCGGCGACGAGACTGAGAAGCGGCTTACGCATGGCAATCCTTCCAAACCGACATGTTCTTGTTACCGACCACGTTAGCGCACGACATCCGCTACGTCAGCGGCGTCCATTCTTCGTTCGGCGGCAGAGGCGCGAAAATCTCGTCGAGCATGGCGTCGGTGACGTCCTCGATGCGGGCGGGATCCCAGCGCGGGGCGTTGTCCTTGTCAACGATCACCGCTCGCACGCCCTCGATGAAGTCGTGCTTGCGGACGACGCGCGAACCGATCCGGTATTCCATCGCCATGTTGTCGGCGAAGTCGGTCATGGCCGCGCCGCGCTTCAACTGCTCGAAGGCGACCTTCATCGTCTGGGGCGACTTGGTCTTCAGGACCTCCAGCTGCGCCTTGCCCCAATCGCTGGAGTCCAGCGTCAGGAACTCGAAGATCTGCTCGACGCTGTCGCCGACGAACAGGCGGTTGAGATCTTCCTCGAAGCCCAGCAACGAGGCCTTGCCAGCGTCGGCGCGGTACTTGCGCAGGGTCTCGTCGATTCGGCGCGGATCGGCGATGATCGCCTTCTTCAGCCCCTCGATCGCGCCGAACTCGACGAAGTGGGTCGCGATGCCCAGCCGCATGCAGTCCGCGCCCTTGATCCGCGCGCCGGTGAGCGCCAGCCACAACCCCGCCTTGCCGGGCAGGCGCGGCAGGTACCAGCCGCCGCCGACATCGGGGAACAGGCCGATGCCGGTCTCGGGCATGGCGAAGGTCGTGCGCTCGGTGGCGATCCGCACATGCGCGGGCATCGAGATCCCGACGCCGCCGCCCATCACCACGCCGTCCATCACCGCCACGACGGGCGTCTCATAGGTGAACAGCAGGTGGTTCAGCTGATATTCGGTGTGGAAGAACTTCCGCGCCTCGACGCCGTCCTTCGCGCCGCTGTCGGCCAGCATGCGGATATCGCCGCCGGCGCAGAAGCCGCGCTCGCCGGCGTGGTCGATCAGGACCATGTAGATCTCGGGATCGTCCCGCCAGTCGAGCAGCGCGCCGATCATGGTCTCGCACATCGAGAGGGTCAGGGCGTGCAAGGCCTTGGGGCGGTTCAGGGTGATCCGGCCGACATTCTTTTCGACGCGGATCAGGACTTCGGGTTCGTCGGTCATCGGCTCTTATCTTAAGCGGGTTCGGCGACGGGCGCGCAGGCGATGCGGTCAATCCGGCCGCCGCTGAGACGGAAGATAGCGTCCTGGGGCACGTCCTGGGCGATCACCTCGGCGCGCGACAGGTTGGCGTAGGCGCCCCGCAGCATCCAGCCGGCGATGCCGTGGCTGACCACGATCAGCTTCCGCCCAGGCTCCGGTGTCTGGTCGCCAAGCCAGCCGGAGACGCGGCCCATGATGTCCTCGTAGGTCTCGCCGTTCGGAGACTTGAACGCCCACTCCGGGTCGCTCAGCAGCGCCGGGCTCTCGCGCTTGACCTCGTCGCGCAGGCGGTTCGACCAGTCGCCAACGCTGATCTCCATCAGCCGATCCTCGAATTCGACCGGCAGGCCAAGACGCGCGCCGATCATCTCGGCCGTGTCGCGCGCCCGGCGCAGCGGACTGGCGACGATGCGCCAGCCGTCGGGGTCTTGAACCTGAGAGGCCAGGAGCTCCGCCATCGCCGCCGCCTGGGCTCGACCCAGCGGGGTCAGGTCGGACTCGGTCTGGCCCTGCATGCGGCCTTCGCGGTTGTGGAAGGTCTGGCCGTGCCGACAGAGATAGATCATCCGGCGCTCATTGGCGGAACATCTCGCGGGCGATGATGACGCGCATGATCTCGTTGGTCCCTTCCAGGATCTGGTGCACCCGCAGGTCGCGCACGATGCGCTCCAGCGGATAGTCCTGGAGGTAGCCGTAGCCGCCGTGCAGCTGCAAGGCGTCATTGGCCACCTGGAAGCCGGCGTCGGTGGCGAAGCGCTTGGCCATGGCGCACAGCTTGGTCGCCTCGGGATGACGATTGTCCAGGGCGTGGGCCGCGCGACGCACCATCAGGCGGGCCGCCTCCAGCTCGGTGGCCATGTCGGCCAGCTTGAACTGCAGGGCCTGGAAGTCCCTCAGCGGCCGGCCGAACTGATTGCGGGTCTCGAGATAGGCCTTGGCCGTGTCCAGGGCGAACTGGGCGCCGCCCAGCGAGCACGAGGCGATGTTCAGCCGCCCGCCGTCCAGGCCTATCATGGCGAAGCGGAAGCCTTCGCCCTCCTGGCCGATACGGTTCTCGACCGGCACGCGGCAGTTGTCGAAGTTCACCTGCGCCGTCGGCTGGGCGTTCCAGCCCATCTTGCGCTCGTTGGCCCCGAAGCTGAGGCCCGGCGTTCCCTTCTCCACCACGAAGGCCGAGACGCCCTTGGCGCCGTCCCCGCCCGTGCGCGCCATCACGACATAGACGTCCGAGACGCCGCCGCCGGAGATGAAGGCCTTGCCGCCGTTCAGGACATAGTGGTCGCCGTCGAGCTTGGCGGTCGTGCGCATGGCCGCCGCGTCCGAGCCCGAGCCCGGCTCGGTCAGGCAGTAGCTGGCGATCAGCTCCATGGAGGTCAGGCGCGGCAGGTAGCGCTTGCGCAGATCGTCGGAGCCGAAGCGGTCGATCATCCACGAGGCCATGTTGTGGATGGTCAGATAG
>NZ_DATFAV010000047.1:0-4572 GCF_035254145.1 Caulobacter sp. | reverse complement strand
CGCAGGTAACGGTCGGTTCGCCAGTCCTTGGCGAGATCCACGCAGGCCCGCGCCAACTGGTCGGGATATTGCTCCAGCTTGGCCTCGAGCCGCTCGATCAGGGTGAAGGCGTCGGCCGTGGCTCCGGCGAAACCGGCCACGACCTTGCCGCCGGCCAGGCGCCGCACCTTGCGGGCGTTGCCCTTGACGACGGTCTGGCCCATTGAGACCTGTCCGTCGCCGGCGATCACGGTCTGGCCGTTCTTGCGCACCGCGAGGATGGTCGTGCCGTGCCAGTCTGGGAAGGTGGAGTTGTTGCCTTGCATGGCTTCGCATGTGGCGAGGCCGGGGCGGAGGGTCAAGCGCCGTGAGGTTTTCGCCATGAGCTTCTCGCAAGACGAGGTCGAGCGCTACGCCCGCCACCTGGTGCTGCGCGAGGTCGGCGGTCCGGGGCAGCAGAAGCTGAAGGCCGCCCGGGTGCTGATGGTCGGGGCTGGCGGTCTGGGCGCGCCCGCGGCGCTCTATCTGGCGGCGGCCGGGGTCGGGACGATCGGCCTGGTCGACCCGGACGTCGTGTCCCTGTCGAACCTGCAGCGCCAGGTGCTGTACGCCGCCGAGGACGTCGGCCGACCCAAGGTCGAGGCGGCGGTCCAGCGGCTCTCGGGCCTGAACCCGCACGTGACGGTCGAAACCCATCCGGTCTGGCTGGACGCGGCCAATGCGGGCGACATCGTTTCGCAATATGACCTCGTCCTGGACGGCACGGACGACTTTTCCACCCGCTTTTCCGTCAGCGACGCCTGTCTGGCCCACGGCAGGCCGCTGGTCAGCGGCGCCCTGGGCCGCTGGACGGGCCAGGTCGGCGTGTTCCATGGCAAACCCTGCTATCGCTGCCTGGTGCCGGAGACCCCGCCGGACGCCGAGACCTGCGCCCTGGTGGGCGTGGTCGGCGCCCTGGCCGGCGTCATTGGCTCGATGATGGCCCTGGAGGCGATCAAGCTGATCGTCGGAGCCGGCGAACCCCTTTCGGGCAGGCTGTTGATCTATGACGCCCTGGCGGCGGAGGCGCGGACGGTGCGGATCGGCGCCGATCCCGCCTGCCCGGCTTGCGCCAAGTGATCTTACCTTGGGTCATTCCTGGCGGACGATTTGGGAGACCAAGGGTCGATCAATCGCATTTCTGCCCGATCGCTAGTCGATTTTGAGCGCCAAAACGCCTCATCACGCCAAAAACGGGGAAAACCGCCTAGAGCCGGGCGAGCGCGGCTGCTAGGAAGCGCCGCGCCCGGCCCGGCGGGGTCAAGGGTGCGTAGAACACGGCGGAGGAGCCCAGATGAGTCACGCACGGATCGCCCTGGACAGCCTGAAATCGAAGATCATGTCGGCGGAAGACGCCGCCGCCCTGATCGCGCCGGGCAGCACGGTCGGCATGAGCGGCTTCACGGGCTCGGGCTATCCCAAGACCGTGCCCATGGCCCTGGCCCGGCGGATCGAGGCCGAGCACGCGGCCGGCAACCCATTCCGCCTGCGGGTCTGGACCGGCGCCTCGACCGGGCCGGAGCTGGACGGGGCCCTGGCCAAGGCCGACGGCATCGAGTTCCGCCTGCCCTACAATTCCGACCCCATCGCCCGCGACAAGATCAATCGCGGCGAGATGGACTATTTCGACATGCACCTGTCGCAGGTCGCGCCGATGGCCTGGCAGGGGTTCCTCGGACCGCTCGACACGGCGCTGATCGAGGTCAGCGGCATCCGCGCCGACGGGTCGCTGATCCCCTCGTCGTCGGTGGGCAACAACAAGACCTGGATCGACCGCGCCTCCAAGGTGATCCTCGAGGTCAATCGCTGGCAGAACCCGGCGCTGGAGGGGATGCACGACATCTACTACGGCACCGCCCTGCCGCCGAACCGCGTGCCGATCCCGCTGGTGCGGCCCGACCAGCGCATCGGCGAGGCCTATTTCCGCTGCGATCCGTCCAAGATCGTCGCCATCGTCGAGACCGACTCCCCCGACCGCAACCTGCCGTTCGACGCGCCTGGCGAGGACCATCGCGCCATCGCCGGCCACCTCCTGGAGTTCTTCCGCCACGAGGTGGCGCGCGGCCGCCTGCCGGCCAGCCTGCTGCCGCTGCAGTCGGGCGTCGGCAACATCGCCAACGCCGTGATGTTCGGGCTGGTTGACGGTCCCTTCGACAACATGACCGCCTATACCGAGGTTCTGCAGGACGGCATGCTGGAGTTGATGAAGGCGGGCAAGCTGCTCAGCGCCTCGGCCACCGCCTTCTCGCTGAGCCCCGAGGCCGCGCACGACCTGAACGCCGACATGGAGTCCTTCCGTGAGCGCCTGGTGCTGCGCCCGCAGGAGATCAGCAACCACCCCGAGGTGATCCGGCGCCTGGGCTGCATCGCCATGAACGGCATGATCGAGGCCGACATCCACGGGGCGGTGAACTCCACCCACCTGATGGGCTCGCGCATCCAGAACGGCATCGGCGGCAGCGGCGACTTCGCGCGCAACGCCTATGTCTCGATCTTCATGGCTCCGTCGACGGCCAAGGGCGGCAAGATCTCGACGATCGTCCCGAAGACCCCGCACGTCGACCACATCAACCAGGACGTCCAGATCCTGGTGACCGAGCAGGGCCTGGCCGACCTGCGGGGCCTGTCGCCTCGCCAGCGGGCCGAGGTCATCATCGAAAACTGCTCGCACCCGGACTATCGCCCGGCTCTGAAGGATTATCTGGCCCGCGCCCGCCGCGACTCCTACGGCCAGCAGTCCCCGACCCTGCTGATGGAGGCCTTCGCCTGGCACCAGCGGTTCGTCGAGACGGGCGACATGCGGGGGTAGTTTGCGGCGGATCAAGGCGCGCGGCTCAGGCCGCCGCCTATGGGTCGGCGAGCAGACCAAGGATCGCCATGAGCACCGAGACCGAGCAACCGGCCACCCCCTTCGAGCAGATCGGCGGCGGCGAGCGCGTTCGCGCGGTGGTCGAGGCCTTCTACGACCTGATGGAGACCGACCCGGCCTATGCGCCCCTGCGGGCGATCCACGCGCCGGATCTGACGCCGATGCGCGCCTCTCTGGCCGGCTTCCTGACCGGCTGGCTGGGCGGCCCCCGCGACTGGTTCGCCGAGCGTCCGGGCGTCTGCATGATGTCGCTGCATCGCGCGATGCCGATCGACGCGGAACTTTCCCGCCAATGGACCGACGCCATGGGCCGGGCGCTGGATCAGGTCGGGGTGGAGCCCGAGATGGCCCAGGCGTTGCGCGAGGTCTTCGGCCGGATGTCGACGAACATGACGACGCGGTGAGGGTGGCGACCAAGCGTTGCCATTTTGGGTTGCAGATGTTCTGCTTTCCGGATGGCTCACAGCTACATCGCTTACATCGATGAAGCCGGCGACGATGGGCTCGGTCGTTATCGGACGCCGGGAGCGGTCGGCGGGGCGTCAACCTGGCTGACGCTATCGGCGACGGTCTGCCGAATGTCGCGCGACCTGGAAATGGTCGAATGGCGAAACGAGATAAGATCCAAGCTCGGTCAACGCGCCGAGAAGAAACCACTACATTTCAAAGAAATGAACCATGGTCAGAGGATCATGGCGAGCCAGATTTTGGCTACCAAGGCCTTACGGGGCCTATGCGTCGCGGCGAGCAAGCCTAGTCTTTTGGCCGAGACCTACACCGAGAAGAACCAACTATATTTTTATCTCTGCCGCTACTTGATCGAGAGAATATCGTGGCTTTGTCGGGACATGCGTCGTCTGGTTCCGGAGGGTGACGGGCGGGTCAAGATCATCTTTTCTCGACGCGGCGGCCTCTCCTACGATGCGTTCCGGGCCTACCTGCTGAAGCTAAAGAATTTCGAGGATCCGGCGATCCAGATCAAATGGCCGGTGATCGATATCAATGGCATCGAAGCCCAGGATCATGGCAAGCGCGCGGGCTTGCAAATCGCGGATATCGTCGCGTCGTCGATAACGGCGGGGGTGGAACCTGACTACTACGGAAACTGTGAGCTCAGATACGCCGAGACATTGAAGCCCCGGATTTATAGTCGGGGAGGGAATTATTTGAGCTACGGCGTGAAGCTCTATCCTGGCCCAGACAAGCTTGCCCTGACGCCCCAACAGCGGAAATTCATCACTCTGTTCGAGAAGTGAGGCGACCCCCCGGCCCATAATTGCGATTTCTCGCCTGCACTCGGAGAGTGCTCTGGGGTGTTCCGGCGCATGATCGCCTCAAACCCAATATATAGACCAGGAACAAAAGGTCAACGGACTCCAGAATCAACTTTTGTCAAGTCGATTGCCCCCTACAGCATCGACGGGATCACGCGGTCCGGCGGCCGGTGGCCGTCCATGAAGGTCTTCACGTTGACGATGACCTTCTCGCCCATGTCGATCCGGCCCTCGACCGTGGCCGAGCCCATGTGGGGCAGCAGGACGACGTTGGGCAGCTTCAGCAGTTTGGGATTGATCGACGGCTCGTGCTCGTAGACGTCAAGGCCAGCGCCGGCGATCTCGCCCTTGGCCAGCATGTTGGCCAGGGCCCCTTCGTCGATCACCTCGCCACGGGCGGTGTTGACCAGC
>NZ_DATFAV010000046.1:0-17822 GCF_035254145.1 Caulobacter sp. | reverse complement strand
TTGGACGCTCGACTGCTTCGTCGGCTTCTATTTGACCCTGCCGTCCCGCGCATCGGCCCAAGGCCGGAATGGCGGGAGCGGCAAGAGCTTCTGGAGCCGCTGGAAACCGGCCTGGCAGATCAAGACCAAGGCCAGCGCCTACCGGATCAACTTCGACATCCACCGGGCGTTCGGCCTGTGGCTGTGGGGCGTGCTGTTCACCGTGGCCTTCACGGCCTTCTCGCTGAACCTCTACAGCGAGGTGTTCTATCCGGCGCTCTCAAGGATCTCCAAGACCACGCCCGGTCCGTTCGAGCTGCGCGCGCCCGCGCCGCTGGACCGGCCGATCGTGGCCGGGCGCACCTACGCCCAGGTGATCGATACAGCCCAGGCTGAAGCGAAGTCGCGCGGCTGGACGGTCCCGGCCGGCGGCGCCTTCTATTCTCCGGCCTATGGGATCTATGGCGTCGGCTTCTTCGAGCCGGGCGGCGACCATGGCGCGGCCGGGGTCGGGCCGCCCTATCTGTATTTCGACGGCCAGACGGGCAAGCTGGTCGGCCAGCGCCTGCCCTGGGTCGGGACCGCCGCCGACATCTTCGTCCAGGCCCAGTTCCCATTGCACTCAGGCCGGATCCTTGGCCTGCCGGGACGGATCCTGATCTCGCTCACGGGCTTCGTCGTGGCCGCGCTCAGCGTCACCGGCGTGGTGATCTGGGCCAAGAAGCGCAAGGCGCGTGTGGCGCGGCGGGGAAAAGGCTGAGGACCAGAGCGCGACCGTCCGGGCGCCATCGAATTGTCGTTTCCTCCAATGACGCTGCACTGGAGCTTCAAGGGGATAAGCGATGCGTCTTGGTGTCTGCCTGCTGGCGTTGGCCTGCCTGTCACCGTCTTTGTCGTCGGCCCGGGAGACGCCCCCGAAAATGTCGGCTGGCAGCAGTCCGCGGATGCTGGATCGGCGGCTGATCGACATCGGTGGCGGCCGACGGCTGAACATGGTCTGCATCGGCAAGGGCTCGCCTACCGTGGTCTTCGATCAGGCCCTGGGCGGGACGATCTTGGATTGGCAGTACATTCAGGCAGAGATCAGCAAAACCAACCGCGCCTGCTTCTATGATCGCGCGGGCTATGGACAAAGCGACGCCTCGGACAAGCCCCGCACCCCACGTAACGTCACCGATGATCTGCACGCCCTGCTGCGCAAGGCTGGGGAACGCAAGCCGATCGTGCTCATCGGGCACTCGATCGGCGGCCGCTATGCGACCTACTACTATGAGCGGTTCCCGGCCGACGTCGCCGGCATGGTGCTGGTCGATCCGGGCTTCTACGGCCAAGACGACCTGAACTTGTCTGCTGGCGAGCAAATGTTGTTCGACGGGCTGCGGACCAAGGCCTACGAAAAATGGTCGAACTGCGCCGCCAAGGCGCGTAGTCACGAGATCACGCTGGAGGCCCCGCAGGGCTGCTTCGGAGCGAAGCTGCCCTACTACACGCGCGACGAGGCGGCGCGGATGCTGCCGGTCTACCAACGCCCCGAACGGTGGGAGACGATCGCTTCGGAATACGGCCACATCGACGAGGACAAGGGGCCTCATAAGGACTGGGGCGACCTGCCTTTGGCGGTGCTGACGCGGACCAAGTTCACGCCCACGCCCGGCGCGTCGGACGCCTTCAACCAATCCGTTGAAGCGGTCTGGAAACGCGGGCACGCGGCGCTGGCCGCGCGATCCAGCCGGGGTGAGGCGATCACCATCCCGAATTCCGACCACTACATGCAGGCCAACCAGCCTGAACCCGTCCTGGCCGCGATCCAAAAGGTCTTGGCTGAGGTTAGGGCCAGTTCTCCACGATAACTCGCCCGGAGATAGCTTCCTTGGACGCCGAAAAGCGCGAGCCAGCGACATCCAAGGAGGGGGAGAGCGGATCTGGCGGTCGCGTCCGCTACGGCTCTAGAGCCGACCTTCCTACCGGTCCATGTCGGCCTATCGTGTCGCCGGCCCCTGCCCGGTCAGCAGGCTCGAGGTCGCCGCGCCGCCGGGCTTGCCCTGGTCGCCGGCCTTCCAGCCAGCGGGGCAAGGACCCAGCCGATGATAACGACGGGCCTGGACCACCTTGCCGCCAGCGGCCTGCAGCGGCTGCAGGGCGAAGCGGACGGTGAAATCGTCGGGCGTCTTGCGGCTGGTCGTCACGTAGAGGCCGTAGCGGGCGCCGCCCACCTGGCAGCGACCGACGTGCTCGTCGGCGCGGTCAGCGGCCGGCTTGCCATAGGGTTCGCAGGCCGCGCCGTTCACCCGGGGCTCGACGCGCGTGAAGGACTCGACCAGTTCCGGGTTGGCGCAGACGTCGGTCGCGCCGGTCTGGCCGCCGGAGTCCTCCACGACCTCCACCCGCCACAGCGAGGGTGGGGCCAGCGATTGCGCCTTGAGGGATGGCGTCTCTTGGGATGGCGCCTGGGTCTCGCCGCTCTTCGGTCCGCAACCGCCGAGGGCGAGCAACAAGCCGGCGATCAGCACCGTTGTTCCCATCTGGCTTGTTCTGAACGCCATTAGCCCCTCCGGAATGAACTACATTCGTAATTCTACTGGGCGCTCGTGCTTGAGGTCCGTCAAGCCGCCTCACGAGAGGTCATGAAAAAGGGGACGCCTTTCGGCGCCCCCTGTCAATTCCAGGCGTGACTTTCGGCTAGCCCGCCAGCGCCGCCTTGACGGCCGCCAGGCCCTCCTGGGCCTTGCTGTCGTCGGGCGCGCCGCCCTGGGCGAAGTCGGCCTTGCCGCCCGCGCCCTGGCCGCCCATGGCGATGACGGCGGCCTTGGCGAGGTCGGCGGCGCTGAACTTGCTCGTCAGGTCGGCGGTGACCGCCACGGTGACGGCGGCCTTGCCGTCCGACGTGCCGACCAGGGCGACGACACCCGAGGTCAGCTGCTTCTTGAACTCCTCGGCGACGCCGCGCAGTTCCTTGCCACCGACGCCGTCCAGGACGCGGGCGATCAGGGCCACGCCGTTGACGTCTTCCGGACCCGAGGCCGCGCCGCCGCCGCCCAGGGCCAGCTGCTTCTTGGCGTCGGCCAGTTCCTTCTCGAGGCGCTTGCGGTCGGCGATCAGGGCGTCGACGCGGGCGCCGACCTCGGCCACCGGCGTCTTGAACTGGTCGGCCAGCGACTTGGCCACGCCCGCCTGGTCCAGCAGGAAGCGGCGGGCCGCCTCGCCGGTCAGGGCCTCGATGCGGCGCACGCCGGCGGCGACGCCCTGCTCCGAAACGATCTTGAACAGGGCGATGTCGCCGGTGCGGGCCACGTGGGTGCCGCCACACAGTTCGACCGAATAGGCCTTGGACTCGTCGGTCAGCGACTTGCCCAGGGTCAGCACGCGGACGCTGTCGCCGTACTTCTCGCCGAACAGGGCCACGGCGCCGGCCTCGATGGCCTCCTGCGGCGCCATTTCCTTGGTCTCGGCCGGGACGTTCTGGCGGATAACCGCATTGACCTCGGCCTCGATCTTGTCGAGCTCCTCGGGCGTCAGCGGGCCGCCGTGGCTGAAGTCGAAGCGCATGCGCTCGCCGTCGACCATCTGGCCCTTCTGGGCGACGTGCGGGCCCAGCACATGGTGCAGGGCCGCGTGCACCAGGTGGGCGGCCGAGTGGTTGGAGCGGGTCGTCTGGCGGCGATCGGCGTCGACCGAGGCCACGACCTGGTCGCCGACCTTCAGCTCACCCGACAGCTCGACGCGGTGGACGAAGAGTTCACCGGCCTGCTTCTGGGTGTCGATAACGCGGTTCTCGCGGCCGTTGGCCTCGATCACGCCGGTGTCGCCGGCCTGGCCGCCGCTTTCGGCGTAGAAGCTGGTGCGGTCCAGCAGGACCTCGACGGTCTCACCGGCGCGGGCGGCCTCAACTTCGGCGCCGTCGACGACGATCGCCTTGACCACGCCCGTGGTCTCGGTGGTCTCGTAGCCGACGAAGTTGGTGGCGCCGGCCTTTTCCTTGATCGAGAACCAGGCGGCGGCCGCGCCCTGCTGGCCCGAGCCGGCCCAGTTGGCGCGCGCCATCTGGCGCTGCTTTTCCATGGCCGCGTCGAAAGCGTCGGTATCGACGGTCAGGCCCTTGGCGCGCACGGCGTCCTGGGTCAGGTCCAGCGGGAAGCCGTAGGTGTCGTAGAGCTTGAAGGCGGTCTCGCCGTCCAGCACGCCGCCGCTCGACAGGTTGGCCGTGGCCTCATCCAGCAGGCCCATGCCGCGGCCCAGGGTGACGCGGAAGCGCTCTTCCTCCTGGCGCAGGGTCTCGACGATCGAGGCTTCGGCGCGACGCAGCTCCGGATAGGCCTGGCCCATCTCGCGGACCAGGGTCGGGGCCAGGCGGTGCATCAGGGGTTCGTTCGCGCCCAGCAGATAGGCGTGGCGCATGGCGCGGCGCATGATCCGGCGCAGGACGTAGCCGCGGCCTTCGTTCGACGGCGTCACGCCATCGGCCAGCAGGAACGAGGACGAGCGCAGGTGGTCGGCGATCACACGGTGCGACGGAGCCTGGTCGCCCTCGGCCTTGACGCCCGTCAGCTCGACGCTGGCGGCGATCAGGGCCTTGAACAGATCAACGTCGTAGTTGTTGTGTACGCCCTGCAGCACGGCCGCGACGCGTTCCAGGCCCATGCCGGTGTCGATCGAGGGCTTGGGCAGCGAGACGCGCTCGCCGCCGGCCAGCTGCTCGAACTGCATGAAGACGAGATTCCAGATCTCGATGAAACGGTCGCCGTCCTCGTCGGGGCTGCCCGGAGGGCCGCCGGCGATCGAGGGACCGTGGTCGTAGAAGATTTCCGAGCACGGGCCGCAAGGGCCGGTGTCGCCCATGGACCAGAAGTTATCGTTGGTCGGGATGCGGATAATGCGATCGTCCGACAGGCCGGCGATCTTCTTCCACAGGTCGGCCGCCTCGTCGTCGGTGTGGTAGACCGTGACCAGCAGCTTTTCCTTGGGCAGCTTGAACTCGCCGGTCAGCAGCGTCCAGGCATGCAGGATCGCCTGCTCCTTGAAGTAGTCGCCGAACGAGAAGTTGCCCAGCATCTCGAAGAAGGTGTGGTGGCGGGCCGTGTAGCCGACATTGTCGAGGTCGTTGTGCTTGCCGCCGGCGCGGACGCACTTCTGCGAGCTGGCCGCGCGCGGATGGGCGGGCGTCTCGGCGCCGGTGAAGACGTTCTTGAACGGCACCATGCCGGCGTTGACGAACAGCAGGGTCGGATCGTTCTGCGGCACCAGTGGCGCGGACGGCACGATGGCGTGGTCGGCCTTGCCGAAGTAGTCGAGGAAGGTGCTGCGGATCTCGTTCAGGCTGGGCATGAGCGTCTCAAGTCTGGGCGTCCGGCGAGCGGCCGGGAGTCGCGCGCTGCATAGCGCGGTTTTTCGCGAAGTGGAAACCGAGTCAGGAGATGGGGCCACCATCATGAGCGGCAAGACCTTGATCTTCGGCCAGTCGCCGAGGACTAATGCTCCCGCTCGGACACGAGATCGTCGAGATCCGGGCGCGGCAGGATCACGGGCGTACTATCGGGATAGGTCAGCCAGTCGCGCCACAACGAGAAGGTTCGCAAACGCGTTAGACGGATCCTGCATTCCAGCTCGAAGCTGGTCCGGATCGTCCCCTCGCGCCAATAGTCGTGGAGCGCCCCACATTCGGCGTCGCTGTAGGCCCGCCAAACCTCTTGCGCGCGCACCAAGCCGGAAACCGCGTCGTTTGCGGCCGGACTCTGTTCGGCTTTTAGCCGTTTCACAGCCGCTTCGTAGTAGCGTTTCATCTCGCCGTCGAAACCCTTGAGCGCTTCGTTCAGGCATTCATTCACTTCGACCGTGGCCCTGGCGTCCGGACACGACGGCTTCGGCGCGCTCGCGAGCGCCAGAGCGAAAAGCAGAGCAGCCAAGAAGGTCCCTCCGAGGAAACGCGAATACCGTCATATCCGCCCATCCAGAGACTTGCCCCCTTTTGGGCGTCAAGCGAGTACGGACATCCTCGCGAAAGACGCAGCGCCTAGAGCGGCGCTTGCCGCGCCATTAATCCAAGCGGCCTTTCCCAACACTTCATTGGGAGATTTCGCGTCTTAAGCTTCGCCCTCCAAAGAAATAGGCCGCCTGGCATGGGGTCCAGGCGGCCTGATCGCGGCCCTCGCGGCGGGTGCGCCGCGGGCGTGTTGAAGGCGGGGACCGCCCGAGGCTGGGGCGAAGGCCGCGAAACCTTCGAGGCGAGGCTTAGTCTTCCTCGCCCTCCTCCGGACCGCCGACCAGGAGCTCTTCCTCGATCTTTTGCGACGACTTGCGGACCGCCGCCTCGATGTTGCCCGCTATGTCCGGATTGTTCTTCAGGAACTCGCGGACATTGTCGCGACCCTGGCCGATGCGCTGGCTGCCGTACGAGAACCACGACCCGGCCTTCTCGATGATGCCGGCCTTGACACCCAGGTCGATGACCTCGCCCAGCTTGGAGATGCCCTCGCCGTACATGATGTCGAACTCGACCTCGCGGAACGGCGGAGCCACCTTGTTCTTGACGACCTTCACGCGGACGTTGTTGCCAATGATCTCGTCGCGGACCTTCACCGAGCCGGTGCGGCGGATGTCGAGGCGCACCGAGGCGTAGAACTTCAGCGCGTTGCCGCCCGTGGTGGTTTCGGGGCTGCCGTACATCACCCCGATCTTATGACGGATCTGGTTGATGAAGATGACGATGGTGTTGGCCTTGTTGATCGAGGCCGTCAGCTTGCGTAGCGCCTGGCTCATCAAGCGGGCTTGCAGGCCCGGCAGGCTGTCGCCCATCTCGCCTTCGATTTCGGCCTTCGGCGTCAGGGCCGCGACGGAGTCGATCACGACGATGTCGACCGCGCCCGAGCGCACCAGGGTGTCGGTGATCTCCAGGGCCTGCTCGCCGTTGTCGGGCTGCGAGACCAGCAGACTGTCGAGATTGACGCCCAGCTTGTGGGCGTACGATGGATCCAGCGCGTGCTCGGCGTCGACGAACGCGGCCGTGCCGCCCGCCTTCTGGACCTCGGCCACCACGTGCAGGGCCAGGGTGGTCTTGCCCGAGCTTTCCGGACCATAGACCTCGATGATCCGGCCCTTGGGTAGGCCGCCGATGCCCAGCGCGATGTCGAGCCCGAGCGAGCCGGTGGAGACGGACTCCATCTCGACCTTGCCCTTTTCGCCCAGCTTCATCACCGAGCCCTTGCCGAACGCGCGGTCGATCTGGGCGAGAGCCGCCTCCAACGCGCGTTGCTTGTCGCCTTCTTCCTTGCCCACGAGTTTCAAAGCCGCCTGACTGGTCATTGATGTCCGCCCTCTATCCCATGATTCCGGTCGCTCGCCCGGCGCTTCCCGCGCCAGATCCCAACGGCCTGTGGAACATCCAAATGCGTACATGCTTTGTTCCAAGTTCGCAAGATGTTCTCCCCGTCAGAAACGTCCGTTTCTGACGTATGCCGCCGATCGCGAGAAAAAGCTGGAAATCGAAGCGTCCAACCCTGGTTTTGCAACCGCTCCTTAAGCCCCTTCATGGGAGCTTGAAGGCCCGTCTTGGAGAAGACCGCTCTTGTCGATCGATCCACGTCGCCTGTTAGGCTTGGCCTTCGCCAGCGCGGACCTCCTCGTGGAGTTGCGCGACGGCCAGGTGCGCCTGGCCCTGGGCGCGGCGCAACGGATCATGGGCCGAAGCGAAACCGCCTTGATGGGCGTGGCGTGGAGCAGCCTGTTCCACCCCGACGACCGGCCGCTGATGGACGCCGTGCTGGCCAGCGCCGACGACGGCCTGCGTCGCGGCCCCCTCGTCCTGCGCCTCGCCGACGACGAAACGCGCCATGTCGGCGTCATCCTGCGCGCCCTGCCGGAGAACGAGGGCCGAATCTCGTGCGCGATCACGGTCGCCCAGGCCTCGGTCCCCGCCTTGAAGCCAGGCGAACTGCAGCCGCGCGAGTCGTTCGACGACATCGCCAAGGGCCTGTTCGAGGCCGCCCGCGTCACCGGCATGGAGCTGGAGCTGGCGATGATCGAATTCGCCGGCCTGGGCGCCATGCGCGACGGCCTCTCGCCCAGCGAAGCCGCCGAACTGGACGTCCGCGTGGCTGGCGCCGTGCGCGCCGAATCCCATGGCGGCTCGGCCGCGACGCGCCTGTCGCAGGACCGCTTCGCCCTGGTCAGGTCGCGGGACGACCGCCCCGAGAACATGCTCAAGCGCCTGAGCGAGATCGTCAGGACCGAAGCCAGCGCCCACGTGGTGCCGCTGGACAATGCGGCGAGCCCGGCGCGAGCGCTGCGCGCGTTGCGCTACGCTCTGGACGATTTCCTGCGCGAGGGCCTGAAGGACGGCCCGCCCGCCAACCTGACCGAAGCCATGAACCGCTCGGTCAAGCGCACCCTGGCCCAGGCCGGCGCGTTGAGCGCGGTCGTCAGCCAGCGCCGGTTCAGCCTGGCCTTCCAGCCCGTCGTCGCCCTGTCCACGGGCCAGGCCCATCATCACGAGGCGCTGATGCGCTTCGAGGACGGCGCCAGCCCCTTCGCGATGATCCGCATGGCCGAGGAGTTCGACCTGATCGAAGAACTCGACAAGGCCGTGGTCGAACAGGTGATCAAGCGCCTGGCCAACGACTCCGATCGCAAGCTGAAGCTGGCGGCGAACATCTCCGGGCGCACGATCGGCAGCGACAATTTCGTCGACCAGGTCGACCGGCTTCTGGCGCGCTACGACGAAGCCAAGGGACGCCTGATCTTCGAGATCACCGAAACCTCCGCCATCGACGACCTGGCGCGCGCCAACCAAAACATCGAAGCCCTCCGCTCGATGGGTTCGATGGTGTGCCTGGACGATTTCGGCGCCGGCTCGGCCTCGTTCGCCTACCTGCAGCAACTGAGCCTTGACATCGTCAAGATCGACGGGCGCTACGTGCGCGAACTGGCGGACAACAGCCGCGACGGGGCGATTGTCCGTCGCCTGGTGCAGCTCTGCCGCGACCTCAAGATCCGCACCGTCGCCGAGATGGTCGAGACGCCGGAGGTCGAAGACATCGTCCGCAACGCCGGCGTCGACTTCGCCCAGGGCTGGCTTTACGGCAAGGCCGCCGAAAAGCCCTTGCCGGCCTTGCGCCCCACCACGCCGGTCCGCGCCATGGCCCGGCGCGCCGGCGCTTCGGAAAGCTGGGGGTAAGGACGCTTCCTCCCCTTCACGAGGAGGAAGCGCGTTTCAAGTTCAGGCCTTGCCGCCCTTGGCGACGATGTAATTGTCGACCACCCGCTCCAGCACCGTCAGCGGGGTCATGCCCGAGAGCAGGCCCGCGTCGTGGAACTCGCGGATATCGAACTTCTTGCCGAGAGCTTTCTGGGCCTTGGCGCGAGCGCGCAGCCAGGTGATCTTGCCGATCATGTAGCTGCAGGCCTGGCCCGGCCACACGACATAGCGTTCGATCTCGGTGATCGTGCCGCTTTCCTCGTCGCCCATGGTCTCGGCCATGTACTTCACGGCCTGCTCGCGGCTCCACTTCTTGTAGTGCATGCCGGTGTCGACCACGAGGCGGACGGCCCGGAACAGGGCGTCGTGCAGCATGCCGATGTGGCCGCGCGGGTCGTTCTTGTAGATGCCCATCTCGACGGCCAGTTGCTCGGAATAGAGCGCCCAACCCTCGGCGTAGCCCGAGAAGCCGACGACCTTGCGGATCAGCGGCAGGCCCTTGGCTTCGTTCGACAGCGAAAGCTGCAGGTGGTGGCCCGGAACGCCCTCGTGCACCGTCAGGGTGGTCAAGGTGTACTTGGCCTGCTCGGCCGTGTCGCGCAGGTTGATCCAGTAGATGCCCGGGCGTTTCCCATCGAGCGAGGGTGAGTTGTAGTAGCCGCCGGGCGCGCCGGCCTCGATGGCCTTGGGCACGCGGCGGATCTCCAGCGGCGCCTTGGGCAGCTGGCCGAAATAGGCCGGCAACTGCTTCTGGATCCAGGCGGCCTTGATGTTCAGATCCTTGATCAGCTGTTCCTTGGCCGGATCGGTGTTCGGATAGATGTCCTTGCCGAGCTCGGCCATGCGCTGGCCGACCGTGCCCTTGGACATGCCGATGCTCTTGAACAGCTTGTCGGCCTCGTCCGAGATCGACTTCACCAGGTCCAGGCCCAGTTGGTGGATCTCTTCCGGCTTGAGGGTCGAGGTCGTGTAGTTCTTCAGCGAGACGGCGTAGTAGTCCGCGCCGTCCTTCAGACGCCAGACGCCAGCGTCGTGCGTGGCCTTGCCCCGGATGCTCTCCATCAGCGCGATCTGGCGCTTCAGCGCGGGCAGCACCGAGTTCTCGTAGACCTTCGAGGCCTCGCCCGCCCAGTCGCCGGCGATGTTCTTTTCCTTGGTCCGGCGGGCGATCGACTTGACCAGCGGCGCCTCGGCCGTCGGGGTGTCGGCGAAGGCCTTCATCTGGACCAAGGTCTTGTCGATGATGAAGTCCGGCGGGATCACGCCGTCGGCGACGTCACGCTTGGCGATCGCCGTCTCCTGATCCATCAGGCGGGCGAAGCCCTCCATCCGCGACAGATAGGCGTCGGCGTCAGCCTTGGTCTCGATGGCGTGCTGGGTGTCGAGAAAGTCCGGCATCGACTGGTAGGAGCCAGTCAACTGGCTCAGCACGTACGGCGCGCCCGAGCCGCCACCGGCGTAGCTGAACTTCTTGTTGCCCTCGTCCTGCACCGCCAGCACGAACTCGACGGTGTCGTAGTTGACCGCGTCCATGCCTTGCAGGGCGCGGCGGTCGATCGAGCGCAGGGCGGCCAGTTGCTTGCTGGTCTGGGCCGCGCCGGCGTCGATGGCGGCGAACGAGCGGTCGGTCAGCAGGCCCTTCGTCCAGGCCAGATCGCCGGTGTCCAGGCCAAGGCTCGTGGCGGTCTCCGGCGACTGGCGCAGTTGCAGCGCCATGATGTCGTCGAACAGGGCGTTGAGCTTGGCGACCTCGCCTTCGCGCGCCAGGGCCAGCGACGGCAGGCCGCCGGTCGCGGCGAAGCCCGCCGCGGCGGTGGCGAACATCATGTGACGACGATTGAGCAAGGCTTTTCCTCCCCAGGGCCAAATTCGAGAACGAAGGCGTAAGGCCGACGCCCGACAGGGCGAAATTAATTCCGAGTCATCTGGCCGCGTCCAGCCTTCCCGCCCAACTCAGAGCAGAGTCACGAACAGCTCGTTCTCGATCACCCATTGGCCGGTGACCTTCTTCCAGGTGGCCAGATAGGTTCCGGACTGTTCGGGCGCGTTCTTCCAGGACCCCACCCAGCGACCGCGCTCGGCCGCCCGGGTGCCCTCGGCGTTGAGGGCGATGTCCTCGGTGGTGCGCACATAGGCCACGAAACCCCTATCCGCGAACTGGCCGGCGAAGGCGGCCAGCACGTCCTCGGCGCCGAGCAGCAGAGAGCCGTCGCCGGCGATCAGCGTGACGCGGGGGTCGAAGAACGGCCGCAGGCGCGCGGCGTCCTTGGCGGCGATCAGCTTGTTGGTCAGCTTGCGACGGGCGGCGATAGCGTCGGCGGGCGTGGTCATGGGGTCTTTCCTGGACGTCGGGTCGGTGTAGCTTGCCGCGCGTCCGATCCGCAAACCCCCGCCGTCCAATGCCCGCACCGACGCTCGCCACGCCCCGCCTGACCCTGACGCCGCCGACGCTGGCGGACTTCGAGGACAGCCGCGCCATGTGGGCCGATCCCGTCGTGGTCCGCCATGTCGGCCGCCGCCCGTTCACCGAGGAGGAGAGCTGGACGCGTCTGATGCGGGCCAGAGGTCTCTGGGAAATGCTGGGGTTCGGCTACTGGGCCGTGCGCGAGACCTCGACCGGACGCTATGTCGGCGAAGTGGGTTTTGGGGACCTGCGCCGCGAACTGGAGCCAAGCCTTTATGGTCTGCCCGAGATGGGGTGGGTGCTGGCGGCCTGGTCGCACGGCCAGGGCTTCGGAACCGAGGCGGTCCGGGCCGGGCTGTCCTGGATAGACGAAACCCTGGCGCCGGAGGTCGTGCCCAGCATCATCGACGTCGAAAACGCCGCCTCGATCGCCCTGGCGATCAAGGTCGGGTTCCGGCTCAAGACCCATGCCACCTATCGTGGCGCGCCGATCCTGGTGATGGAGCGACGGCGCGACACGGACCCGGACTGAGCGAGGTCAGTCCGCTTCGACGCCTGCGGCGAAACGCTTGGCCTGGGCGATCCAGGCGTCGCGCTCCGCGCGGCCCTTGAGGTTCAGTTGCTCGTCGACCGTGGCCAGCTCGTCCGGCGTCCAGGCGGCGATCTGGCTGAAGCGGGTGACGCCCAGCTCGGCCAGCGACGCCGCGAGCTTGGGGCCGACCCCGACTAGGCGGGTCAGATCGTCGACGGTGGCCTCGGTCACTTTGGCGGCCGGTTCGACGACCTCCGACGCGGTTTCTGTGACAGCCTCGACCGCCTCGACGCTCGCTTCGCTGACGGATGCGACAACAGCGACCTCCGCCTCGGCGACGGCTTCGGTCACCTCTTTGGTCGCGTCCAGCATCGTCTCGGCCGCCTCGACCGCCGCGGCGACCATCTCGACCACCGGTTCGGGCGCGGCCTCCAGTTCCGCCTCGGCTTCGAGCGCCGGCGCGACAGGCTCGGGCGCCAAGGCCAGAACGGCCTCGAGGTTCACGGCCTCGCGCCAGCGCGAAGCCCACCACCAATAGGCCGCGCCTGCGGCGGCGGCCCCGCCGAACATCAGCCACAGCGGCGAGACAGCCCCGACGACCACCCGGGGGGCGGTCTCCGGCGCGATCTTGTCGGCCTGGAATTCAGGAAGGAAGGAAGACGAGGAAACCATGGCGCGCTCCTGGCAACCGCGATTTTTGTGCGTCGCAGCATAACACAGAAACCATGTTCGCAATCGCAAAAATAATGACGTTAGGTCAACTTAGGCCGACGACCTTCAAGGCCACCCCCGCCGCCACCAGCACGGCGATCATGGCCAGCATCGGAAGGCGCGTGGCGAAGACCAGCGCCAGGGCCAGCCCGGTAAGCCCCAGCGCCGCGTAGTCCAAAGTGGCTGGGTCGGGCAGCATGAGGCGCAGGACGCCCGCGACCTCCAGCGTATGGCCCGCGCGGAAAAGCAGGTGGAGGGCGAACCACAGGGCCAGCTGTCCGATCACGCCCACCGCCGCGGCCGAGATCAGGGCCAGCGCCCTCGCCGGTCGCGGTCGGCGCCCCCAGCGCTCGAACAGGGGGCCGCCAGCGAAGATCCACAGGAACGAGGGCGCGAAGGTGGTCCACGCCGCCATCAGCCCGCCTAGCAACCCCAGCAGCCAGGCCCACTGCGGCGCGGCGGTCTGAAAGGCGCCGACGAAGCCGACGAAGACGAAGACCAGGATCAACGGCCCGGGCGTGGTCTCGGCCAGTCCAAGCCCGTCCAGCATCTGGCTCGCCGACAGCCAGCCGAACGCCGAGGCCGCCTGGCCCAGATAGGCCAGGGCCGCATAGGCGCCGCCGAAGCTGATCACCGCCAGCCCGCCGAACGCCAGCCCCATCCAGGCCAGGGTCGAACCCGGCGCGACCAGCCAGGCCAGGCCGATCGGCGCCAGCCACAGGGCCAGACAAGCCAAGGCGGTTCGCCGCTGGCCATTCAGCGGCGCGGCCGGCGAGACCGGTTCGCCCGTATCCTTGGCGCTCGCCCAGCCCAGCACGCCGGCGGCCAGCACCACCAGCGGGAACGGCACTCTGGTGAAGGCCAGGAGCGCAAAGGCCGCGCCGCACACAAAGGCCGCCAGGCGATCCTTGATCGCGCGCCGGCCGATCTTGAGCAGGGCCTGCAGCACCAGGGCCACCACCGCCGCCTTCAGGCTCAGCAGCACCGGCCCAGCCCAGTCCGAGCGGCCATGGACCACGTAGAGCGCCGAAAGGCCCAGCATGACCAGAAGACCCGGCAGCACGAACAGAAGACCCGCTGCCACGCCGCCCCGGATCCCGTGCAGGCGCCAGCCGAGCCAGGTCGCCAGCTGCTGGGCCTCGGGTCCAGGCAGCAGCATGCAGAAGCTCAGCGCCCGCGCGAACTCGGCGTCGTCGACCCAGGCGTGGTTCTCGACCACTTCCTTGTGCAGCAGGGCGATCTGGCCGGCGGGACCGCCAAAGCCCAGCAGACCGATCTTCAGCCAGACTCGGAGGGCCCGGGCGAAGCTGGGTGGGTTGACGCTCAAGTCAGGTCCGCCAGACGCGCGAACGACCGCCAGCCTCGCCCAGGCGCGCGGCGATCCAGTCGCCGGCTTGGGAAGCCGCGCCGTCAACCGAGGACGGCGCCCCGATCATCACCATGGCGCAGCCGTTCATCTTCATGGGATCCGTGAGGGCGCGCAGACGAAGCTCGGCGACTAGCAGGTTCTCCGTGACGGTTTCCATCGCGCGGAGGAAGGCGTCGAAGGTCTCCAGGTCCTTGATCGGCAGCCAGATCGCCAAGGCCGCATCCGGCGCGCGGGCCAGGACGGCGCGGGTGGTCGCGACGATCCGGTCGTAATCGTCCGGCCGCTCGAACGGCGGGTCGATGATGACAAAAGCGCGCCCGCCCCTGCCCGCCTGGGTCGCGGCTGTCTCGAAGCCGTCGGCCTGCGAGGCCTGGGCGTTGACGTAGGGCGCCAGGATCTCGCGCAGCAGCGCCACGTCGTCGGGCCGCAACTCGCAGCCAACGTAGCGGTCGCCCTTGTGAAGAGCGCGGGCCAGCAGCAACGGCGAGCCGGGATAGAGATCTCCCGCCTTGCCGCCGTTCATGGCGTCGACCGCCTTGAGCAGCGAACCAAACACCGCCGGCGCGTCGCTCGCCGCCTTCAGCCGGAAGATCCCCGCCTGGGCCTCGCCGGAGCGGCGGGCCATCTCGCCGGAAAGATCATAGCCACCAGCGCCGGCGTGGGTGTCGATCACCGCCAGCGCCTGACTCTCGCCCTGCAGGGCCGCGAGCATGGCCAGCAGGATCGCGTGCTTGTGCAGGTCGGCGAAGTTGCCGGCATGGAAGGCGTGGCGGTAATTCATCCTCGTCCCTACCACGCCCCGTGCGCGCGGCCAGCCTCGCGAAGCTCCTGGACCATCATGTCCCTCAAGACCTGGGGCGCGACGATCTCGATGTCGCCGCCCCAGGTAAACAGATGCCACGACAGCTCGCGCATGCCGCCGGCCCGGAAGGTGACCAGCACCGAGCCGTCCGCCTCCTGCGCCACCTTCTGGGTGGCGTGGAAGCGCCAGCGCAAGGCGTCCTCGGCACGACTGGGCTTGATGCGCAGCACCACGTCCTGGATCTCGTCGTGATAGACGCCGAAGCTCTCGTCGGCGAAGGCCTGCAGCGAGAAGTCCTGGGGGGGCGAGGCCGGCTTGTCGAGCACCGTGAGGTCGCTCATCCGATCCAGGCGCCAGGATCGCGGCTTACCGCCCTTGCCTTCCATCGCCACCAGATAATTGCTGCGTCCGAACAGGACGCCCAGCGGCGTCACCTCGCGCGTCCGGCCCGGCGTGCTGCCGCCCTCGTAGCGGAACGACAGGGCCGAGAGCCCCTTGATCGCCGTGCGGATCGCGGCCAGCACCGCCGCGTCCTCGAACGGACGTGGGCCCGCGTGGACGGCGATGGTCTCGGCCTGGACCAGCGCCTCGACATCGGGGGCCACCCGCCGACGGGCCGAGCCGCGTAGCGCCGAGAGCAGCTTGGCCTCGAGGGCATAGAGCGAGGCGGCGCGCGCCTCCGCGCCCGAGGCCTTGTAGGAATCCGCCGCCGTGCGCAGCGCCGCCAGCTCCTCGGCGGTGGGCGTCTGGAACACGCCATCCAGGCCCGACGGGATGCGAAAGCGCTTGGTAGGCGGATCGTCGATCGCCTCCATCTGCGGAAAGGCGGTCCAGACCGCGTCGCGCATCCGCTCGGCCGTGCGGCGGCCGACGCCCAGGGCCTGGGCCATCTCGTCCAGGGTCAGCCCCTCGGCCGATCCGGCCAGCATCCGGGCCAGGTCCAGAAGTCGTGTCGCTTTTTCGTGTCTCATATGGTCCCCACAAGGACGCACAACTTACGACCGTTTCTGTCGCAGCGCCCGCACAATCTGCATGGGTCGAGACTGGAGACCCTGATGTCGCGCTTCGCCTGCTCCCCCTGGACCGTCGCCCCCGTCAACGCCGCCATGGTCGCGGCCGTGCTCGACTTCGCCGACATCCACCGCGACCTTGGCGGCGGCCGCACGCTGCGTCGGATCAGTCACGAACGCGCCGCCCGCGCCGACATCTTTCTACTGCTGGGCCGCGACGCCGAGCGGGTCACCGACATCGGCCTGGTCTGGAACGACCGCGAGGACCAGATCGTCCGGATCACCGACGACGCGGAACTGCGCGATTCCAGACTGACCGCCTGGGAAGAAGCCTTCGAACTCTTCGAGACCGAAGAGACCGACGAAATGGCGCAGCCGATGCGCCTCTGCGCCTGAACCTGAGCGTCGCTGGCCGCCACGACGCGACTTCCGCGCGCGTAAGACAACGGCGTTCTGCCTAAATTCCGAGATCAGCCGCCGCGCAAAACGGCGCCCACCGGGCGTCGGCGCGGTTCTGGCGCTTTCCGGCCCGCCTCGCATTGCCGAACGCCGAAACTTTGACCCCCAATGAATAGATCGGCCCATTGCCGATACCTTTAGTGCCCGCGTCAAAAAATCATAATCGTCGGGAGAAAAACGCCATGAAGATGGGAATCGTCGTGCGTCAATAAATAGAATGAGGGGGTAATTAATGAATCGGCCTTTCAAGCCCGCCCTGTTGGCGGGTATTTCTGCCTTGTCAATTACTGTCGGATACTCTGCATCGGCCTTCGCGGCCGACCCAGCGGCCACGCCGCCCGACCAGACCGAAGTCGACACCATCATCGTCACCGGCACGCGCCAGACCGGCCTGCGTGTCATCGATAGCCCCGCCCCCGTCCAAGTCGTCGACACCAGCACGCTCGAGCGTACCGGCGCGGTGGACCTGCGCCTGGGCCTGGCGAACCTGGTGCCATCGTTCAACGCCCAGGCCTTCGGCGGCGACACGGCCAACCTGACCCTGTCGGCCCGCCTGCGCGGCCTCTCGCCCAACCAGGCCCTGGTGCTGGTCAACGGCAAGCGCCGCCACACCACCGGCAACCTCGCCGTGCTGTCGGGCGTCTACCAAGGCGCCGCCGCCGCGGACCTTGGCTTCATCCCGATGGCCGGCATCGGCCGCATCGAAGTGCTGACGGACGGCGCGGCCGCCCAGTACGGCACCGACGCTATCGCCGGCGTCGTCAACATCATCCTGAAGAAGAACCCGTCGGGCGGCTCGATCTCGGCCACGGGCGGCGAGTATTTCGACGGCGGCGGCAAGACCGGTGGCGGCTCGGTCAACATCGGCATGGCGCCGACCGAGACCAGCTATCTGAACATCACCGTCGAGGCCAAGTACCACGGCTTCTCGAACCGCGGCCTCCCCGACCAGCGCGTCTTCAACCCGGCTAGCCCCAGCTATTCGGCCGCCAACAACGCCGTCGAAAGCAAGATCCCGGGTTATCCGAACCTGAACCTGATCTCGGGCGACGCCCGGTACCGGATGCAGAACCTGGCGTTCAACGCCGGCGTCGAATTGCCCGGCGACTTCGAGCTCTATTCGTTCGGCACTTATGGGCACAAGGATGCTTCGGCCTACGAGAACTACCGCCGCTACAACCGGATCCAGGGCAAGCAGGGCGCGGCCGACCGGCCCTTCCCGCTGGGTTTCAGCCCCCGCGAGCGCATCATCGAGGACGACTACGGCCTGACCTTCGGCCTGTCGGGCAAGGTGGTCGGCTGGGACGTCGACCTGTCGTCGACCTACGGCAAGGACGCCATCGAGGTCCGCGTCGAGGACTCGGCCAAC
>NZ_DATFAV010000045.1:0-18577 GCF_035254145.1 Caulobacter sp. | reverse complement strand
CTTGACGACGACCGACTTGCGCCCGGGCGTGTCCACGCTGGCCGACCAACCCAGCGCCGCCTCCCGTTGGCGCTGGGCCAGGGTGCGATTGAAGGCCAAGCCCGCTTCATAGGGGTTGGAGGCCACCTCGCCCGAGAAGGTTCGGTAGGCCTGGACCATGAAGATCGTATCGACCCCGATGACGATCGCGAAGAACAGCACGATGCCGATCAGCACGTGCCAGCCAGTGATGCGCCCCTTTTCGGGCGACGCCTTGGGAATCGGACGCGCGGCGCTGGTCATTGCGGGTTCGCGGCTCCAGAGAGGAAGACGGTCTTGGCGTCGGCCTGGACGTCACCCGAGCGGATGACGAAGCGTCCGGGAACGCTGGCGGCCAGGTCGGTGTCGGCGGGGGCCGTAACGAAAACGCGCAACGGCACGACTTGGTCGGGCGGAACCACCACGGAGATATGGTCGCCATGCTCTCCAGGCTGGCTCAGCCGCGCGCCCTTCACGCCTTCGAACGTGATGTCGAAGCGTTGCTCGACAAAGGTTCTGTTGCCGATCTTGAGCGTATAGCCGTCGCGGACCGCCCCGTCGTGCATCCGGACGAAGACCGGGTTGCGGTCACGGATGACATGCAGATCCGCCTCTGGCCGCGAGATCAGCGACCATAGCGTCAGACCGCCCACGACGGTGAGCGCCAGGGCGTAGTAGACCGTGCGGCTGCGGATCGGGAAGTATCGCGGCTTCTCGCCGGCGCCGCGATGCGAGACCGCGGCCTCGGAATCGTAGGCGATCAGACCCGTGGGCCGGTCCATCTTGATCATGATGTCGTCGCAGGCGTCGACGCACAGGCCGCAGTTGATGCACTCCAGTTGCGCGCCGTCCCGGATGTCGATGCCCATCGGACAGACGACCACGCACTGACGGCAGTCGACGCAGTCGCCCCGGCCTTCCCAACTCTGGCCCTTCTTGTGCGGGCCGCGCGGTTCGCCGCGATAGCCCAGATAGGTCACCTGCAGCGAGTGGTGGTCCAGCATCGCGCCTTGAATGCGCGGCCAGGGGCACATGTAGGTGCAGACCTGCTCGCGCATCCAGCCGGCGAAGATATAGGTCGTACAGGTGAGCAGCAGGCACGAGACGTAGGCCGTGATCGGCGCGTCGCCCGTCCAGAAGGTGCGAAGCAGCGTGGGCGCGTCATGGAAGTAGAAGATCCAGGCGCCGCCGGTCCCGAAGGCGATGGCCAGCCAAGTCAGGTGCTTACCGGTCTTGCGCCACAGCTTGTTGAACGACATGGGCGAGGCGTCCAGACGCATGCGCGCGTTCCGGTCGCCTTCGAACAGGCGCTCGACGACGATGTAGAGGTCGGTCCAGACGGTCTGCGGACAAGCGTAGCCGCACCACAGACGGCCGAAAAGCGCTGTCACCAGGAACAGCGCCAGGGCCGACATCACCAGCAAGCCCGTGAAGATGTAGACTTCCTGCGGCCACAGCTGAATGTCGAAGAAATAGAAACGGCGGCCGGTGAAATCGACCAGCGCCGCCTGTTGCGGGAAGCCTTCGGGACGCGACCAGCGGATCCAGGGGGTGATGTAGTAGATCCCCAGCGTGAGGATGAGCAGAGCCCACTTCACGTTCCGCCACTTGCCGTGGACCAGCTTGGGATAGATGGGTTCGCGCGGCTTGTAGAGACCGCCCTTGGCGTCCCCCTTTCCCTTGGCCCGGACGGCGGCCGAGACCGCCGTCCGGTTTTCAGGTTCGGGAGGCCTGTTATCGATAAGCGTGGGCATAGCCCTTACTGACCACCCGCGTTGGAGTGAATGTAAACCGAGAGCGCCTTGATCGTTTCCGGGCTCAGGCGACCGCCCCAGGTGGGCATGACGCCGCCGTTGCCGGCGAAGATCTGCCCACGGATGGCCGTGCGGTCGGAACCATACAGCCAGTCGGCGTCGGTCAGGTTCGGCGCGCCGACCGCGACCATGCCCTTGCCGTCGACACCGTGGCAGGCCGAGCATTGGGCCTCGAACAGCGGCGCGGCGCGAGCCACGGCGCCGGCGTCGGCCGGACGGTTCGACAGCTTGACGACGTATTCGGTCAGATCGTCGATCTGCTCGGGCTTGAGCATCTCGTCGCGGCCGAACGCCGGCATCATGGACATGCGAGCGCCATCGGCGCCAGTCCGGATCCCGTGGGTGATGGTGTACTGGATGTCCTCCAGCTTGCCGCCCCACAGCCAGACGTCGTCGCGCAGGTTCGCGTAGCCCTTGCCGCCGGTGCCGCCAATGCCGTGGCAGGTGGCGCAGTTGTCACCGAACACGGATTGGCCGACCTGCTGGGCGTAGGCTTGGAGCTTGGGATCCTTTTCGATCTGCTCCAGGCTGGCGGTGCGAAGCATCGCCGCCCCCTCGCCGCGCTTGACCTCGAGAGCCGTCAGTTGCCTGCCGATCTCGACGCGGTCCGACTGGTGCAGCATGCCCTTGGTGTAGCCGTGCAGGCCCGGCCAGGCCGGCATCGCCACCCAATAGGCGATCGAGAAAGCGATCGAGCCGTACCAGACCCACAGCCACCAGCGCGGCAGCGGATTGTCCAGTTCCTTGATGCCGTCCCACTCATGTCCGGTCGTTTCGACGCCGGTGGCGTGGTCGGTCTCGCGTTCGTGAGCCATCAGGAGAGCTCCTCGTCGTCCAGCGGCATATGCGCGGCGTGTTGGAATTCGGCCTTCTTGGAGGGCCATAGGGCGTAGGCGACGCCGGCGAGGAAGATCAGGCCGAAATAGATCAGCCCTCCCTGCTGCGCGATGCGCGCCACGGTTTCATAGGTCAGGCCGCTCATCGCTGGTTCTCCGGCGCCTGGGCCTTGTACGACTTGAAGTCGACCAGGGTGCCCAGCATCTGCAGGTAGGCGACCAGAGCGTCCATCTCGGTGATCTTGTTCGGATCACCGTCGAAGTCGCGGTTGGCGACCTTGGCGTCGTAGCGGCCACGCAGGGCCACGGCGTCGGTCGAGAACGGATCGGCCTGGGCCTCGAGATCCTTCTTGGCGTTGGCGATCTGGTCGGCCGTATAGGGCACGCCAACGGTGCGGAGGGTCTTCATGCGGTCGACGATGTCGCTGTAGTCCAGGTCCTTTTCGGCCAGGAACTTGTAGGGCGGCATCACCGATTCCGGCACGACCGAGCGCGGGTCGATCAGGTGGTCACGGTGCCAGGTGTCCGAATACTTGCCGCCCACGCGCGCCAGGTCGGGACCGGTCCGCTTGGACCCCCACTGGAACGGGTGGTCGTACATGCTTTCGGCGGCCAGGCTGTAGTGACCGTAGCGTTCGACTTCATCACGCAGCGGGCGAACCATCTGCGAGTGGCAGACGTAGCAGCCCTCGCGGACGTAGATGTCGCGGCCCGCCAGCTCGAGGGGGGTGTAGGGACGCATGCCCTGCACCTTCTCGATCGTGCTTTGCAGCCAGAACAGGGGGGCGATCTCGACCAGGCCGCCGATGGAGACGACCAGGAGGATGCCGACGACGAGCAGCAGCGAGTGCCGCTCAAGCTTGGAGTGGTGCTTCCACAGAGACATCGGAAACCTCAGGCGATCGCGGTGGCGGAAGCGGTCGAAGCGTCTTGCGCCACTTGGGCGTCAGGCGTCCGGATCGTCATCCACATGTTGTAGATCATGATCAGGGCGCCGCTCAGGAACATCAGGCCACCGACGGTGCGGATAATGTTCTCGATGTGCTTGGCCGAGACCGTTTCAATGAAGCTATAGGCCAGGAAACCTTGCGGCGTGTATTCGCGCCACATCAGGCCTTCCATGATGCCCGACACCCACATCGCGGAGATGTAGAGCAGGATCCCGGTGGTCGCGATCCAGAAGTGCCACTCGATCAGCTTCATCGAGTACATTTCCTTCTTCTTCCACAGCCACGGCACCAGGCAGTAGACCGCGCCGAAGGTGATGAAGCCGACCCAACCCAGGGCGCCGGAGTGCACGTGGCCAATGGTCCAGTCGGTGTAGTGCGACAGCGCGTTCACGGCGCGGATCGACATCACCGGACCTTCGAAGGTCGACATGCCGTAGAAGGCGATGGCGACGACCATCATCCGGACGACGGGATCGGTGCGCAGCTTGTCCCACGCCCCCGACAGGGTCATCAGGCCGTTGATCATGCCCCCCCAGGACGGCATCCACAGCATGATCGAGAAGGTCATGCCCAGGGTCTGCGCCCACTGCGGCAGGGCCGTGTAGTGCAGGTGGTGGGGACCAGCCCAGATGTAGATGAAGATCAGGGCCCAGAAGTGCACGATCGACAGGCGATAGCTGTAGACCGGGCGTTCGATGCGCTTGGGCACGAAGTAGTACATCATGGCCAGGAAGCCGGCGGTCAGGAAGAAGCCCACCGCGTTGTGGCCGTACCACCACTGGGTCAGGGCGTCCTGCACGCCGGACATCACGCCGTAGGACTTGTGGTTCAGCAGGCCGACCGGAACGGCGGCGTTGTTGACCAGGTGCAGCAGAGCGATGGTGATGATGAAGGCCAGATAGAACCAGTTGGCCACATAGATATGCGGCTCCTTGCGCTTCCAGATCGTACCCAGGAAGACCAGCAGATAGGCCACCCAGACGATCGTCAGCCACAGGTCAGTGTACCATTCGGGCTCGGCGTATTCCTTGCTCTGGGTCGCGCCCATCAGATAGCCGGTCGCGGCCATCACGATGAAGAGCTGGTAGCCCCAGAACACGAACCACGGCGCGATCCCGCCGGCCAGGCGCGCCTTGCAGGTGCGCTGGACGACCCAGAAGGACGTCGCGATCAGGGCGTTGCCGCCGAACGCGAAGATCACCGCCGAGGTGTGCAGCGGCCGCAGGCGACCGAAATTCAGGAAGCCGAATTCCGGGAAATAGAAGATCCTCGGCCAGGATAGCTGAGCGGCGATGATGACGCCGACCAGCAGACCGGCCGCGGCCCAGAACATGGTGGCGATGACGCCAGCCTTGATCACGTTGTCGGAATACTGGTCGGGATGCTCGCGAAGCGTCCCGCCGGACAGGCCGGCGTTCAGGACGAACGCGGCGATCACGCCAGCCAGGGCCAAGGTTTCGGCCTGAAGGCGGAAGATCGGGTCATGCGTGAGACCCGCCCCCAAAATCGCCAAAAAAGCGCCAACAATGGAGAAGATAAGGAGCAGGCTGGATCCGGCGGGCGGACCAGAACTGGTGGTGGAGGGGGCGGACATGCGGACTCCGTGAGTCGAACCTAGGCCAGAAGGGGTGTCACACGATCGGAACTGTGGCTTTGATCTGTCTCAAAGCCAAGACAGCCTTGCTGAGTGACCCTGCCGCCAATTCGGAGTCGTCCATGCTCAAAGAGCTTTTTCGCTACGTTCCGCCGGTGACCGGTCTGGCCGCCTTGGCCGCTTGGTTCATCGCCTTGCAACAAGCCATGCCGCGCCTGTTGGCGGGGCCCTTGTGCAGTTCCCAGCAAGATACCTGGGCGTTCGCGGGCCACTGCCCCGCCTGCTACGTGGCCGCCCTGCTGACGATCGTCTTCCTGACCTCGCTGATCGCCGCCGGGAAAGAACACGGGCGCTCGATTCGCACCGTCCTGGCCGTCCGATAGGCGACACGAACGGCGAATTTCCCACGGTCGCCGCCATTTTCCGGCGCGACGCCGTGCGGCTATTCGCCGCGGCTTGAGCGCCCCCCTGGACGGGTTTTAGCGTCGCCGGCTTAGCCTCCGGCCCGACAGCGCCTTCAACACTCCGCCAGAGCGCCATCCTAACGAGGCCGTTCGCTCCAGCAGAGAGGGTCATTAGCCCCCTCCCCGCCTTCGGCGACACCAGGCGCGCGCGACGCGGAGAGACGCGCGCTTCGCCTCGTTTTACGCACACGAAAGCCCCCCGACTTGGCTGTCGAGGGGCCTTTTTGCGTCGCCGGAAATTTTCGGGGCACGTGGACCGAACGCTCGGCGAAGCGTCCGGTCGCTCCCGATCCGCGCCGTACGCCCGGCGCGGATCAAGCTCTGACTATTCAGCGGCCACGGGTTCGACCACCGTGGCCTTGGCCCGGCCGCGACGCACGCCGCCCAGCACCAGCTTGGCCGCGAAGGCGGCCAAGGTCAGGGCCCCGCCGGCGAACACGATGTCGCCAGGCACGCGCATCCAGACCAGCGTCTCGACCAGCTTGGAGTGGATGACCGCCGGAGAGCGGGCGAACCACAGGCCATGGTCGATACTGGCGAAGGCCTGCACCACGCCGACCGGCAGCAGCGACAGGAAGATCATCATCGCCAGACCGCCGTTCAGCAGCCAGAACGTGATCGCCAGCAGGCGGTCGTCCCAGGCTTCGCGACGCGCCAGGCTACGCAGGCAGAACAGCAACAGGCCGACGCCCAGCATGCCGTAGACGCCAAACAGCGCCGCGTGGCCGTGGGTGGCCGTCGTGTTCAGCCCCTGGATGTAATAGAGGCTGATCGGCGGGTTGATCATGAAGCCGAAGACGCCGGCGCCCAGCAGGTTCCAGAACGCCACGGCCACGAAGAACAGGATCGGCCAGCGATAGTCGGCGACCCAGGGCGCGGCCTTGGTATGACGCCAGTTCTCGAAGGCCTCGACGCCGATCAGGGCCAGCGGCACGACCTCGAGGGCCGAGAACACCGAACCGATCGCGATCACCGACACCGGGGTGCCGGCGAAGTACCAGTGGTGGGCGGTGCCCAGCACGCCGCCGAACAGGAAGACGATCGTGCCGAACAGAACCGCGCCGTTGGCGGACTTGGCGCGAACCAGGCCCAACTTGACCATCAGCAGGCTGATGACCGCGGTGGCGAACACTTCGAAGAAGCCTTCCACCCACAGGTGGACGACCCACCAGCGCCAGTACTCGACCATGCTGATGTGGGTGTGTTTGCCCCACATAAAGCCGGCTCCGTAGAACAGGCCGATGGCGACCGTCGACAGGAACAGGATCAGCAGGACGGGCTTGCTTTCCGACGGGGTGCGCAGGGCCGGCCACAGGGCGCGACCGACCAGCACCAGCCACAACATCAGACCGACGAACAGCAGGGTCTGCCAGAAGCGGCCAAGGTCGACATATTCCCAACCCTGGTGGCCGAACCACCAGTTGACGTCCAGGCTGAACACCTGCTGCACGCCCAGCCACTCGCCGGCCATCGAACCGAGGACAACGAAGACCAGGGCTCCCCACAGGACGTTGACGCCCAGCTTCTGGAATTTGGGCTCGTGGCCCGAGATCATCGGCGCCACGAACAGGCCCGTGGCCAGCCACGCGGTCGCGATCCAGAACACAGCCAGCTGGGTGTGCCAGGTGCGCGTGACCGCGTACGGGATGATGTCGGAGATGCGCACGCCATAGAAGTCGTGGCCTTCGACGGCGTAGTGAGCGGTCACCGCGCCCAGGCCGACCTGCAGCAGGAAGAGCCCGATCACGGTCAGGAAATACTTGCCGGTCGCCTTCATCGAAGGCGTCAGCTCGATCTTGGCCAGAGGGTTCTCGGCCGGCGGAGCCAGATGCTCCTCGACCTTGGTGCGAGCGTGCCAGAACACCAGCGCGCCGACCGCGAAGATCAGCAGGATGACGCTGGCCACCGACCACACGACGGTGGCGGAGGTCGGCGTGTTGTCGATCAGCGCCTCATGCGGCCAGTTGGCCGTGTAGGTGATCGCCTGATCGGGGCGGTTCGTGCTCGCCGCCCAACCGGTCCACCAATAGAAGGCGGCGATTTCGGCGCGACGGGTCGGATCCTTCACCGCGCCGTTGGCGATCGCGTACTGCTCGCGCAGACGCTCCTGGCTCGGGTCCGAGCCCAGCAGGGCCAGATAGTGCGACTTGACCTCGGCGATGGCCTTGGCTCGGTCGGCGCTGACCGCGATCACGCCCGTCTTGGGATCGTAGGTGTTGGCGCGGGTCTGGGCCTTCAGGCGGGCGCGGAGCGCGGCCTGCTGCTCGGCGTTGAGCGTGTCATAGGCCACGCCATGGTCGCGGCGCGCCCAGATGTCGAGCAGGGCGACGGCCTCGCGGTGGATCTGGTCGGCCGACCAGTCCGGAGCGACATAGCCGCCGTGGCCCCAGATGGAGCCAACCTGCTGGCCGCCCATCGATTGCCAGGCCAGTTGGCCCGACTCGATGTCGGCCTTGGTCCAGATCACCGAACCGTCCTCAGCCACGACGCGGCTTGGAATCGGCGGCGCCTGCCGGTGGATTTCTCGTCCCATCAACCCCAGGACGGTGAAGGACACCGCCATGACCAGGGCGAGGACGAACCAAAGTCGTCTTGTGTTCATCTCGCTTCCCCTCGCCGTGGAAAAGCCCAACCGGCGTCGCTGCGAGAGTGGCCCGTCGGCGATTCTCCGACGTTGTTCAGGAGCAATGTCCCGCGTCAGACCGCAGGAGCGTGACGGGTCTTGGCCTGCGGCAAGCGTTCGTCGAACAGGGCCGCGACCACGCGCATGAGACGGCGCGCCGACTCCGGAATGGTTAGGCGTCGGCCATCGCGCACGCAGAGTCCCGCGTCTTGCAGCGCCCCGGCGTCCGCCAAGGCCGCATCAAGACGATCCTCGGCGACGCCATGTTCGCGACACACCACGCCGACGTCGACGACGAGATCGCACATCAGCCGCTCGATCACCGCCGCCCGCAGGCGGTCGCCCGCGCTCACGGCCAGGGCGCGCTGGAGCGGCAACCGTCCCTCGCTCACTTCTCGAGACCATACATCGGTGGCGATGGCGTTCTGCACGAAGCCCTGCCGGAACTGCCCGATCGATGAAGGCCCGATCGGCGCCAGCACGGGGGCCGGATCATCGGTGTAGCCCTGGAAATTGCGCCGCAACCGCCCTCCGCGGGCCGCAACCGCCAACCGATCGTCTGGCAAGGCGTAGTGATCCAGGCCGATTCGCACGTAGCCGGCGGCGACCAAGGCGGCATCGGCGGCATCGGCCTGGGCCCAGCGGCCGTCAAGATCGGCAAGGTCAGCCTCCCGGATCATCACCTGGTGCTTCTTCATCCACGGGACGTGAGCGTAGCCGAACACCGCCACGCGATCGGGGCGTAGCGACACCGCCAGCTCGGCCGAGGCGAAGACATTGTCGGGCGACTGGCCTGGCAGGCCGTACATCAGGTCGAAGTTCAGACCGCCGACGCGCGCGGCCCGCAGTTGCTCGACAGATTGAGCGACCCGTTCGAAAGGCTGCACCCGGTTCACCCTTGTCTGGACGTCCAGGTCGAAGGTCTGCACGCCCAGGCTGGCGCGCGTGACGCCCGCCTCACCCATCGCCTCGACGAAGGCGGCCGACAGAAGGCCTGGATCGACCTCCACCGCGATCTCCGCATCGTCGCGGACGGCGAGCCGGTCCTTGAGGCGGCCCGACAGGCTCAGAAAGTGCTCCGGCGAGAGCGCGTTCGGACTGCCGCCGCCGAAATGCAGGTGGGCCAGACCATCGTGCTCACCCAGGCGATCGGCGACCAGATCGACCTCGCGCATCAGAGTCACATGGAAGGCGTCGACCCGATCGTAGGTATGAACGATGGTGGTGTGGCACCCGCAATACCAGCACATGCGCTTGCAGAAGGGCACGTGGACATAGGCCGACAGGCGCTCGTCGGCGCGGGTAGCCCCGCTCCAACCCTCCGCCCCGACGGCCTCTGCGGCCTCGAACGCGACGGCGGTCGGATAGCTCGTGTAGCGCGGCAGGTTCCGGGCCGCATGGGTACGCTGGACAGGACTGAGAACCGAGGTGTTCACGCGCAAAGCTCCGCCAGTTCGTCTTGCCGACGCAGGCGGATCCGGCGGGTCGCGCGCGCGTCGATCATTCCCATGTCTTCCAGTTGCGACAGCGTGCGGGACACGGTGTGGATGGTCAGGCCCAGATAGTCGGCGATGTCCTGCCGGGTCATGGGCAACTCCAGTTCGTCGTCCGCGCCCAGGCGGTCGGCGAACGACACCAGGAAGGCCGCCACGCGCTCGGTGGCGCCAAGCCGGCTCAGCATCGAGGCGTGGTCCTGGCAGCGGCGCATTCCGCAGACGGTCAGGGCCCACAGCCTCTGGCCCAGCAGGCCATTCTCGACCGACAGGCGCTGCAGGACGCGGCGAGGCGTCGCGCGCAGAACAACCGGTGTCATGCCCTCGGCGGTGCAGAGATGCGTCTCTCCCGCCTCCAGGCCCAGAACGTCGCCAGGCATATGGAAATCGCAAACGTGCCGCCGGCCATCGCCCAGGATCCGGTAGGATCGGACGGCGCCCGAGACGATCTGATAGACAGCCTCGGCCTCTTCCCCTTCCGCGAAGATCTCTTCGCCGGCCTCGCGGCGGATCACGACGCCCAGGGCGCCGAGGGGCTCGTCCAAGCCCAGGACCGACGGAGGCGGCCCATCGCGCAGAGTGGCGGCGGCGGCGGCGACGGAATGGAACGGAACAGGCATTTGATCACCGCGTCTGGTGGCGTTCGATGCTCCAAGGCCTAACGCGAGCGTCCCCCGCTCGAGAATTCGGGAATTGCGCCTAGGTAGATTTCCGGGATTAAGCCTTCCCTCGCGAAGGATTAAACCGCTGCATCGCTCGTTGGGCTTAGGAAGTCTGAAGATGTCGTCGGCAATCGACCCCGATCTCCTGATAGGCGCGGACATGTTCGGCCAGCTGGATACGGACGCCCGCACGGCGGTGCTCGCCGCCGGAACCGTCCGTCCGTTGGCCCAAGGCCGGCTCATCTTTTCGCAGGGCGACCCGGGCGTCACGTGTCACTCACTGCTCAAAGGACGGGTGAAGATCGTTCAGGCGCGACCGGATGGCGCACAGTCCGTCATCCGCTTCATAGGTCCCGGCGAAATGTATGGGACTGTCGCGGCCCTGATGGATCGGCCGTTTCCCGCCGACGCCGTGACGGTTGTCGACAGCCTCGAGGTCTATTGGCCGGTCGGCGTCATGCGCCAGCTGATGGGACGCTATCCCGAGATCGCCATGGGCTCCGCCGCCTCGGCCGGCACGCGGCTGTTCGAGTTGCAGGACCGCGTCGGCGAGCTGGCAGGCGAGAAGGTCGAGCAACGGATCGCCCGTGCTCTGACCCGCCTGATGCGCCAGGCAGGCCGTCGCACGCCGCAGGGAATCGAGATCGACTTTCCGATCACGCGTCAGGAACTGGCCGAGATGGCTGGCTCGACCCTGCACACCGTCAGCCGCACCCTGGCGGCCTGGGACGATCGAGGCGTAACCAGCAGCAGCCGGCGGCACATCGTCGTGTGCAAGCCACACGTGCTGCTCGAGCTGGCCGACCCGGCCTGACCGCCTCGCCATCGACGCCATTGTCCTTGCGCTCGGACGTCTCGGCGACGCCCGAGCGATGTCTAGACCGGCGTCGGTCCTCCGAACCTTGTGCGGGCGCAAGCTGAATTAAATCAGTGGACGAGCCCGCGCCGGGGTCGCGTCCTTGCTCGCCGACAATTTCGTCGGCCTGCGAATCCGCCAGCGTCGGTCGCCCACCAGGAGCCCGACCATGACCTTCGAAACATCGCTCGCCGCCGAGATATGGGCGTCGAAATATCGCTTCAGCCCGCCGGACGGCGGCGGCGACGCCACCATCCAGGACACCTGGGCCCGCGTCGCCGAAGCGGTCGCGGAGGCCGAGGCGCCGGAGGATCAAGCCGCCTGGCGAGCGCGCTTCATGGACGCCTTGTCGGACTTCCAGTTCCTGCCGGCCGGCCGCATCCTGGCCGGCGCGGGCACGGCGCGGGTCGTGACGCTGTTCAACTGCTTCGTCATGGGAACCCTGCCTGACGACCTGGCGGGCATCTTCGCTCACCTGCGCGAGGCGGCCGTCACGATGCAGCAGGGCGGCGGCGTGGGCATGGACTTCTCGACCATCCGTCCCTGCGGAGCCCCGGTGCGCGGCGTCGGAGCCGACGCTTCGGGCCCCATCAGCTTCATGGACGTCTGGGACTCGATGTGCCGCACCATCCTGTCGGCCGGTCAGCGCCGCGGGGCCATGATGGGCTGCCTGCGCATCGACCATCCGGACATCGAGGCCTTCATCGACGCCAAGCGCGACCCTCAGCGGCTGCGAAACTTCAACCTCTCGGTCCTGGTCACCGACGCCTTCCTCGAGGCGCTGGGTCGCGATGACGACTGGCCGCTGGTGTTCGAGGGTCAGGTGTTCCGTACGGTTCGCGCCGCAGATCTGTGGGAGCGCCTGATGCGGGCCACCTACGACTGCGCCGAACCCGGGGTGATCTTCATCGACCGGGTCAACGCCATGAACAACCTGGCCGACTGCGAAACCATCAGCGCTTCCAATCCCTGCGGCGAGCAGATGCTGCCTCCCTACGGCGCGTGCCTGCTCGGCTCGATCAATCTGGCCAGACTCGTGCCCGAGCCGTTCGCGGCCGACGCGGCGCTGGACGAGGAACGCCTGGCGGAACTGACGCGGATCGCGGTCCGCATGCTCGACAATGTCATCGATATCTCGCGCTTCCCGCTGGACGCTCAAGCCGACGAAGCGCGCGCCAAGCGCCGGATCGGCCTCGGCGTCACGGGTCTTGCCGACGCCCTGATCTTCTGCGGACAAGCCTACGGCTCCGACGAGGCCGCCGAGACCACCAAGCGTTGGCTGGGAATCATCAAGCGCGAGGCCTACCGAGCCTCGGCCGAGCTCGCCGCGGAAAAAGGTCCCTACCCGCTCTATGACGCGGCGATCCTGGATCGCCCCAACCTTGTCGGCCTGGACGAAGACACCCGCGCGCTCATCGAGCGCCACGGATTGCGCAACGGCTGCCTGACCTCGATCGCGCCCACCGGGACAACCTCGCTGGTGGCCGGGAACGTCTCCTCCGGGGTCGAACCGGTCTTCGCCTACGCCTACGCGCGCAAGGTCCGCCAGCCGGACGGCTCGACCCGCGAAGAGGCCGTCGAGGACTACGCCCTGTCGGTCTGGAAACGGATCAAGGGTGACGAGGCGCCGCCGACGAATGTCTTCGTCACCGCGCAGACCCTGACCCCGGCCCAGCATCTGGCGATGCAGGCGGCCGCCCAGCAGATGGTCGACAGCTCGATTTCCAAGACGGTCAACTGCCCCGAAGACATCGACTTCGCGACCTTCTGCGACGTCTACCTCGAAGGCTGGCGGATGGGCTGCAAGGGCCTAACGACCTATCGCCCAAATGCGGTGACCGGTTCGGTGCTGTCCGTGGCGTCGTCGACGCCGGCCGGCGATCCGGAGCCAGATCCGGGCCCCCTGACCCCACGCGGCGACGCGCTGGAAGGCGTGACCTACAAGATCAAGTGGCCGCACAGCGCCCACGCCGTCTACGTCACGATCAACGATGGTCCCGACGGCGTCCGGCCGTTCGAGATCTTCGTCAACTCCAAGAACATGGAGCACTACGCCTGGACGCTGGCCCTGACCCGGATGATCTCCGCGGTCTTCCGGCGTGGCGGCGACGTGGCCTTCGTGGCCGAGGAACTGAAGGCGGTGTTCGATCCGCAGGGCGGCGCCTGGCTTTCGGGCCGCTATGTTCCGTCCCTGCCGGCGGCGATCGGCGGGGTGGTCGAACGGCATCTGGCCCGCGCCACCACCGGCGTCACGCGCGCAACGGAGCCTGAACCGGACGCGCCGGTCGTCACGACCTTCCGCCCTCGCGCCTGCCCGCGCTGTGGCGGCGTCAACCTGCTGCGCAAGGAGGGCTGCGACAGTTGCCTCGATTGCGGCTACTCAAAGTGCGGCTGACAAAAAAGGGCCCCGCCGAAGCGGGGCCCTTCTTCTTTGGGGCGCGATCCGAACGACGGATCAGAGCTTGAATTCCAGGCTCGTCCAAACCCGGGTAGCGTCGGGATAGGTCGAACCCGAGGCGTCGAAACGGGCGACGCCCACATCCAGGTTCCAGCCCTTGACCAGCGGAGCCGACACGGTGATGTCGAACTCGCGGCCCAGCCGATCGGAACCCTTCACGGTCCTGAAGTCGTGGGCCTCTCCGGTGAGCTTGATCGGATGGACGACCTTCACCGTCGCGCCGGCGCGAACGAAGATGTCGTCGACGCCCCTTCCCGGCGTGGCGCCGATCACGTCCGACAAACCCTGGAAGCCGTGCGTCGTGCCCAGCGGGGTCTGGAAGCCGTGGACGCCGTCCCCGCCGAGGCGCTCCCAGGCGAGCGCGGCATTGACCGTCTTGCCCTTCAGGCCAGCCGACAGCACGTGGTAGCTGAGGCCGAAGTCCTGCGGATTGTTCCCCCAATCGTATTGGCGCGCGTATTCGACTTCCCAGGTCGCGGCCAGACCCGGTCCGACCGGATGGGCGCCGGTCAAGCGCGCGCCAAACGTCTTGGACGACTGGGTCGCGGCGTTGTCGATGTCCAGGAGGATCGTATAGGCCGAAGCGTGACCCATCACGCCCAGATCGGTCTCGGCCTGGGCCACGTGTCCCTCCCCGCGCCAGACGCCTTGCGACGACTCCCGGCCCAGCGGGCGGCGAACCTTGTCGATGTAGGCGTAGGTCAGGACGACCTTCTTGGTCGGCGATATCACGATCTTGGCGGCGTCGAAGGTCTGCTCGTTCTGACGCCAGCCGACATTGCCCACGAAGCGGGCATTGCCCAGAATAATCCGCTGGCGGCCGGCGATCACGTCGAAGCGGTTGTTGGGTCGCCATTCCAGCTGCGCGCGATTCAGTTCGGTGATCTCGGGATCGGGGATCACGGCGTGCCTGGGATCGGCGCGGACGCCATCGGCATAGCTGTCGTCCAGCGCGGCGATGGCCTCGCCCTCGACCAACAGGCTCACGCCCGAGAAGGTCGGGCTGCGCCAGCCCAGGCGCAGGCGTTCGGTCAGCGCCGTGGCGTCGGGACCGGTCGGGGAATAGTCCTCATAGCGCAGGCGGGATTCGAGGATGATCTGGCCGGCGGCGGGGGCGGCCATGGCGGCGGCCGGCGCGGCGAAGGCGAGCGCGGCCAGGCCCGCCGCCGTGAAGCGTGGGTTCGTTTTCATGATGACTCTGACTGACTTTGGAAAAAGTTCGGGCGGACGCCTGAGACGCCCGCCCGCGATAAGCCGTTCTTAGTGGCCGCCGCCCTTGTGGGGGTTCGGCGGCGCCGAGTAGATGTCCGGCGCGTCGGCGCCTTCCACATGCAGGATGCCTGCGCCGCCGCGCTCCAGGCGGCTCAGAGCGTGGTCAACCAGGATGTAGTTGCCCGGGACCTCCAGCTTGAAGTCCACCACGGTGGCGCCCCCGGGGGCGACGGTGACGGTCTGCACGTCCTTGATCGGGGTGCTGGTCAGCGACCCGTACGGATAGACATGGTCGAAGATCTCGCCGATCACGTGGAAGCTCGAGGTCTTGTTGGGACCGCCGACGCCGAAGTAGATGCGGACGCTCTCGCCGACCTTGGCCTTCAGCTGCTTGTCGCCGGTCAGAGCCTTGAACGCACCGTTGAAGACGTAGAATTCAGGCTGTTCATTCAGCAGCTTCTCGGGGCTTTCGTTCAGCAGACCCTTCGAACCCAGGGCCTCGTCGGTGTAAACCTCGCCCTGCATCACGTAGAACTCGTGGTCGACCTTGGGCAGACCTTCTTCCGGCTCGACCAGGATGGAGCCGTACATGCCGTTGGCGATGTGCGAGGCGACCATGGGCGTGGCGCAGTGATAGACATAGAGGCCCGGTTGCGTGGCCTTGAACTTGAAGGTCTTGGTCTCGCCCGGATCGGCCATGGTGGCGACACCGCCGCCGCCCGGACCGGTGACGGCGTGGAAGTCGACATTGTGCATGTGCTCGCTGTCGGCGGCGTTGGTCAGGCTGACCTCGACCGTGTCACCGACGCGCACCCGCACCATCGGGCCGGGAACCTTGCCGTTGAAGGTCCAGAACTTGTAGGTGGCGCCATCGGCCAGCTTGCCGACGACTTCCTGGGTGACGAGGTCGACCTTGACCACAGCGGGGGCGCGGCGCGCGATCGGCGCGGGCAAGTCCGTCGCCGAACGAACGATGTCGGCGGGCTGGGCGGGAGTCGGCTCCGGCGCGGCGTAGCTGGCGGTGGCCAGGGCCATGGTCGCGGCTGCGGCGAAGAGAGCGAGGGCTTTCATCTTTATCCTCTTAAGCGCCCGAACGGCGCTGACCCCCGTGGATTTACGCCTCCATCTTTTCGCCACGTTGTGCGTGAGCAACCTGAGCCTTGCGTGCGCGGCCTACAAACCCTTAAGGGCCAAGCTCAGAGCTTCGGCGCTCACTTGGCGCAGCACGCTATTGGGGTTCTCGAATACCGCGGCGTTGGCGCCGTGCTCGCGGCACTCGACCGACGCCACCCAGCACCGCCCCTTGGTGGCCGCGTCGACCAACGCCTGGGCGTGCTCGAAGACATAGCCGGCCAGGGCCTCGGCGCTCACGCCAGGCACGATCCTCACCTGCGCCACGCCCAGACGCTGCAAACGTTCGAACTCGGCGCGAGCGGGATCATCCGCCGCCACCAGCAAAGTGTGATCGAAGATGTGGTGCAGCCATTCGCGAATGGCGCCGAACCCGCCCTTGCCGAAATCCACCACCCAGCCGCGAGCATCCAATTGCTCGGCCGCGAAGTTGAAGACGAAGCCCAGCGAATAGCCGTGTAGCAGCTGGCAGTGGCTATCGGCGGCCCATTGACGGTAGGCGCAAGACAGGCCGCGTTCGGCGCCATAGGTCTTGATCGACCTATAGGCCATCAGGCGTGCCCCTCGACGTGCGCGGCCTTCTCGCGCCCCGCCTGCCCCATCACCGCGCCGCCGACCGGCAGCGGATTGTCGATCAGCGGATCGGGTCGGGCCAGCCGCGCCAGCGCCGAAGGCCGGGCGATGGTGACGAGCGGCCCATCCACCCTCACACCATACTCGGCCAGGGCGGCGAAGGAGCGCGACAGGTTCTCGGGGGTCATGCCCAGCAAGGACGCCAGCATTCGCTTCTGCAGCGGCAGGCGCAGCACGCCTCCGCCGCCCTGGCGGCGCTGCTGGACCAGCAGATAGTTGGCCAGTCGCACCAGCGGCGCGCGCAGCTTGTGGCTCTTGAGCGTCCTGACCAGGCCGCTGTAGCAGCCCGAGAGCTCCTCGATCACCGCCAGAGAGACGCCCTGGTCCTCGCGGACGACCCGTCGGAAGAGCTCACCCGGGATCATCAGCAACTGGCTGCGCGCCAGGGTCCGCGCCGTCATCAGGGCTGGGGCCTCGAGAACGACCGAGGCCAGGACAAAACTTGACAGAGGTCGCAGCACCGCGAGCGTGGAGTCGCGATCGCCCCAGGTTCCCTCCAGTTCGACCGAGCCTTCGAGCAAGACATAGAGGAAGTCGTTGACCTCCCCCTCAGCCACGAGTTCCGCCCCCTTGGGCGTCCATTGCAGGAACGCGCCCTGACTCAGCAGGGCGAGCGATTCGGGACTGGCGGAAGCCAGCAGCGGAAGATCGCGGACGCGGGTGAGGTCAACGGGCTTGATCGACATGGACCACCTCGAACGGCAAAGGGAACCCCTGGCTTTATGGCCAGCGGACCGTCCCGACGTTGCGGTTCGTCAATCTCGGCCGTGATTTAAGTCGCGGAAACGTGGTGGTGTCCCGCGCGCCCGTGCAGATAGCCGTTGACGAGCGGGCCCGGCGGTTCAGAGGCCAGCACGGCTTCGCGCAGGGTGTTCGCCGACGAGGCGCCATGAGCGAACGCGCCGAACGCCGCCAACAGCCGCTCGGGATCTCCGGTGTGCGGCGACACGCGCAACGCGGTCACGCCCGCCCGCCGCAGGGCCTCCGGCGCGAGATCGGCCAACTCCACGCCATAGGACAGGGTCTGGATGCCGTTGACCGCCAGCAGCGCCTCGCCCTCCAGGGTTCGCACGGGCATGCCGTCCGGATCGTCCTCGCAGGCGAACAAGCACTTGTCCTTGTGCAGCTTCCGAGCCCGCGCGTGATAGCAGCGTCCCGACAGCGCCAACGGCATCCGGCCATAGGCGAAGAGCTCGATCTCTAGCGCGGGATAGGCGCGGCTGATCTCTCCGATCACGTCCAGCGACAACTCCACATTGGGGCAGAGCCGTTCGCAGCCGCGCTCGATCAAGGCTCCGACCGCGGCCTCGTTGTAAAGGCTCAGCAGCGGTCCCGCGACGAAGGGCGTTCCGGGCGGAAGACTGGCCAAGGCGGCGAAATCGTTGATCTCGATCCGCTCGCCCGCCGCCGCCAGATCCCGAAGTCCCTGCGCCTCGCGCGGCGTCGCCGGCATGGCCTGGCCAGCCCACACGACCTCCTTGCCCGCCGCGTCGAGCCTTTCAGCGGCCTCGGCCAGGGCCTGGGCGGCCAGCGGCGCGCGCTTGCCGCACACCACCTCGCCTAGATAGACGCGGGCGACGTCCGGATTGTTCGCCACCGCGCGATAGAAGTCGGCGATGCGCTCCGGCGACCAAAGAAACATCAGCGGTCCGACGGTCAGCTCGAAATCGATATCGCTCATCGCCATTGCCGCCTGTAGGCCCCGGTTGTTTCGCGCCCGCCTTCGGCGAGGTCGGTCAGCATCGCCTCGAAGGGCGCCGTGTCGCCGCCGGCGTCCAGCGCGTCGATCGCGCCTCGGAAGGCGGCGGTCACCCGGCTGACATAGGTCTTGCC
>NZ_DATFAV010000044.1:0-7927 GCF_035254145.1 Caulobacter sp. | reverse complement strand
CCCAAACAAAAGCGGCCCCGGGGCTTCCCCCAGGGCCGCTCGAAAACACATCAGTCGCCCGAGTTAGGCGTCAGTCGTCACGGTGGACGCGTTCGCGGCGCTCGTGGCGCTCCTGGGCTTCCACGCTCATGGTCGCCGTCGGACGGGCTTCCAGGCGGGCCAGGCCGATCGGCTCGCCCGTCTCCTCGCAATAGCCGTAGGAGCCGTCCTCGACTCGGCGCAGGGCCTGGTCGATCTTGGAAATCAGCTTCCTTTGGCGGTCGCGAGTGCGCAGCTCAAGGGCTCGATCAGTTTCCGAGGACGCACGATCGGCGAGATCGGCGTGGTTCTCGGTTTCCTTCTGGAGATGGGTCACCGTCTCGCGAGATTCGCGGAGGATCTCTTCCTTCCAGGCCAGCAACTTGTTCTTGAAATACTCAAGTTGCCGGTCGTTCATAAAAGGCTCGTCCTCGGAAGGACGATAATCGGATTTCTCGACTAGAACAGTGGCCGTCTGCATCAACGCCTCACGCCCCAATGAACTCAGCCCTTAAGGGCCGAGCGCTTATACCAAAAGGTGAGCCACGTTCAATGAACCTCGCATGAAGAGCGAAAAGCTCTTTCGTCGAGCGCCCCGAACGGCGGCATGGACAGATGTAAAACGCGCGGAAACGCCAAGCGCTGCGGGACCGGCGATCATTTGCGCATCCAGTCCCCGTCATGTCAGCCGCCCCGGGCCTGCAGCTTGGCCAGCTCGACGGCGGCGCGGGTCTCGATCTCGTTGAGGACGCCCTCCAGGCGGGGGTCGTCGGTGTTCTCGCGCTGCTCGCGGATGGCGCGCGAGAGCTTGTCCAGCGTGCTGTGCGAGATGTCACCGTCGATCAGGGCGATGCGCACCTCGCCCAGGATATCGAGGATATGGTCGCCGCGACGCACGGCGCGCTTCCTGCGTTCCAGCGGATCGCCGACGGCGCCAGCCGCCTGCAACGCCAGGAGGGCGTCGACCGAACCGACGCCGGACAAGCCGCCGACCGAGGCCGTGCTGGCCGCGCCGCTGGCGGCGTTGACCGATGGCAGGGAGAAGCCCGAAGCGCCGCCAGAGGGCTTGGCCCGCGACGGTCCCGTCGCCCCCACGCCCCCCGTGCTGGAAACCTTCATCCGACAAGCTCCAAAAGCTTAGACGCGCGAGTCACTCGTCTCGTCGCACGATCATAATCGGTTCGCGCGCTTGAAGTATGGTTAATGCCGGGCAGAATCTGCCTGGAGGCGCCGGCCGGACTGCCGCCGGCCCCAGAATCCCTTGAGTCACAAGCGCTTGAAACTGGCCCGGTTCTGGCATGGGGCGGCGCGGGGACGTTTCCCCTCTACGGGACTGCCATGCCGCGTTCACTCTTTCGCACCGTTCTTCGCCCGGTTCTGACCGCCTTGGTCGTCGCCTCGGCCTTCGTGGCCGCGCCGGCCTTCGCCAAGTCGCGGATCAAGGACATCGTCGCCTTCGAGGGCGTTCGCGAGAACCAGCTGGTCGGCTACGGCGTCGTCGTCGGCCTGAACGGCACCGGCGACAGCCTGCGCAACGCGCCGATGACCAAGCAGAGCCTGGAGGCGATGCTGGAGCGCCAGGGCGTCAATGTGCGCGACGCGAACCTGAACACCAAGAACACCGCCACGGTCATGGTGACGGCCAACCTGCCGCCGTTCTCGGCCGCGGGCTCGAAGCTGGACGTGACGGTCTCGGCCCTGGGCGACGCCAAGAGCCTGCTGGGCGGCACCCTGCTGGTCACCAGCCTGCAGGGCGCGGACGGCCAGACCTACGCCGTGGCGCAAGGCACGGTGCAAACGGGCTCGGTCTCGGCCAGCGGCGCCTCGGGCAGCACGGTCACCAAGGGCGTCCCGACCGCGGGCCGCATCGCCTCGGGCGGCATCATCGAGCGCGAAACCGGGTTCCAGATGGTCAGCATGGACATCCTACGCATGACCCTGCGCAACCCGGACTTCACCACCGCGCGCCGGATCGCCGACGCCATCAACCAGAAATTCCCCAGCTGCGCCCAGGCGCAGAACCCGACCATCGTCGCCGTGCGCGCCCCGCCCGGCATGGACATGATCAGCTTCGTCACCAACATCGAGAACCTGGAAGTCGAGCCCGACAGCCCGGCCAAGGTGGTGATCGACGAAGTGGCCGGCGTCATCGTCATGGGCGACGATGTCCGCATCAGCCAGGTGGCGATCGCCCAGGGCAACCTGACCATCACCGTCCAGGAAACCCCCGGCATCAGCCAGCCGGCGCCGTTCAGCCAGGGCCGCACCGCCGTCGTCCCGCAATCGACGGTCAGCGTCGACGAGGAAAAGGGCAAGAAGCTGATCACCCTGGGCGGCTCGCCGTCGCTCAAGAGCCTGGTCGGCGGCCTGAACGCCCTGGGCGTGACGCCCCGCGACATGATCTCGATCCTGCAGGCGGTGAAAGCCGCCGGGGCCCTGCAAGCCGACATCGAGGTGATGTGATGAGCGCCCTCTCCGCCCTGTCCCCGAAGATCGACGCCCTGGCCGCGACCGCCAAGTCGGCCGTCGCCTCGGCCGAGGAACTGGCCAAGCGCGGCAAGATCAAGGAGACGGCCCAGAACTTCGAGGCCTCGTTCCTGTCGGTGATGATGCAGCAGATGTTCGACGGCGTGAAAACCTCCGAACCGTTCGGCGGCGGCCCCGGCGAGGAAATGTTCAAGTCGGTCCTGACCGACGCGATGTCGAAACAGGTGACCAAGGCCGGCGGCATCGGCCTGGCGTCGACCATCCAGCGCGAAATGCTGAAGCTTCAGGGTCTGAAGGAGTAATCGACCATGGCCATCGCCGCCGTCGACGCCGACGATCGCGTCCACCAGCTCACCTTGCTGACCGAACGCCTGACCGACCTGATCGCCAAGGAGGCCCAGGCCTTCGAGAGCCGCCGCCCGCACGAGGCGGCGCAGTATGTCGAGGAGACGGCCAAGCTGGCCAACGTCTACCGGCACGAGTCGATGCGGGTGCGCGCCAATGTCGCCCTGGTCGAGGCCGCGCGGCCGGAACTGCGCCAGCGGCTGCTGCGCGCGACCGAGGCCTTCGACGCGGTGCTCGCTCGCCAGGCGCGCGCCGTGGAGGCCGCCAAGGTGGTCACCGAAGGCCTGGTTCGCGCCGTCGCCGAGGAGATCGCCAGCCAGCGCGCCGCGCCGGCCACGACCTACGGGGCCGGCGGCATGGTCAACGACCGCCCGGCGATGGGCGCGGCGATCACGCTGAACCGCAAGGCTTAAGCCTTGAGCGCGAACACCGCCGCCGGGCGCGCGCTCCCGTTCGGATCGCCGAAATCGGCGACCGGATACTCGGCCACGACCCGCAGGCGGTCGGACGGCAGGGTGGCCCGCCAAGGGTCGCCGATCAGGATGACGGCCCCGGCGGCCTGGCGCCGCTCCAGGAAGGCCATCACGCGCGCGGCCAGGTCGGCCTCGTAGAAGAGATCCCCGACCAGGATGAGTTCGACGTCCGGCGCCGCGTTGTTGGTGAGATCCCCGTGGATCACCTCGACCGCCACCCCGTTGGCGACCGCATTCAGACGGGTGGCGGCGATCGCATAGGGATCGACATCGGCCGCCAGCGCCTCGGCCGCGCCGGCCATCATGGCGGCGATCGCCACGAGCCCCGAGCCCGCGCCCAGGTCCAGCACCCGCCGGCCGCCGACCGTGGCCGGATGGTCCAGCAGATGTCGCGCCAGGGCCAGCCCCCCGCCCCAGGGCCGCGCCCAGTACGGCGACCCGAAGTCCGGATCGGCCTCGGCCAGGCGCATCAGGCCGCTGCGCGGGCCAGCGCGGTGCAGGCGGATCTCCGGAACGCCCGGCGTGGGCTCCAGCGGAAGATTCGTCTTGATGAAGGCGTCGAGGTCCATGCCCCTCCCTATAGGCGCCTCACGCTGACTCGTCAGCGATCAGGCGCTTCTTGCGCCGATGCAGGCTGGCGGCCACGGCGACCAGCACGAGCGGGACAAGGATCGACAACACCCGCTCGGCTCCGCCCGGCCAGCCGTGCAGCCAGGGCTTCAGCAGATAGCCCAGCAGTCCCAGCACGTAGTAGCCGACGGCGAAGATCGACAGCCCTTCGACCAGCCCCTGGAGCTTGGTCTGCAGTTGCAGGCTGGCGTCCATGCCGCGCAGGGTTTCCTGGTTCTGCCGGTCCTGGGCCAGGCCCAGCTTGGCGCGCAGAAGGTCGCCGCATCGCGCCACCCGCTGGGACAGGTCGTCCAGCCGCCGGTCGGCCGCCTCCCGCGTGCGCATGGCTGGCAGCAGGCGGCGGGCGATGAATTCGCTCATGGTCGAATGGCCTGGCAGCCGACGCTCGCGCAGAGCCTCCAATCGGTCGAGCGCGAGCTGATGGTAGGACTCGGTCGCGCCCCGGCGGAAACGGCTGGTCGCCGCCCTCGCCTCGACCTCCGCCGACAGCGCCAGCAGGTCGTCGAGCACTCCTTGACTGTCCTTGCCCGCCGCCAGGTCGCCGGTGATGGTCGCCAGCCGCGCCTCGGCGCCGTCCAGCCACGCCAGGGTCTCGCGCGCCGGCGCGAAGCCCAGCAGGGCCAGTTTCCGATAGTTGCCGATCTCCAGCAGGGTCTGCACCAGGCGCGAGACCTCGTCGTTGGCGAGGCCGGCGTTATGGACATGGATGCGGCCCGCCCCGCCCTCGCGCAGGCGAAAATCGGTCCAGATCCGCGCCGCGCCGTCGAACACCTCGCAGGAGACGCAGCGCCGCAGGTCGATGTGGCGGCTCAGCGCCGCCTCGAACGGCGGCGGCGCGCCAGGCGCCCCGACCGAGATCTCGACGCCTCGGAACACCTGTCCAGGCGCGCCGTCCAGCCAGAAGAAGCTCTCCGCGGCGTTGGTCTGGAACCCGAGATCGTCCCCCAGCGGGCCGTAGGCGAACCAGGTCCAGGTCGAGAACTCCTGGTGCCGCTCCCAAAGCCAGCCGCCGTGCTCGTTCACGATCACGGCCCGTCCAAGCGTTGGATCCTGGCCCGGCGCGAACAGGGCGACGAACGCGGCCTCGGCCGGTCGGTCGGCGGGATCGACCAGGAAGACCCACTGGCGCACGCGAACCGGCGCCTGGTCCAGCGGCAGCTCCCGCAGGTGCATCAACTCGCTCAACGTCACCCTCAGAGGGTGGTCTCGACGCTCGCTCATCCGTCCTCGCCCCGTGCGCGGATCATCGGGTCATTGCTCGATGTTACCGGTCACATAGACCTAGCGGACTCCCGCCTCGCCGTCACGGGTTTTGAGCGTGATCCGGCGCTCGACGCCGATCGCGGTCAGGAAATCCTCGTCGTGGCTGACCACCAGCAGAGCCCCGTCGTAGTTCGCCAGCGCCGCTTCCACGGCGGCGATCGCGCTCAGGTCCAGATGGTTGGTCGGTTCGTCCAGGATCAGCAGTTGCGGCGGGATCGCCGCGCACAGCACGCAGGCCAGAGCCGCGCGCAGGCGCTCGCCCCCGCTCAACGTCCCGGCCCGCTGGTGCGCGGCGGCGTTGCGGAACAGGAACCGCGCCAGCGCCGCATGGGCGTCATTGACGCCGGCCGCCGGGTTCAGGCGGCGGAAGTTCTCCAGGATGGTCTGGTCGTCGTCGAGAACGGCCGCCCGCTGGTCCAGCAGGGCGAAAGGAACCGATAAACGGATCTCGCCCGCGCTCGGCGTCAACTGCCCGGTCGCCAGGCGGATCAGGGTCGTCTTGCCGGCGCCGTTGGGCCCCGCGACGGCGATCCGTTCGGGTCCGGTCATCCGGAACGAGAGACCCTGGACCACGGGGCGGCCTTCAGGCCAGGCGAAGGCGACGTCCTCGAAGACCAGCACCGTCCGGCCTTCCGGCAACCCGCTCGACGGCAGATCGAAGCCCAGGTCCCGGGCGCGCTCGACGCGAGCCTCCGCCGTCGCCCTGGCCTCCTGGGCCTGCGCCGTCAGCTTGTCCGCCAGCTTGCTCTCGCGCGCGCCGCTGGTTTCGGCGCGCTCGGCCATCATGCCCAGCACGATCTTGGGCGTCCCGCCGCGATCGGCGAACCGCCGGCCGGCGGAGTCGCGGCGATCCTTCCGCTCGCGAGCGACCTGGACCTCGCGCGCGACCCGCCGGATCTCCCGCTCGGCATGGTCGAGATCGCGCCGCGCGGCCTCCGCCTCCAGAGCCTTCCGCTCGGCATAGGCGTCGTAGCCGCCGCCGTAGGACCGCGCGCCCAGCGTGGACAGCTCGACGATGCGGTCCATGCCACGCAGCAGGGTGCGATCGTGGCTGACGACCACCGCCCCGCCTCGCCAGCGCGACAACACGCGGGTCACGATGGCCCGCGCTTCGGCGTCCAGATTGTTGGTCGGCTCGTCCAGCAAGAGCACGTCCGGCCGCGCGACCAGAAGCCCGGCCAGACTAGCCCGCGTCATCTGGCCGCCGGACAAGGCGGCGGCGGGCCGCTCCACATCCAGCTCGCCCAGGCCGACGTCCAGGAGAGCCCGCTCCATCCGCGCGGGCAGGTCCCAATCGGCTTCGGACAGATCGGCCTCGTCGGCCTCACCGCGCTCGATACGCGCCAGACGGTCCCAGGCGCGGCCAAAGCCCAGCAGGTCGACGAGCCGCGCCCCGGCCGGAACGTCCGGCGCCTGATTCAGCATCGCGACCGCCCCGGCCCGCGAGACGGCCCCGGCCGACGGCGCCCGCGCGCCGGCGATCACCGCCAGCAAGGTCGACTTGCCAACGCCATTGCGCCCTACCAGGCCGATACGCTCGGCGCCGATGGAAAGGTTCAGGTTTTCGAAGAGAAGCCGACCGTCAGGCGTGGCGGCGGAGACGGAATCCAGGGTGACGAAGGACATGCGAACCCAAGAACAGGGAAACGGGAAGGACGAAGCGGTCTTCCGTCTTGCTGATCATGGGAGCCTCCATCGGATGGGAAGCGAGGTGTCTACGCCCGCCGCCGGAAAGCGGCAAGCTGAGCCGAGCGCAAGGATCGGGTGTCTCGCCCGGGCGCTCCGCGCGACAACGGCGGCGACAAAGGAGTCGAAGACATGTCCTACGCCGTCACCAGCCTGCCCGCCGAGCCCTTCGCGCCGTTGTTCCAGCTGGACGATGAGACGCTCGCCGCGCGAGGCGCGCGCCGCGTGATCGCCGACGCGCCGCTGGGCTTTCCCTGTCGCGTCAGCCTGGATGACGCGCGGCCGGGCGAGACCCTGATCCTGGTCAACTACGAGCATCAGCCGGCGCCGACGCCCTTCCGCGCCAGCCACGCGATCTTCGTGCGCGAAGGCGTCCAGCCTGTCTCGACGGTCGACGAGATGCCCCCGGCGCTAAGGCGTCGCCTGCTGTCCCTGCGGGCGTTTGACGCCAGCGGGATGATGCGCGCCGCCGACGTGACCGAGGGCGCGGCGGCGGGGTCGCTGATCGAGCGGCTGCTTGAGGATCCGGAGATCGCCTATCTGCACGCGCACTACGCCAAGTGGGGTTGCTATGCGGCGCGGATCGACCGCGCCTAGGTCGGCGCCATGGCGTGCAGGACCCAGATCAGCGATCCGATCCCGCCGATGAACACCAGCCCGTCGATCATCACCGAGCGCGGCTTGGCGCCGCGAAGCGCGTCGAACGCCTCCTGCTTGGCGCCCTGTTTTGCACTTTCGGCCTTCTTGGCCATGGCTAGCTCCGTTCAGAGGCCGAGCTTTCGCCCGACAACGACGCTTAAAGCCATTAGGCTGAAAAACCGGCTTTCAAACACGGTTTAACAATTCCGAACGCCCTCATCCCGGGGATGGGCGCTTCTCCAAGACGGCCTCCGTTACGCGGCTCGGAGCCCGCCCGGCTGATCTGGGAGCCGTCGTGACGCGTGGCTCTGCTGACATCTGCTGGCAGCAGGCGTGGCCGCTCGCACGCGCGGCATTTGTTCGCATCTTGTTCTTGTGTTAATTCG
>NZ_DATFAV010000043.1:0-5012 GCF_035254145.1 Caulobacter sp. | reverse complement strand
TGGAGGGGCGGGAAACAGCGGGCATCGCGCATCCTCTGGCGACGAGTTAGGTTTCGGGGCGGATCGGACTTGGGGGGAGGAGGCCGATCCGCCCCGCCGGCCGCGGCTTAAGCGCGCCGCAGCGGCCGGAAGGCGGCCCGGAGATCCTCGGTCAGCCGCTGTGGCTGCTCCCAGGCGGCGAAGTGCCCGCCCTGGTCGTGCCGCTTGTAGAAGACGAGGTTGGGATAGGCCTTGCGCGCCCAGCTCTCGGGGGCCTGGTAAAGCTCGTCGGCGAAGGCGCTGACCGCCACTGGGATCGTCACGCCCTTCGGCGCGAAGAAGGCGAGCTTGCTTTCCCAGTAGAGTCGCGCGGACGAAACGGCCGTATTGGTCAGCCAGTAGAGCGCGACGTTGTCGACGACGTCTTCCTGCGAGAGGCCTTCCTGTTGGCCGGCGAACACCCGCGCGATCAGCTGCTGGCTCTTGGCGTCGTGGTCCAACATCCAGGCGGCCAGGCCGATGGGCGAGTCGGCCAGGGCGTAGAGCGTCTGCGGCCGGTTGGCCATCTCGTTGGCGTAGCCCAGGCCGTGCTTGTAGAAGGTGTCGAGCTGGTCGAAGGCGCGGCGCTCGTCGGGGGTCAGGCCGGCCGGGGCGGGCTCGCCATACTGCAAGGCCCTGGCCACATCGGCGGGCACGGTGGCGGGCATGTTGGTGTGAATGCCGATCAGGCCCTTGGGCTTGAGCAAGGCCATCTGCTCGGTGACGGCGTTGCCCCAGTCCCCGCCCTGGGCGACGTAGCGGGTGTAGCCAAGGCGCTGCATCAGCACGACCCAGGCCCGGGCGATCCGGATCGGATCCCATCCCGGCGTTGTCGGCTTGGCCGAAAAGCCATGGCCTGGCAGTGACGGGATCACGATGTGGAACGCGTCCGAAGCCGAACCGCCATGCGCCGTCGGGTCGGTCAACGGACCGATGATCTTCAACTGCTCGATGATGGAGCCGGGCCAGCCGTGCGTGACGATGATCGGCAGGGCGTCCGCGTGCTTGGACCTGATGTGCAGGAAATGGATGTCGAGGCCGTCGATCTCCGTCACGAAATTGGGAAGATTGTTCAGATAGGCCTCGCAGCTACGCCAGTCGTAGCGATTGGCCCAGTAGTCGGCCAAAGCCCGCATGGTGGCCAGTTGCACGCCCTGGCTGTCGTCCCCGACGGTCTCCTTCTCCGGCCACCGGGTCGCCAGGATCCGGCGCTTGGTGTCGTCGAGCGCGGCTTGGGGGATCTGGATCTTGTAGGGCCGGACGCCGACGCCGCCCGCCGGCTCGGCCGAGAGCCCGGCGATCTCGGCGGCCGCCGAACCGGCAAGGCCGATCGCCCCGGCGACGGTCGCCGACGCGGCGAGGAAGTGCCGGCGGGTGGACGGATAGAGTTCGGATTTCATGGCTGCTCTCCTCGACTTTGTCTGGAGTTCTTCGAGAACTTCAATTTCGAAGACAGCATGTATTGAGACTTTGCAGGCGCTCCATCAGACGTTGGTATTGGCGATACCTTGGTATGTGAAGGACAAGACAGGGTCAGAAATGGCAACGACCGTCGCCGGCCTGACCAGCGACGATCGCCCGCGTGACCAACCCTTCAAACCAGACTGACCGAGAGCGTGATCTCGGCGTTCAGCGCCTTGGAGACGGGGCAGTTCTTTTCGGCCTCGCGCGCGATGCGCTCGAAGCGCTCGCCGTCGATCCCTGGAACCGAGGCGCGCACGCTCAGCGCCGAGCGGGTGATCGTGAAGCCCGCTTCGTCCCGGTCCAGCGAGACCGCCGCTTCGGTGTTCAATTCGGTGGGCGTCAGCTCCGCCGCCTGCAAGGCGAAGGCCAGGGCCATGGTGAAGCAGCCAGCGTGAGCGGCCGCGATCAGCTCCTCGGGGTTCGTGCCGGGTTGAGATTCGAACCGGGTCCGGAATGAATAGGGGGTGTCGTGCAACACCCCCGAGCCGGTCGAAAGCGCGCCCTCGCCGTCGCGGCCCGAACCTCGCCAAACCGCCTGCGCCTTGCGGATCATCTGTCGCTCCCTATGCCGGACGATCCGGCCGGGCCACCATCGACGATGCGCGCGGCAAGTCGATTGGACCTTGGTGTCGCCGATACCTTGGTGCAATCGACGCCCCCCGCCTCCCCACGCGATGCTCAGGCGTGCTGATGGGGAGAGTGGCATGCACTTGGGTTGGCGGGGTTGCGGCCTGGCGTTGGTCGTCGGCATGGCGGCGGGACCAGCGCTGGCGGACGACGACGGCGGGCCATCGATCGAGCCGGTCATCGTCACGGCGCAGAAGCGCCAGCAGACGGCTGACAGCGTGAGCATGGCCATCACCGCCGCCTCGGGCGAGACCCTCCGCCTCCGAGGGATCGACGCCGTCTCAGACCTGCCGCGCCTCGTGCCGGGCTTGACCCTCCAGGAGAGCAACTTCGCCTCGACCTCGATCACCCTGCGTGGTGTTGGCTTTTTCAACAGCGACCTGGCCACGCCGCCGGCGGTGTCCATCTATCTCGACGAAGCGCCCCTCCCCTACCCCGCGATGAGCAAGCTCGTCGCCTTCGACCTGGCGAGGGTGGAAGTACTCAAGGGACCACAAGGCACACTCTTTGGCCAGAACGCCACGGGCGGCGCGGTCAACTACATCGCCGGAAAGCCTGGCGAGGTCTTCGAGGCGGGGGCGGAGGCGACCTATGGCCGCTTCAACCGCGCCCGCCTGAGCGGCTACGTCGCGGGCCCGATCTCCGACACCCTGACGGGCCGGATCGCCGTGCAAGGCCGCTGGGGCGAGGGTTGGCAAAAGAGCATCAGCCGACCAGGAGACCGCCTCGGCCGGGTTCGCGAGTTGCAAGGCCGGGCGACCGTGGAATGGCGGCCGACGGACGCGGTCACCAGCCGCCTGACCGCGACGCTGACGCATGACGGGTCCGACAGCCTGGCGGGTCAGTTCCATGCCGCCGCGCCGATCGTGCCGGCGCTGGTCATCCCTGGACTGCTCGCCTTTCCCGTCGTCGCCAAGCCGCGCGCGGCGGATTGGAGCGCAAGGGCCGTCGGCGCGGATCAGCCGTTTCCGTACGCCAGCGACACCAGCTTCTTCCAGGCGCTCTGGCGCACGGACTACCGGCTGCGGAGCGAGCTCACCCTCACGTCGCTGACAGCGTTCACGTCCCTGGACCTAGCCTACGGTCAGGATCCGAACGGCACGCCGTTCAATCTGAACGAGGTCATCGACGAGGACGGCGTGATCGCCTCCTATTTCCAAGAGCTTCGGCTATCGGGACACAAGCGGCGGCTGACCTGGCTGGTTGGCGGCAACTACGCTCATGACAAGGTCAAGGACCAGCCGCGGCAGATCTTCCGCGACGTCGACCTGTCGCACATGTTCGAGGCTCTCGATCCGCTGGCCTATGCTGACCTCAACCAGATGACCAGCCGCGTCCGTGTCGACACCGCCGCCGTGTTTGGTCGCCTCGAGTATGGGCTTACCGACACGCTGATGGTGGAAGGAGCGCTGCGCTACAACAGCGACCGGCGCAGCTTCGACAGTTGCGTGCTGGCGGTGACCGACCACTTCGCCCGCTTCTGGAACTTCTTCCGCGGCAGGGCCGCGCCGCCCACGCGCGTTGGCGACTGCATCGTCCTCGACCCCGCCAACGGCCTGCGCCCGGTCCAGAACGTCCACAGTGACCTTGACCAGGACAGCGTGTCCTGGCGCGCCGGGCTCAGCTGGAGCGCTCGACCCGGCCTGCTCGCCTACGCCAATGTCAGCAAGGGGTTCAAGGCGGGAACCGTGCCGGTGGCTTCGGTCTCGGCCGTTCCGCAATATGCTCCGATCCGGCAGGAGTCGGTCGTCGCCTACGAGGCCGGCGTCAAGGCTAGCCTCCTCGACCGACGCGTCCAGCTCAACAGCGCGGCCTACTACTACGACTATCGCGACAAGCAGTTGCGCGGCGCGGTCCAGGACGTGGCGTTCGGCCCCCTCGAGGCGCTGGTCTCGATCCCAAGGTCACATGTGCTGGGGGCGGAGGCCCAGCTGGTCGCGCGCCCGACCGAGGGCTTGGTGCTGGACGCCGCCCTCACCTACGGCCACACCCGCATCGACCGGTTCGAGGGCTTCGACGCCACTGCGGTCTTTGGCGACCAGTCCGGCACGCCATTCCCCTTCTCTCCCCCGTGGCAGGCGGTGGCCAATGTCGATTACGCCTTCCCGCTGAACGACCAGTTGCGCGGCTTCGCCGGCGGCTCGCTGACCTACCGCAGCGCCACCTACGCCGGGGTGGGCGCCCCCGAAAGCTTCCGCATCGCCGCCTACGCGCTGCTTGACCTGCGCGTCGGGATCGAGCGGGCCGACGGCCGCCTGCGCGCCTGGGCCTGGGGGCGCAACGTCACCAACGAATACTACTGGACGAACGTCTTCCTGAACGCCAACGCGGTCGCCCGTTTTGTCGGCCAACCCGCGACCTATGGCGTGACACTGGCCGCACGCTTCTGAGCATTCGACCGTGGACGTCACCTCCAACCAAGACCAAAGTACAATGGACGGCGGGTCGCGTTGGTCCGCATCGTCACCGACTGGCGGGCCATGAAAGCCAAGAATGGACACCGACCTTTGCCGACTGCTGGACGCGCTCCCCGGGATGGTCTGGACCGCCACGCCGGATGGCGCGTGCGACTTCGTCAACGAACGCTGGCGTGACTTCACCGGGGTCGGACTTGAGGCGCTGGCCGATCAAGGGTGGATTTCCTTGTTCCACCCCGAGGACGTCCCCGGCGCGTTGAGCACCTGGGCCGCGGCGCAGGCGGAGGCAAGGCCGCGAGAGATCAACATCGTGGCCCGGATCCGGCGCGCCGACGGCGTCTATCGGCGTTTGAGCCTGCAGACCCGGCCGCTCTATGACACGGGCGGGACGCTCACGGGCTGGTGCGGCGTCAACACCGACATCGAGGATCGGACTCGCGCCGAGGCGCAGCTTGCGGCCGAAAAGCGCCTGCTCGAACTCGTGGC
>NZ_DATFAV010000042.1:0-36756 GCF_035254145.1 Caulobacter sp. | reverse complement strand
CAAGGCCCAGGTCGAACAGCTCCTGGGCGGTCTCTCCCGCATGGACGCCGACGCCCGCGCCGCCCATGGCGATGTCTTCGTGGCGCTGGCGCCGGAACAGCAGGTCGCGCTTCTGAACGCCTACGACCGGGAGGCTGCGCTCGTCGCGCCGGGGCAGGGGGCAGGGCGAGGACACTTCTTCCCGGTGCTCGAGGATCTGGTCACGGTCGGTTATTTCACCTCGGAGCCCGGCGCGACGGTGGCGTTGAAGTACGATCCGGTGCCGGGCGCCTATCACGGCTGCGTGCCGCTGACCGAGATCGGCCGCGCCTGGGCGACGCGCTAGAGTCGTCCACCTCAGCGATCACGCGCCGCCGAAGACGAAGTCAGCCTTGTAGTAGCCCTTGGCGGGGTCGAGGATGTCGATGGCGAACGGCGCGCTCCCGTCGGCCAGGTCGGTCAGCCACGCGGCGTTGGATCGGGCCATGACGCCGAGATCGGCCTTCTCAGCCTCGGCCAGCAGCCAGCCGACCATGGCCGCCTTGGTTCCGATGCCGTTCGGACCGTCGGCGCCATAGCTGGCGAAGTAACCGGCGCGGTCGTCGATCAGGATGTGGGTCTTTTCGTCGGAAGGCGTCGCGCCAAAGATCGCGGCGTAGGCCTTCTTGGTGGCCTCGAACAGCGACAGCGATCCGTACTCTGCAGTGAACTTGGCGTTCCCTTCGCCGACCTTGCCCAGATTGACCGCGAAATTGATGTAGCGGTTCTCGAGATTGAAGAACTGATAGTAGGCGCTGTTCAGATTGTTCCCGTTCGGGCCCGAGGGCGAGACCAGATAGTCGATCCCCACTTGGCTGGGGATCTTGCCCGTGAAGAACAGATAGCTGAGCGTGGCCACCGAGGTTGTCTGGTCGGCGATCTTGACGACCTCCGCGATGGCGCCGCCTAAGGTCATGGCGCCGGCGGTCACCTTGGCCGTGAGGTCGGCCGTTAGAGTCCCGCCGGCGCCCGCTGCTGCGCTGGTCTTCAGCAGCGAGGCGACCGCCATCCCCACCGTGGGGTCGCCCAAGCTCATGGTCCGGTCGGCGAAGACCAGACTTTCGATATTGATCAGAGTGTCAGCGCCGTCCCGCGCATTGGCGCGGGTGTCGGTGACGGTCCAGCCGACCGCGGTGACGCCGATCGCGTAGTCCGTCGCCAGGCCGCCGTAGCGCGCCTCGTCGGCGCCAGCGCCGCCGTCGATTCTGTCCGCGCCCGCGCCGCCGACCAAGATGTCGGCTCCGTCTCCGCCGTCCAGCGTGTCGTCGCCCGCGCCGCCGAACACCACGTCGTTTCCGGCCCGGCCGCTGAGGGTCTCGTTCCGGGCGTCGCCAATCAGCGCGTCGGCCGAGGCGCTTCCCTCGAGCATGACGCCGGCGTCGCCCGCCAGATGCACCGTGACGTGCTCGGCGCCCTCCCAAAGGCCGCGCCAGGCGATCACGTCCATACGCCCGTCGCCGTTGACGTCGGCGGCCTGCAGCCGGTCGTATTGCGAGATGTTCAGCCAGCCCTCGGGCAACTGGACGAAGCGACCCGCGCCGTCGTTCAGGAAAGCCGCCTGCTTGTGGCTGTTCGAGGCCAGGAGGTCGACATAGCCATCGCCATTGATGTCGATCAGTTGGGTGCGCGTGTACCAGTCCTCGGTCGCCTGGACCGGTAGCCGCTTGGCGGTTTCGTTGGCGAAGCCGCCTTGGCCGTCGTTGATCCAGATCTGGGTCGTGCCGGGCTTGAAGAGGTCGACCACGGTGGTCAGCACCAGGTCGAGCTTGCCGTCGCCATTGATGTCGGCCGCCTTGGCGTCGATCACGCTCTCGGTCGTTCCGGTCTTGGGCATGGTGAACGACGAGAGGGCCGTGAAGGCGCCCTTGCCGTCGTTCTTCAGCAGGCGCGCGGTCTGGCTCTGGGTCTCGTTGGGCGTCAGCAGCAGGTCGAGGTCGCCATCCCCGTCGGCGTCGAACAGCAGGCTGGCCGGCGAATTGTACTGCCCCGCCACGAGGTCGGCCGGCAGGCCCGCGCGGCTCAGGGTGAAATTGGCCGCGCCGTCGTTGACCAGAAAATAGGGCGCCTCTTCGGTCCCGCCGTTGTAGTTGCCGACATAGAGGTCAAGGTCGCCGTCGCCGTCGATATCGCCCGCGGCGGCCGAGTGGCTGTAGTCGGCCAGGCTCGGCAGGCGCGTGGTCGCGTTGGTCAGGCCTGTCGCGCCCGAAGACAGGAACAGGGCGTTGCGCGCGCCGGGGAAGGGCGCGGCGTCATAGCCATGGTCGGCGAAGAACGCGTCGGCGCGGCCGTCCTTGTTGAAGTCGGCCACCACGATCTGGCGGCCATGCACCGTCACCGGCGGCTGGCCGCCGAACAGCGCCGTCGTCGAGTCAACGAAGTTTCCCGCGCCGTCGCCGGTCAGCACCCGGATGGGCACCGCCCGGTCTTCCAGCGGATACAGGAAATAGGAGAGGGCGATATCCAGCTTGCCGTCGCCGTTGAAGTCCGCGACCGCGATCTCATGGGCCGATGCGGCCGTGAAGCCGCTGCGTAGCGCGAACGTCAGGTCCTGGGTCTGGAACTTAGTCGCCATCGAAACTCTCCCTGAACGCGTGCGAACGCCCGGTCCGCCTGCCTCAGCTAATCCACCGCTGCGCAGGCGGACATCGCCGATTGTAGGGTGTCGTCGACCACCCCTGGACGTTCCGGCCGACCCGCGCCAAGGTCTCGACCACGGTCGTGGACGTTCGATGTTCCGAGGATTTGCGTTGGTGGCGGTAGCTTCGAGGTCGGCGCTTGAGTGAAGACGACCTCGCCGACGAGCCGCGCCTGCCGCTCTTCCTACGAGCGGTGCTGCAAGACGCCGAGGCTGTCCTGGCCACGGCGCAGTCGGCGCCCGACACCCTGGCCGGACTGATCGAGACCGACGCCGCCCGGGCCCAGTTCCTGCCGCTGTTCGATCCGCAGAGCATCGCCGGGGCCGTGCTCGACGCGCACGGCGCGGTCCGCGTCGCTTCCCGCCTGTTCGCCGAGGAGCGCGGGGAGCGCTACATCGACCCGGGACTGGTCCAAAGGGCGCTGCGATCGGGAAAACCGGTGGTGGTCCCGGTCGCCGTCGAGAGCGATGCGGGCTCGGAGTCCGTGATCTTCGCCTATGCCCCAGCCGCGATGGCGTTCCCGCTCTGGCGCCTGCCGCCCGAACTGGCCGATGAAGCGCCGGCGGGCAAGGTGGTGGTGCTGACGACATTGGCGGCCCGAGCCGAACCGATCGAGCGCGCCTGCGCCACCTTCGGCCTGACGGGGCTGCAGACGCGGGTTGTCATGAACGTCGTGCGGGCTGGCTCGATCAAGGCGGCGGCCGAGAGATTGGGCATCTCGCACGTCACCGCCCGGGAAGCGCTCTCGGATGTCTATCGCCGCACCGGCGCGCGGCGCTTGCCGGAGCTGGTGGGATTGTTGTCCGGCCTGGCCTTCGGACTGCTGCCGTCGCAGCCGGATCACGCCCCATTGCTCGTCGATGTCTGGGGTCTGACCCAGAAGCAGGCGTCGATCGCGTTGCTGGTCGCCAGCGGCGCGTCGAGGGAAGAAGCGGCCCGAGCCCTGGGCCTGTCGGTCGCGGTGGTCCGCAAGGAGCTGGAGCAGGTCTTCGCCGCCTTGCGGGTGAGCTCGGCCAGCGAACTGGCGCGCACCGTATCGACCATGAGCGCCCTGGCCGCCCTGTTGGGCGCGACCCGCGGACAACTGGGATTCGCCGATCCTCGGGCCGAGCCCCTACGCCTGACGCCCCGCGCCGACGGCACGCGCATCGCCTGGAGCGACTATGGTCCCGCCGGCGGCCGGCCGGTGCTCATCGTCCACTCCAGCATGACCTCGCGGCTGGCGCCTTCGGGCCTGGTGTCCGCCCTGCAGGGCGCGGGATTTCGCGTCCTGGCCGTGGATCGGCCCGGCTTTGGCATGAGCGACCCCGTGGCGGGGCTCCGCGCGGGCGAGCACGATCCCTTCGACGCCGCGGCCACGGACCTGATCGCGCTGCTGGACGTTCTGCGGCTACCGACGGTCGACATCGTCGCCCGGGGCGGCGCGCAGGCCGTGCTGGCTCTGGCCCGCCGCGCGCCGGAGCGGATCGGCAGGGTCGTGCTGGTCAATCCGGACCCGCCGTCCGGCTCGGACGACCGCCGGCACGGCCCGCTGGGCGCTTTCAAGGAGGCCTATCTTCGGCGGCCGGAGCTGATCGGGACCTTCGCGCGCGTGCTGGCCGGCAGTCTGACGCGCGAGCGCCTGCATCGCATGGTCGTGCAGTCGATGCGCGGCAGCCCGCCGGACGAGGCCGCCGCCGCCGACCCGCGCATCGCCGAAGACTATTGGCGGTCGGTGCGGATGTTCGCCACCGGACGGATCGCGGGCTATGTGAACGAGCAGGTGGCGATCGCGCGGGGAGGCAAGCCTGAAACGGCGCCGGCCCTGACCGAATGGACGGTGCTGATCGGCGCGCACGACACCATGCACGATCCCGAGCACGTCGAACGCTATTGGCGCGAGGTGCTTCCGGACAGCCGCTTCGAGCGCATATCCGACGCCGGACGCTTCTTGGCCATGACCCACCCTCAGCGCGTGATCGACGCCCTTGTGGCTTAGCGCATGACGCCGCGAACTGTCGTCGCTCGGAAAGGGCGCCATATAGCCAGATCCGCGTTTGGATTCGTTCCGGGGTTCGCCTTTTCCGTAGAACCCTTATCTATGGGCCGACGCGCATGAAGGATGGGTCAGAATGAACCGAGCGGTGGTGGGACTTGCGGCCTTGGGCCTGGCGTTCGCGAGCATGGGGCAAGCGGTCGCCGCGGATACCGCGCCGCCCCGAACGAATGACCTCTACGGCGTCTGGCGCAATCCCAAGGGAAGTGTCCACATCGAGATCAAGGCCTGTGGCGAAGGCACTTGCGGCTACGTGGTCTGGGCCAACGCCGAGGCGCAGGCCGACGTCCGCAAGGGCAGCAATCAGGGCCTGGTGGGCATGCAGCTGCTCCGCGATTTCTCGCCTACGGGGCCCACCGAGTGGAAGGGGCGGGTGTTCGTTCCCGACCTGAACATGACCTTCTCCGGCCAAGTTCGCCTGCTGGATCGCACCTCGCTGAAGGCCAAGGGCTGTCTGTTGCCCAACTTCATCTGCAAGTCGCAGACGTGGACCCGCGTCGACAGCGTCGCGGCCCCGGTGGCGCGCGCATCCTAAAGGCCCCCTCGCCGACTGGTCAGTGGTGGGCGTGGTGCTCGGCGTTGCGCTTGCGCGTCGCGGCCGCCTTCTTGGCCGACGCCGAGCGATCCGCCGCGCTGCGGCTGGCGGAGGCTTCGCCGCCCTTACGCCCGCCCTTGTGGGCCGCCGGGTGACCAGTGTCCTTGCCGCGTCCCGAACCGCCGGGGTTCTTGCCGCCGCCATCGTCCTTGTTGACCGTGGCCCAGGCGCGCCGCTCGGCCTCCTTCTCGGAGACGCCGCGCGCCTCGTAGCCGTCGGCGATGTGCTCGGCCTTGCGTTCCTGCTTGTCGGTGTACTTGCTCTTCTCGCCTCTGGGCATGGCGGATCTCCGTGGCTGATGTTGCTGAAACCGGTGGGCGCGCACGCCGGTTCCTACGGCTGACCTTGCGGGTTCTCGGGCGGGGCGAAGCGGTCTAACCGTGCGCCGAACGAGGAGGGCGCATGACGCAGCAGATGGGCTTGCCGGGCTTTGACCCGCCGACGCCGACCGACCGGCTGATGTTCCTGCTCTATCCGGACGCGGCGACGGCCGAGCGGATCGCGGCGGAGGCCAGGCGCCTGCGCGAGGCTCTGGCTCTTCGGGGCCAACCGCTGCTGACCGATCGCTTCCACGTCACGCTGCATCATCTGGGCGACTATGTCGGTCTGCCGGCGGACGTGGTCCGCAAGGGCGAGGCCGCCGGCGCCGCCTTGGCCGCGGCGCCGTTCGACGTGACGTTCGACCGCGCCGCCAGCTTCGCCAATCGGCCCGGCGCCAATCCCTTCACGCTGCAGGGCGGGGAGGGAGTGCAGGCGCTGGTCGCCTTTCAGCAGCAACTGGCGCTGGAGATGGCCAAGGTCGGTCTCAAGCCCGACAAGGCGTTTCTTCCCCACGTCACGCTGCTCTACGACGGCCAGATCGTCCCGGCCCAGCCGATTTTATCCGTGAGCTGGACGGTGGATCGCTTCGCCCTGGTCCAGAGCAAGCTGGGCCAGACCCGTCACATCGTCCTGCGAACCTGGGCGCTCGCCGGCTGAGCTTGGCGCGAGGCGAGGGCTCGTCTAGGGCGGAGACGCGGCGCGGATTCGCCGTCGATGGAGCCTGACCATGACCCTGACGATGTACGGCATCAAGAACTGCGACACGGTCGCCAAGGCTCGCAAGTGGCTGGAGAACCGGGGGCTGGCCTACGACTTCCACGATTACAAGACCGCCGGGATCGACCGGCCGCGCCTGGAAGCCTGGGTCGCCGAACTGGGCTGGGAGACGCTGCTAAACCGGGCCGGCACGACGTTCCGCAAACTGGACGAGGCCGACAAGCAAAACTTGGACGCGCAGAAGGCCATTGATCTGATGCTGGCCCAGCCCTCGATGATCAAGCGACCCGTGCTGGACCTGGGCGCGCGGCGCCTGACGGGGTTCAAGCCGGAAATCTACGAAGCGGCGCTAAACTAGACGCGACGGTTGCGCTTCTGGGACGCCAGGGGTCAAGTTTAGCACGACAAGCTTTCCGGGATCGGTCTATCAGTGGATGGAACATCCGCGGGGTTGCGGATCAAAGGGGGCTTTGAGCGCGTGGGGGAGAACGCCGTCTCGCGGTACGAACTGGTCATTTTCGACTTCGACGGCACGTTGGCCGACAGCGCGGCCTGGATGATGCGGGCCGTCAATCCGATGGCGCGCCGGTACGGCTTCAAGACCGTCACCGACGAAGAGATCGAGATGCTGCGCGGGCGCAGCACCCGCGAGGTCATCCGCTACCTGGGCGTTTCGCCCTGGAAACTCCCGCTGATCGCCCGCGCCGGCAAGAAGCTGATGGCCGCCGACGCCCATACCATCCCGCTGTTTCCGGAGACGGCCAGGATGCTGAGCGCCCTGCACGCGTCCGGCGTGAAGATCGCCGTGGTCAGCTCCAACAGCGAGCAGGTGATCCGCCGCGTGCTGGGGCCCGAGCTCTCGGAGCTGATCAGCCTCTATGCGTGCGGCGCGTCATTGTTCGGCAAGGCTCGCAAGTTCAAGCAGGTCACCGCCCGCGGCGTCTCGCGCGACAAGGTCATCTGTATTGGCGACGAGACCCGGGACATCGAGGCCGCCCGGGCCGTGGGCCTGGACTGCGGGGCCGTCGGCTGGGGCTACGCCAAGCCCTCGATCCTGGCCGAGCACCGGCCGACCGTGTCGTTCAACTCGATGTCCGAAATTATTTCGTATGTCGCTGCATCCAGCGCGCGGGGCGGCGGCGACTAACCTTCGAAAGCGCGAGTGATCGCGCCGATGATCGAAGGAGACGACCGATGTACGATCTGTTCCGCGACTTCTGGTGGCTGATGTTCCCCATGACGTTCATGGTGCTGGGCGCCTTTCGCGCCTGGCTGAACTACCGCGCCCGCCACGACGTGGTGAAGGTCCTGCGAGATCTGGCCGCCAAGGGTCAGGAGCCGTCGGCCGCGCTGCTGGCCGAGCTGAATCGCTAAGGGGCGACGACGATGTTCGAGGACCTTTTCCGCCAGTTCTGGTGGCTGCTCTTCCCGCTCAGCTGGTTCGTCTTCGGCGCCTGGCAGAGCTGGCTGTCCTATCGTTCGAACCAGGAGACGCTGGATCTGATCAAGACCTACGCGGCCTCTGGGCGCGAGCCGCCGGCCGAGCTTCTGAGCCGGCTGAACCGGCGCTGGCGTGAGTGCGACGAAGACGACGAACGTCCGCGCCATCGCTATCGCCGGCGTCACGAGAGCACTTGGTATCGGGTGGTGCTGTTTGGCATGCTGAGCAGCGGCTTCGCCTTCGCCGCCGTCACCAACATCTACGGCGCGGGCGAGGCTTTCACGATCGTGGCCTTTGTCCTGGGCTCGATCTGCGTGGCCACCCTGGTCCAGGTCATGCTGGATCGGAACGGCCCGACCGTCTGATGGACGCCGCGCTCGTCAAGCAGGCGCGCGCGGGGTCCCAGGTCGCTTTCGCCCGCCTCGTGGCGATCCACGAGAAGCCTCTCCGGGGCTTCCTGCGCAAGAGCGGCTGGGGCGACGCCGACGACATCGCCCAGGAGGCCTTCGTGGCGGCCTGGTCGGGACTACACAAGCTGCGCGAGGATGACGGCTTCCGGGCCTGGCTCTATGGCGTGGCGTGGAAGAAGGCCCTCTCGCAGCGACGCGGCGCCCAGCGCGCCGCCGCCCGCGACGAGGCCTGGCGGGGCGAGCAGGAACTCGAGACCGCCCCCGAAGTCGGCGCGGAGGATCGCATGGCGCTCGAGAAGGCGCTGGCGACCCTGCCCGAGGACCAGCGAGCCTGCGTCACCCTGTGCCTGGGGCAAGCCTGGTCGCACGCCGAAGTCTCCGACGCCCTGGGTCTTCCCCTCGGCACCGTCAAATCGCATGTTACCCGTGGCCGCGAGCGGCTGCTGGCAGTCCTAGGAGGCGGTTCATGACCCCTGATGATCAACTCTCGGCCTTTCTGGGCGAGACGCCCAAGCAGAGCCGAGCCGACGTCTTTACGCTGGAAGTGATGAAGCGGGTCGAGCGGCAGGCGTTCGTCGAGCGCCTGGCCGTCGCAGCCGGCGGCGCTGCGGTGTTGGGCCTGGTGCTGTGGGCGTGCGCCCCGGTCCTGAACTTGGCGGTCACGCAGATCGCTCCAAGTCTCCTTCCGATCGCGACCCTGTTGAGTTTCGTCGCCGCGATTCTGGCCCTGGGCGGCCCGGCGGTGTGGCGTCAGACCGGACTTCCGAGAGGCTGATCGCCGCCTTACGAAAGTTTCATCCCAGCGGGCGCCTCCAAACGGCGCCGTCAGCGCCTCTTACCAGTGAAGGCGGCGCGGGGGCGTCGTCCACCAACTGGAGGATTTCCACATGGGTCCTGAGATTGTTGTTCCCGTCGCCGGCTGCATGATGATCGCGGCCATCGTGATCTTTCCCTTCCTGTTCAAGAGCCGCGAGCGTCGCGAGCTTCATGCGACCCTGCGTGCGGCCATCGAGAAGGGGCAACCCGTTCCGGCCGAGGTGATCGAGGCCATGACGCGCTCGGTGAAGACGCCGCCGACCCGCCTGCGCGATCTGCGCACCGGCGTGATCTGGTTGGCCGTGGGCATCGGCGTGGGTCTGGCCACCTATTTCGGCGACTTCATTCACGGAGGCGGAGACTTCGACGGGTTTGGCATTGCCAGCATTCCGGCCGTGATCGGCGTCGCCTACATCGTCCTCAGCTTCTTCAATCCCAACAAGGAACCGCGGGTCTAGACCGCGGGGGCCTGGGGAGGGGCTTGACTTCGATGGGCATGGATCGCCCGCCAACCGGACACGACGTCGAACTGGCCGCCCTGGCGGCCACGGGGGACCGTCGCGCCTATGGAGAGCTCGTGCGCCGGCACGGCTCGGCCGTTCGTGGCTTGCTGCGTCGTCTCGGCGCGGACAGCGCCACGGCCGACGATCTGGCGCAGGACGCCTTCATGGCCGGCTTCGAACAGGTGGCGGAGTATCGCGGGGAGGGGACCTTCGCCGCCTGGATCAAGAAGATCGGCGCGCGCCTCTACCTCAAGAAGGTCAAGCGGGAGGCGCGATTGATCTTCTCGGAGACCGTCGAGACGATCGATCCGGCGCCAGGGCGCGACACCCCGGCCGACGCGGCCAACCGCATCGACCTGGACGAGGCGCTAAAGAGCCTGTCGCGAGGGGAACGTCTGTGCGTTTCGCTCTGCTACGGGGCCGACTGGTCGCACGCGGAGGCGGCCGAAACCTTGAATATCCCGATCGGCACGGTGAAATCCCATGTCAGACGTGGTTTGGATAAACTTCGGGCCCGACTGGCCCGACCGGAAGAAGGCGCGAGGAGGGAAGCTCATGGCTGAACCCGATTTCGAAGCGCAATTGAGCCGCATGTTCGCCGAGCCGCCGTCCTTTCCGGACGCGGCGCTGTTCAATGCGGAGGTGGAGGCCAGGCTTGACCGAGGCTGGACGATGCGGCGGCTGCTGATTGGCGGAGCCGGGACAGCGGCGGGCCTGTTCGCCGCGTTCCAGATCCTGACGACCCGCTTCTCAAGCGAGGTGGCTCAGCTGTCGCGCAGCGGCGGTCGCGGTATCGCCACCGAGATCGACGCCGGGGTCGCCAAGGTCAATTCGGTGCTGACCACGCCGGCCAGCGCGGAGGCCCTGTGGCTGGCGGCGGGGCTGGCGGTGGTGGCGCTGGCCTTCGCGGTGACGCGAGCGGTCGAGGACCTGTAGCGGACGCGTTATCGCCGTTCATGTTGCGGTGCGGCGCGATCCGGCCCACAACAGCGCCCGAAACGCATCGCAATGGGAGCGAAAGCCCTGTCCGCTCATCGTGAAGAGACGGTTCGCCGTCTGGCCGCCCCCGACATCGCCGCGCGCAAGGGCGGCAAGCCGATCGTCTGCCTGACCGCCTACACCGCGCCGGTCGCCGCCGCCCTGGACGAGGCGTGCGACCTGCTGCTGGTCGGGGATTCGGTCGGCATGGTCGTTCATGGCCTGCCCAACACCGTTGGCGTGACGCTCGACATGATGATCCTGCATGGCCAGGCGGTCATGCGCGGCTCGAAGCGGGCCATGGTGGTGATCGACATGCCGTTCGGCTCCTACGAGGCCTCGCACGAGGAAGCCTACGCCAACGCGGTGCGGATCATGAAGGAGACCGGCGCCCAGGCGGTGAAGGTCGAGAGCGGTCCGACCGTGCCCGAGACCATCGCCTATCTGACTCAGCGCGGCGTGCCCGTGATGGGCCACGTCGGCCTGCGTCCCCAGGCCGTGCTGCTGGAAGGCGGCTTCAAGGCCAAGGGCAAGGACGAGGCGGGGCGGGCCAAGGTGCTGGAAGAGGCCCGACGCACCGCCGAGGCGGGGGCGTTCGCGATCGTTGTCGAGGGCGTGGCCGAAGGTCTGGCCCGCGAAGTCACCGAGGCGGTCAGCGTTCCCACCATAGGCATCGGCGCCTCGGCGGCTTGCGATGGCCAGGTGCTGGTGGTCGACGACATGCTGGGCCTGTTCGACTGGACCCCCAAGTTCGTCCGCCGCTACGCCGACCTGAAGGGCGAAATCCAGCGGGCCGCCGAGCGCTACGCGAGCGATGTCCAGGATCGCAGCTTCCCCGGCGAGGCCGAAACCTACTACGCCAAGAAGGGCTGAGGATTTCGCGCCGTCCGCGCGACGACGGCGCCGGGCGACGCCAGCGATCGGTTCCCCTTCCGGCGGGCGTTGCGGCAGCGCGCGGCACGCTATAGGTTCGCCGCCTCGGCGAGCGGCCCTTCGCCCGCCACAATATGTCTTAAACCAGCGATGTCGGCGAGGTTCGCGCGCGACGTCCAAGGGCCGCAGGGCCCGTTTCGGAGCCTCTTTTCGTGGTCGATGTTTTTGACGAAGTCGAAGAACAGCTTCGGGCGGAGCGCTATCAGTCGCTCGCGGTGAGGTCGCTGCCTTGGGTCGCGGCGGCCGTGGCGGCCGCGGTGATCGGCGTCGGCGGCTACTGGGGTTGGAACTCCTACCAGACCAAGCAGGCGAACCAGGCCTCGGAAGGCTATCAAGCCGCGCTGGAGACCGCTCAGAAGGACGGTCCGGCCAAGGCCTTTGGCCAGTTCAAGGCCGTCGCCGACGGCGGCGCGCGCGGCTACAAGGCCCTTGCTCTGCTGCAGATGGGCGACATCCGCCTCGAGGAGAACAAGACCAAGGAGGCCGTCGGCTATTTCGACGAAGCCGCCAAGGCCGCTTCCGATCCGGTGCTCGGCGATCTGGCCCGCCTCAAATCCGCCTTCGCCCTGATGGACACCGCGTCCTACAAGGACATCGAGTCGAGGTTGACGCCTTTGGCGGGGGAAAAGAGCCCGTACCGCGTGTACGCCAAGGAGGCGCTGGCCTTCGCCAAGCTGCAGGCGGGCGACGTCGCCGGCGCGCGTGGCGACTTCGTGGTCCTGGCTAATTCGCTCGACAACAATTCCGACGAAGTGCGCCAGCGCGCCCAGGCGGCCATGCAACTGATCGACTCCGGCACGGCCAAGGATCTGGCCGCGGCGGTGAAGGCCGCCGCCAGCCTGCCGGCGACGCCGCCCGTCAGCCTGCTGCCGCCTCCCGGGGCCCCTAACGCCGCACCCAACGCCGCCCAATGAGCCACCTGATGATTTCCAAGCGTTCCGTCGCCCTGGTGGCGCTGATGTCGGCCTCCATGGCCGTCACCGGCTGCTCGACGATCTCGAAGCTCAATCCCTTCGACAAGAGCGACAAGAACAAGTCGACCGCCAGCCAAGGGCAGCGGATCTCGATCATCGCCTTCGACCAGAAGGTCGAGGCCAGTGAATCGCTGAAGGGCGCCGACTTCTTCCTGCCCGATCCGGTCGCCCAGACCGAATGGCGCCTGCCGGGCGGCAACGCCGAGCAGTCGATCGAGCATGTCGACGCGGGCAAGGCCTTCGAGATCGCCTGGAAGCGAGGCTTCGGCAAGAAGGGCGGGCGCAAGTTCCACGTCACCGCTCCGCCGGTGTCCGCAGGCGATCGCGTCTATGTCATGGACGGCGCTGCCGATGTTTCGGCCCTGGACGCCAAGACCGGCTCGACGATCTGGCACAAGGACCTGCGTCCGGCCGCCGGCGCGACCAAGAAGGGCGGCTTCCTGGGCCTGATCCCCAAGAAGAACGATCGCCTCGGTTTCGGCGGCGGCCTCGCGGTCGGCGCCGACAACAAGCTGTATGTCGCGTCGGGCTTCCGCTTCGTGGCCCAGATCGACGCCGCGACCGGCGCTCTGGGATGGACGCAGCAGAGCACGACCCCGATCCACGGCGCGCCGACCGTCGTCGACGGCCGCGTGTTCGTGGTTTCGACCGACAACGAGCTCCTGACCTACGACGCCGCCACAGGCGCGCCGGGCTGGACCTACCAGGCCCTCAGCGAGCCCGCGCGGATCCTGGCGGCTTCGACCCCCGCCGTCAGCGGTGACACCGTGGTGGCCGGCTTCGCCTCGGGCGAACTGGTGGCCCTGCGCGCCGCCAACGGCAACGACCTGTGGAGCGAGGCGCTCAGCCGCGCCAGCCGCACCAACGCCCTGTCCGAGATCCGCGACATCCCCGGGCGTCCGGTGATCTACAAGGGCGACGTCTTCGCCGTCAGCCACTCGGGCGTGTTCGCCGCCACCGATCTGCGCACCGGCCAGGCGCGTTGGAGCCTGCCGGTGACGGCCATCACCACGCCCTGGGTGGCCGGTGACGTCGTCTACGTCGTCGACAAGGCCGGCCAGGTGATCTGCGTTTCCCGCGAGAATGGCTCGGTCTACTGGATCCAGGACCTCAACGAGAGCGCCAACCTCAGCAAGAAGCAGAAGAAGAAACGCGCCAAGCACCCGCGCCTGTGGTCGACGCCTATCCTGGCCAACGGCCGCCTGATCACGGTCTCCAGCGACGGTCAGGCTGTCGCCCTGAACGCCAAGACCGGCGCCAAGGAAAAGACCCTGAAGATCGGCTCGCCCGTCCTGATCAATCCGATCGCGGTCGGCAACATGATTTACCTGGTCACGGACGACGCCGAACTGGTCGCCATCCGCTGATCCTTCGGCCCCTTCGCCGGGGCCGGAAAGACAATCAAACGCCTTCGGGCCCGGGATGGTGAGCGCCATCCCGGGCCGTCGCTTTTGCGGTGAAGGCCAAAATCGACTACTGGACCTGCATGCCTTTGAAACTCGCCATCGTCGGCCGGCCCAATGTGGGCAAGTCCACGCTGTTCAATCGTCTGGCCGGCAAGAAGCTGGCCATCGTCGACGACCAGCCGGGCGTCACGCGCGACCGCCGCTACGCCGAGGGCCGCCTGGGCGACCTCGACCTGCAGCTGATCGACACCGCCGGCTTCGAGGACGTCGCCGACGAGAGCCTGGAAGCGCGCATGCGCGCCCAGACCGAGCTGGCGATCGAGGAAGCCGATCTCTCGCTGTTCATCTACGACGCCCGCGAGGGCGTCACGCCGCTGGACGAGGTGTTCGCCACCCTGCTGCGCCGCCGTGGCAAGCCGGTCATCATCGCCGCCAACAAGGCCGAGGGCAAAGCCGGCCAATCGGGCATCGGCGAGGCTTACAAGCTGGGCCTGGGCGAGCCGATCCCGATCTCGGGCGAGCACGGCGAAGGCATGGCCGAACTCTACGCCGCCATGCTGGCCGCCGTTCCCGAGGAGCTGTATTCCGGCGACGAGGAAGACGAGGACAAGCCGATCCGCCTGGCGATCGTCGGCCGTCCGAACGCGGGCAAGTCCACCCTGATCAACCGCCTGATCGGCGAGCAGCGCCTGCTGACCGGCCCCGAGGCGGGCATCACCCGCGACTCGATCTCGGTCGACTGGATCTGGGGCGACAAGAAGGTCCGCCTCGTGGACACCGCCGGTCTGCGCAAGAAGGCCAAGGTGCAGGAGAAGCTGGAGAAGCTCTCCACCCAGGACACCATCCGCGCCATCACCTTCGCCGAGGTCGTGGTGCTGGTGATGGACGCCACCCATCCGTTCGAAATCCAGGACCTGCAGATCGCCGACCTGACCGAGCGGGAAGGGCGGGCCCTGGTCTTCGTGCTGGCCAAGTGGGACCTGGTCGAGGACCAGGCCGCGACCCTGGCCGCCTTCCGCGAGCATGCCGAGCGCATGCTGCCCCAGGTGCGCGGCGCGCCGGTGGTGGCGCTGTCGGGCGAGACCGGCAGCGGCGTCAACAAGCTGATGCCGGCCGTGTTGAAGATTCACAAGGACTGGTCGACCAAGGTCAAGACCCGTGACCTGAACGACTGGCTGCAGATGGCCATGCAGCGCCACCCGCCGCCCGCCGTCAGCGGTCGCCGCGTGAAGCCCAAGTACATGGCCCAGACCAAGGCCCGTCCGCCGACGTTCGTGCTGTTCTCCAGCCGCGCCGACCAGATGCCCGACCACTATCGGCGCTATCTGATCAACTCCTTGCGCGAGAGTTTCGACCTGCCGGGCGTGCCGCTACGCATCACCATCAAGTCGGGCGCCAATCCCTATGCCGACGGCGAGGCCAAGGGTCACAGCGGTCGCGGCAAGCGTGAGTTCGAGCGCCGGGAGCGCGAGGAGGAACGCATCCGCGCCTCGCGCAATACGGTCAAGAAGTCCAAGCGCCTGGCCGATGAAGCCGCCGCCAAGGCCGCGGCCGAGGCGGGGCTGCCCGATCCGACCGTGAAGCAGCCGGTCAAGAAGAAGGCGCCGACCGCGCCCAGGGTTACCCATAAGGATACGGCGGCGGTCGAGACCGCCGCCGAGCCTGGCAAGGCGGCCGTCAAGCCGATCAAGAAACTGGGTCCCAAGGTCCAGAAGAAGGTCTCGACCACGCCCAGCTACAAGGTCGGCGCCAAGGCGGCGGGCGGCAAGGCCGCCGGCCCGCGCCGTCCGACGGCCGGCTCGCGGACGGTGCGCGGCAACACGGGTCCTGGCCGGCCTAAAGGGCGCTGAGGGCTAGAGGTCGTCCCAGTCGGCCGCCGGGGCCGCAGCGGTCGCGGCCGAACCCGGTCGGGCGAAGGCCTGCAGCCGCGCCTGCTGCTCGGCGACCGGGTTGCGAGCTGGGGCGTGGCGTTCGGCCTGCGCCGTTTCGGGGCGTTGGGAGGCCGCGCCGACCTGGAACCGAGAAACCTGCCGGGCCAGGTCCAGCGCCTCGCCGCGCAGCGAGGCTGACGAGGTGTTGGCCTGCTCCACCATGGCGGCGTTCTGCTGGGTCACCTGGTCCATCTGATTGACCGCCGCGTTCACCTGGTTCAGGCCCGTAGCCTGCTCCTGGGATGACACCGCGATCTCGCGGATCAGGCCGTTGATCTCGCCGACCTTGGCGACGATGCCGGAGAGGGCCTGGCCGGTGTCGCCCACCAGGCGCACGCCGCGCTCGACCTGGGCGGTGCTGCTGGCGATCAGGGTCTTGATCTCCTTGGCCGCGTCCGCCGAACGTTGAGCCAAGGCGCGGACTTCCTGAGCCACGACCGCGAAGCCACGACCCGCTTCGCCCGCACGAGCGGCCTCGACCCCGGCGTTCAGGGCCAGCAGGTTGGTCTGGAAGGCGATCTCGTCGATGACGCCGATGATCTGGGTGATCTGGCCGGACGACTTCTCGATCTCGCCCATGGCGGCGACGGCCTCGCGGACCACCTCGCCGGAGCGGTCGGCGTCGGTGCTGGCGGCGGCGGCGGCGGTCGAGGCCTGCTGGGCGCCCTCGGCGCTCCTTTTCACCGTGGCGGTGATCTCGTCGAGGGCCGCGGCGGTCTCCTCCAGGCTGGCCGCCTGCTGCTCGGTGCGCTTGGACAGATCGTTCGAGGCGCTGGCGATCTCGTTGGAGCCGCTTTCCATGCTGCGCGCCGACTGGGCGATGGCGCTCATGGCGTCCTTCAGGCTGTCGATCGCGGCGTTGAAGTCTTGTTTCAGCTGCTCATAGCGGCCGTCGAAGCGCGCGTCGATCCGCGCCGTCAGGTCGCCGCGCGCCAGTCGGTCCAGGCTCTGGGCCAGGACCGAGACGACGTGCTCCTGTTCCTGACGCACCTGTTCGCGCTCGGCCTCGGCCTGGCGGCGCTCGGCCTCGACGGCGGTGATGTCGGCGGCGAACTTGATGACCTTGGTCGGTTTGCCGTTCTTGTCGAAGATCGGGTTGTACGAGGCCTGGATCCAGACCTCCTTGCCGCCCTTGCCCACGCGACGGAACTTGTCGGCGAAGAACTCGCCCGCGTTCAGCCGCCGCCAGAACTCGCGATACTCGGCGCTGGCGGCGTAGGCGGCGTCGACCAGCATGCTGTGCCGCTGCCCCTGGATCTCGCCGAGCGTGTATCCCAAGGTCTTCAGGAAATTATCATTGGCCGTGATGATCGAGCCGTCGAGGTTGAACTCGATGACCGCCTGAGATCTCTGGATGGCGTCGACTATGCCCTGCAGATCGCTCAGCTTGCCAGAGACATCGCTGTCTTCGCGATTGAAGGAGAACAGCGCCATCGATGAGGTCCTTGAGCTTGCGTGACATTAGGTCGCAAGGTCTCGGGCGTGTTTCGTTAACGAGCCGCTAATTCTAACGGCCGCGCGCTGAATGTCATCGAACTGTGTTCGATCTTGGCGATTCAGGGTGGCATTTGGCGGGCTCAAACAACCCAGGCGGCAGGCGCGGCCCGCCGATCTCTCGGCGCGTGCGAATCGATTTCAGGCGTCGATGCTGGGCGATTCCTGGCCGCGGTCCTTGAAGCGCACGACGCCCTTGGGCGGCTCGCGATCGGGACGGACCAGATCGACGACGAACGGGACGATGGTCTCGGGGGCGGGCACGGTCTTGGGATCCTCGCCCGGGAAGGCGCCGGCCCGCATCTTGGTGCGCATGGCCCCGGGATCGACGCAGAACGCGCGGACGGCGGTGTTCTCCATCTCGTCGGCATAGACGTCGACGATAGCCTCCAGCGCCGCCTTTGTGGCGGCATAGACGCCCCAGAAAGCCGGGCGCGTGCGGGCGACGCTGCTGGAGAAGAATAGGGCCCGGCCGGCGTCCGAGGCGCGCAACAGCGGGTCCATGGCGCGGATCAGGCGCCAGTTGGCCGTCAGATTGGTCGACAGCACCATGTCCCAGCCCTTGGGCTCTAGATGGCTGACCGGAGTGAGGGGGCCCAGCAGGCCGGCGGCCCCGACCAGAATGTCCAGCTTGCCCCAGCGCTGGTGGATCGCCGCGCCCAGGTGGTCCAGGCCATCGGGCTCGCGCAGGTCCAGCGGAACCAGGGTGGCGCGCTCGCCGGTGGCGGCCAGGATGGCGTCGTCCAGCGCTTCGAGCGCGCCCTGGGTGCGTCCCACCGCGATGACATGGGCGCCGGCCTTGGCCAGGCCCAGGGCGACCGCCTCGCCGATGCCGCGCGTGGCGCCGGTGACGAGGGCGATGCGGCCGGCCAGCGGCTTTTGGGAGTCGGAAGTCATGGGGCGCGTTCTAGAGCAGGGGAGGTGAAACGGAAACCGTGGGAAACCCTTAAGCCTCGGCTTCCCGGGCCTTCTTGGCGTAGTGCTGGGCGATGACCGAGCAGGCCATCAGCTGGATCTGGTGGAAGATCATCAGCGGCAGCACCAGGATCCCGGCGGTCGGGCCGGGAAACAGGATGCCGGCCATCGGCACGCCGGTCGCCAGGCTCTTCTTGGAGCCGCAGAAGGTGATCGCCCGCTCGTCTTCCGGCGAGAAGCCCAGCGCGCGCGCGCCGAAGGTGGTGGCGGTCAGGACGATGGCCAACAGAACACCGCAGACGGCCAGCAGGACCACCAGTTGCAGCGGCGAGATCCGATGCCAGATGCCGCCCACCACGGCCTCGCTGAAGGCGGAATAGACCACCAGCAGGATCGAGCCTCGGTCGACATAGCCGATCAAGCCCTTGTGCCTGGTGATCCAGGCGCTGACCAGCGGCCGCGCAAGCTGGCCGGCGATGAACGGCAGCAGCAGCTGAACGACGATGTCCTGGACCGATTTCCAGCCGCCCGAGGCGCCGCCCTGGGTGTGCATCAGCAGGCCGACGAGGACCGGAGTGATGAAGATCCCGAACAGGTTCGAGGCCGAGGCCGCCACCACGGCGGCGGCGACATTGCCGCGCGCGATCGAGGTGAAGGCGATCGAGGACTGCACGGTCGAGGGCAGGCAGCACAGGAACAGGATCCCCGCCGCCAGGGTCGGCGGCAGTACGCCGGTCTTGCTGATGACCAGGCCCAGGATGGGGAACATCACGAAGGTGAAGGCCAGGATCAGCAGGTGCAGCCGCCAGTGCGTCACGCCCGCGACCACGGACTCCCGCGAGAGCTTCGCGCCGTGCAGGAAGAACAGCAGGGCGATGGCCAGCTTGACGACGATCGACAGGCCGTGCGCGGCCTCGCCCCGCACCGGCAGGATCGAGGCCAGCACCACCATGCCGAACAAGGCGATGACATAGGGCTCGAGCTTCAGCTTCTCGAGTACGCTCTTCACACCCATCAGGTGGTCGACTTAGGCGCTGACCAGCAGCGAAAGCTGCCTGTCATTGGCCTCGTTGCGGCCTTCGGCGATTTCGCGGTCCGTCAGGCGGGTCGGATAGTCGCCGGTGAAGTAGTGATCGGTGAACTGCGGGGCGGCCGGGTCGCGGGGACCGGCTTCGAGGGCGTCATAGAGGCCTTCCACCGAGAGGAAGCCGAGCGAGTCGACCTCCAGGAACTTGGCCATCTCTTCCAGGGACTTGTTGGCCGCCAGCAATTGTTCGCGCTCGGGCATGTCGATGCCGTAGAAGTCGGGCCACTTGATCGGCGGGCTGGCCGAGCGGAGGTGGACCTCCTTGGCGCCGGCCTCGCGGACCATGCGGACGATCTTCAGCGAGGTGGTGCCGCGCACGATCGAGTCGTCGATCAGCACCACGCGCTTGCCCGCCAGGATCGCGCGGTTGGGGCTGTGCTTCATGCGCACCCCCAGCTCGCGGACGCCTTGCGTGGGCTGGATGAAGGTGCGGCCCACATAGTGGTTGCGGATGATGCCCATCTCGAACGGGATGCCGCTCTCCTGGGCGAAGCCAAGAGCCGCGGGCACGCCGCTATCGGGCACCGGCACGACGACGTCGGCCTCGACGCCGGTCTCCTTGGCGAGGTTGCGGCCCATGCGCTTGCGCACGCCATAGACCGAGCGGCCGTTCACGACGCTGTCGGGGCGGGCGAAGTACACGTACTCGAACACGCAGGGGCGCGCGGCCGTGGTCTGGAAAGGCTTGGACGAGGTGACGCCCGTCTCCTCGATCACCACCATCTCGCCGTGCTCGATATCACGCACGAACCGGGCGCCGATCATGTCCAGCGCGCAGGTTTCCGAAGCCAGGACCGGCTTGCCGTCCAGGTCGCCCAGCACCAGCGGGCGGATGCCCAGCGGATCGCGGACGCCGATCATCTTCTTGTTGGTGATGGCGACAAGAGCGTAGCCGCCCTCGATCTGGCCGATGGCGTCGATGAAGCGGTCGACGATCTTGGCCTTACGCGAGCGGGCGATCAGGTGAAGGATCACTTCCGAGTCCGAGGTCGACTGGAAGATCGCGCCTTCCTGCACCAGACGATCGCGCAGGGTCAGGAAGTTGGTCAGGTTGCCATTGTGGGCGATGGCCACGCCGCCGGTCTCGAGATCGGCGAACATCGGCTGGACGTTGCGGATGCCGCTGCCGCCTGCAGTGGAATAGCGGGTGTGGCCGATGGCCATGTTGCCCGGCAGGCGTTGCACCAGGTCGGGGCCGGTGAAAGCGTCGCCGACGTGGCCCATGTGGCGTTCGGTGTGGAAGCGGCCGCCGTCGAAGGCGGCGATGCCGCAGGCTTCCTGGCCGCGATGCTGCAGGGCGTGCAGGCCCAGCGCGGCGATGGCCGCCGCGTCTCGCGTGCCGAACACGCCGAAGACGCCGCACTCCAGCCGCAGCGTGTCGTCCTCGGGATCGCGCCAGGAAGCGGAAGAGTAGCGGTCGGTCGACTGGCCCAGGAAGCTCATCGCGATTTCTCCACCAGGTCGTCGAGATTCCGACGCTGGTTCCCATCATAGCCTTTTCCGGACGATTTCTCGCCGGACGTATTGTCGCCGCCCTCGTGAACGGCTTCCTTGATCGCCGGCGCCAGCTTGCCCGCCAGCGCCTTGCCCTTCGGGGCGAAGACCTTGAGGACTTCGCCGCTGGCTTCCGACAACGGATAGAACAGCGAATCCTCGACCCAGCGCGGCATGCGATCCGGCGGCGTGGCTAGGTGCAGCAGCAGGTTGAAGACGCCAAGCACCACGCAGGCGCGGATCAGGCCGAAGGTCGCGCCGACGCCGCGATCCAGCGTTCCGGCCGAGCTGTCCTGCAGGCTAGCCGTCAAGCGGCCGCCGATCAGGCGGAAGATCAGGAAAAAGACGACGAAGACTACCAGCACCGCGGCGGCCGTCGCCGCCCAGTCGGGGTCCATGAGCTTGCGGAAGATCGGTCCGCTGATCCGCAGGCCAAACAGCGCGATGGCGGCGGCGAAGATGAAGGACAGGGCCGATGTCAGCTCGCGCGAGGCCCCGCGGATCCAACCGGTGACGCCGGAGATCAGCAGCAGCAGGCCGGCGATGATGTCGAAGGGCGTCACGTCAGGCTGGTCCAGATCTCGTCGCCGATCCGCCGGACGGCGTCGGTCAGACGCGCCACCCCCGCCACCGGCAGGGCTCCGCCGCCTTCAGGCAGGCCGGCGAGCGGTCCCAGCGCCCGGCCAAATCCCAGTTTCGCGGCTTCCTTCAAGCGTGTCTCCATCCGGCTGACGGGCCTGACTTCGCCCGACAGACTGACCTCGCCGAACACGACGCAGTCCTGGGGCAGGGCGACGTCCAGGGCGGAGGAGGCCAAGGCCGCCGCCGCCGCGAGGTCCGCCGCCGGTTCGGTGATGCGCAGGCCGCCGGCGACGTTCAGATAGACGTCCTTGTCGCCAAAACCAAGGCCGCATCGGGATTCAAGGACGGCCAGGACCATGGCCAGGCGCCCGGAATCCCAACCGACGACGGCGCGGCGCGGCGTTCCGTACGCGGAAGGCGCGACCAGGGCCTGGAATTCCACTAGTACGGGCCGCGAGCCCTCGATGCCGGCGAACACCGCCGCGCCGGCCGCCCGCTCGCCGCCCTCGTTCAGGAACAGGGCCGAGGGGTTCTTGACCTCTCGCAGGCCGACGTCGCCCATCTCGAAGACGCCGATTTCGTCGGTGGCCCCAAAACGGTTCTTGGCGCCGCGCAGGATGCGGAACGGATAGCCGCGCTCGCCCTCGAAGCTGAGGACCGCATCGACCAGATGCTCGACGACGCGCGGACCGGCGATCTGGCCGTCCTTGGTGACGTGGCCGACCAGCAGGATGGCCACGCCCTTCTTCTTGGCCAGGCGCACCAGTTCAGTGGCGCAGGCGCGAACCTGGGTGACCGTGCCAGGACCCGCCTCGTGGGCGTCGCTCCACAGGGTTTGGATCGAGTCGATCACCACCAGGTCGAAGCTGTCCCGCTTCAGGCCATCCAGGATGTCGCGCAGGGCGGTCTCGGCGGCCAAGCTGACATTGGCTTTCGCAAGGCCCATGCGGTCGGCGCGGCCCCGGATCTGTTCGACGGCCTCTTCGCCGGAGATGTAGGCGCAGGAGACGCCGCGCAGGGCGGCGCTGGCGCAGACCTGCAGCAGCAGGGTGGACTTGCCCACGCCGGGGTCGCCGCCGATCAGCAGGGCCGAGCCTGGCACAACGCCGCCGCCGCAGACCCGGTCGAACTCGTCGACGCCGGTCAGGATGCGCGGCGGCGGGGCGGTCTCGCTCTCAAGGCCGGTGAACTGCAGGCCGCGCACGCGGGTGGCCTTGGTCGTCGACAACGCGCCCGGCGGCTTGGCGCCGACCTCCTCGACCAGCGTGTTCCAGCTTTGGCAGGCGGGACACTGGCCGGACCATTTGGTCTGGACCGCGCCGCAGGACTGGCAGGCGTAGACGGCGCCGTCGCGGGCCATGAGGTCTCCTGATTCTCGAATGACGGGAGACTACAGGCTGCAGCGCCGGTGCGCCAAAGCCGGACGTGGGCTTAACGGTATATCCGGCGCGCGCGAGGGGCGATGCGGGTCAGCAGTTCATAGGCCGTGGTCCCGGCCGCGGCGGCGGCGTCGTCGATGGACATGTCGGGGCCGATGATCTGCATCATCGCCCCGGGACGGGCGGCGTCGCAGTCGGTGACGTCCACGGCGATCAGGTCCATCGACACGCGGCCCAGCATGCGGCGGCGCGCGCCGTCGAACCAGACCTGGCCGCGTGGGCAACTGGCGCGCTGGACGCCGTCGGCGTAGCCGACCGCCAGAACGGCCACGCGCAGAGTGTCCTCGGCGGTGAACACCGCGCCGTAGCCGATGCTCTCGCCACGGGGCACGACCCGGGTCTGCAGGATCGGCGCCTCGAGCGTCGCCACGGTCGACAAGCGTGGATCGCGCACGTCGCACGGTCCGCCGCCGTAGAGGGCGATGCCGGGACGGACCTGATCGAACCGATAGTCCGGCCCCAGGAAGACGCCGGCGGAGGCCGACAGGCTCTTTTTCGCGTCGGGAAACTGCTCGGCCGCCTCGCGGAAACGCTCCAGTTGCCGGGCGTTCAGGGGATGCTCCGGCGTTCCGGCGCAGGCCAGGTGGCTGACGATCTCGGTGATCTCCACGTGCTTGAGGCGATCCATCGAGCCCAGCAGGACGCGGACCTCCTCCAGGCGCAGGCCCAGACGGTTCATGCCGGTGTCGACGTGCAGGGCCGCCTTCAGCCGTCCGCTACGGGCCTGGGCGTTCCAGGCCTCGATCTGCGGCAGGCTGTTGAGCACCGGCGTCAGGCGCGCGGCCTCCAGAGCGCCCGCCGCGCCAGGCGTGACGCCGTCCAGGACATAGATGGTCGCGGGACGATCGCCGAGCGCCTCGCGCAGGGCCAGGCCTTCAGCCGCGCGCGCGACGTAGAAGCCGCGCGCGCCTTCCGCCCACAGCCGGTCGGCCACCTGGGCCGCGCCCAGGCCGTAGCCGTCGGCCTTGACCGCCGGCGCGGCTTCGGCGCCGTCCGCCGCCTTCCTCACCACCGCGTAGTTCGCGGCGACGGCGTCGAGGTCGATGGTCAGGCGGGCTTCGGAAAGGTCGGTCACGCGCCAGGGCGTAGCCGACGCGGCCGAAGCGTTCAACGCCTTAACCGTGGTGCGTGGCGATGAAGCGCGCCACCAGGTTCTCCGCGCCGGAGGCGATGATCTGCACGCCGATACACAGCAGGAGGAAGGCGACCAGTCGCGACAGCACCCGCGCGCCAGCCGGACCCAGCAACCGCATGACCCGGCCGGATGCGCTGTAGAGCCCCCAGACCATGATCGCCACCAGGGCGGCGGCCAGGCTCGCCCCGATGAAGAACGGGGCCACGGCGCTGCCTTCGGTCGGGCGTTGGGAGGAGAGGGCGATCGCCACCGAGATCGAGCCGGGACCGGTCGTGAACGGCATGGTCAGCGGAAAGAAGGCCACGTCTTCGTGGGTCTGGGCCGGCTCGGTCTGGCTGGTCTTGCGGTCCTCGTTCTCCTGCGGGTCCATCAGAAGGCCCCAGGCGCGGATCGCCACCACCAGCCCGCCCGCCACCCGCAGGGCGCCCAGGCTGACGCCGAAGAAGTTCAGGATGTAGCCGCCCAGCAGCAGCGAGCCCAGCAGCACCAGGAAAGCGTAGAAGGCGATCTGGCGCGCCAGTCTACGGCGCTCCTCGCGCGTGCGGCCCGCCATCGCCTGGTGGAAGATCAGCGAAGCGCCGACGGGATTGACGATCGAGAACAGCGCCGGGAACGCCAGCAGGAATGCGCCGACGAGACTCTCGGTGGGCGGCGGGCTGAAGTTCATGCGACTCGTCGGCTTGGGTGGCGAGGCGGCGACGGTGGCTTGGAGAAGTGGGCGGAGTCAAACAGCCGGGCGCCGATCACTCGTCCGGAATGTTCCGCGCCTGGGCGAAGTAGTGGTCGCGGGCCAGGTTGCCGAAGCGGGTGGTGTCGCTGTTGAACGACAAGCGCACGGTGCCGATCGGGCCGTGACGCTGCTTGGCGATGATCACCTCGGCCAGGCCCTGGAGCTTGTCCATCTCCTCCTGCCAGGTCAGGTGCTCGGGCGTGCCTTCGCGCGGCTCGGCGCGGCCGACGTAGTACGACTCGCGGAACACGAACCAGACCATGTCGGCGTCCTGCTCGATCGAGCCCGATTCCCGAAGGTCGGAGAGCTGGGGCCGCTTGTCGTCGCGGCTTTCCACCTGACGCGACAGCTGCGACAGGGCGATGACCGGGCAGGCCAGCTCCTTGGCCAGCGCCTTCAGGCCCATGGTGATCTGCGAGACTTCCTGCACGCGGTTGGCGTTGGCCCCGAGATCGGAGCCGGTGACCAGCTGCAGGTAGTCGACCACGACCAGGTCCAGACCCACCTGGCGCTTCAGGCGACGGGCGCGCGCGGTCAGCTTGGCGATCGAGATGCCGCCGGTGGCGTCGATATAGAGCGGCGCCTCCTGCAGCTCCATGGCCGCGTCGCGGACCCGGCCGAACTCGGACGCGTCGATCTCGCCCTTGCGGAGACGGTCGCCCGAAACGCCCGAAGCGTCGGCCAGCATACGCAGGGCCAGCTGCTCGGCGCTCATTTCCAGTGAGTAGAAGGCCACGACGCCGCCCTGGACGGTCTTCTTCGTGCCGTCCGGCTGGATTTCGTAGGCGTACTTCTTGGCGATGTTGAAGGCGATGTTGGTCGCCAGGGCGGTCTTGCCCATCGACGGGCGGCCGGCCAGCACGACAAGGTCGGAGGGGTGCAGGCCGCCGATCTTCTGGTCGAGGTCGATCAGGTCGGTGGCGAGGCCCGACATGCCCCCGTCGCGGCTGTACGCCTCGGCCGTCATCTCGACCGCGCCGCGCAGGGCGTCGCCGAAGCTGACGAAGCCGGACGAGGCCGCGCCGCTTTCGGCCAGGCTGTAGAGGCTCTGTTCGGCGCTCTCGATCTGGTCGCGGGCCGAGCGCTTCTCCTCGCCGCCGCCCTGGGCGGCCGTGGCGATGTCGCCGCCGATGCGGATCAGTTCGCGGCGCAGGGAGAGATCGAAGATGACCCGCGCATAGTCGCCGGCGTTGGCGGCGGGCGGAGCGCGGTCGACCAGGTCGGCCAGGTAGCGCAGGCCGCCCAGCTCCTCGAACGCGGGGTCCTTCTTGAACTCGTCGGCCAGCAGGATCGGCTCGGCCAACTGGCCCTTGCGGACGTGGGTCTCGATCGACTGGAACAGCCGCTGGTGGAAGGGCTCGTAGAAGCAGCGCGCCTGCAGGCTGTCGGTCAGGCGCTCGTAGGCGGCGTTGTCGTACAGCAGGATCCCGAGCAGCGCCTGCTCGGCTTCCATGTTGTGGGGCGCCACGTTGATCGTGGGCTCTTCGATCGGCGGACGCAGGTCGAGCGCGGGTACCAGGGACATCATCGGAAGTTAACGCGACGGAGGCTCGGACGCGCGGGCGAGTTGGCCCGGCGACTCAGATGAACGGGGATATTCTGTGTATGTTCTTGGCCCCGGATAGTGCAAGCGCACGGGCTTTTGATGGCGTCCGTTCCTGACGTAGACGCCTAGAAGAAGGGCGCGGAGATCGCTCTCCGCGCCCAAACGTTTGCACCGGTTTTAGGCTAGCCGATCACCAGTTGTAGGCTAGGCGCGTGTAGAGGAAGCGGCCGTTGAAGCCGAACGGCGAGAAGCTGGGGAAGCCCACCACGCCGGTGGTGTTGACCGCCGCCGGCGCCTTGTTCGGATAGGTGTCGAACAGGTTGTTCACGCCCACCGCCCAGGTGACCTTCTGGGCGAAGGTGTAACGGCCTTCCAGATCCCAGACCGACTTTTCGCCCGTGCGATAGTCCAGCGTCTGGTTCGAGTTGGGCACCAGCACCGAACCGTAGAAGGCGCCCTTCAGCGTCGCGCCCCAAGGGCCGTTCGACCAGTCGCTGCTGGCCACGAACTTCTTGTCGGGCGTGCCTTCCTCGAAGATCGCGACGTTGACGCGGGAGAACAGGGCCGGCGGGACGGGCAGGGACGACAGCGTGCTGGTCGTGGGCACGCGTTGGACCTTGGTGTCGTTGAAGTTGGCGGCCAGGGTCAGGTCGAAACGACCGGCTTGCTCGGTGTCCAGGCGATAGCGGCCCACGATGTCGACGCCCTTGGTCTTGGTGTCGACGCCGTTGATGAAGAAGCGGGCCGTGGTCACGCCGAACGGCTGCAGCAGGGTGTAGATAGCCTTCTGGGTCGCCGTGCCGGTGGCCGAGCCCTGGATGTTCTCCGACAGCACGATCCGGTTGTCGATGTCGATCTGGTAGGCGTCCACCGTCAGCTCGAACGGGCCCTTGTGGAAGACCGCGCCGAATGAGTAGTTCTTGGACTTCTCCGGCTCCAGCGGCTTGGCGCCCAGGGCCGCAGCCGTGGCGCTGGTGGCCGGGAAGGTGCCGACGTCCACCGCCGCCCCGCCGATGATGTTGATCGAGGTGGTGGTGAAGTATTGCTGCTGCAGGGCCGGGGCGCGGAAGCCCGACGAATAGGCCCCGCGGACGGCGAAGCTGTCGGTCAGGTCGTAGCGCGCGGCGATCTTGCCGGTCGTCGTCGAGCCGAAGTCCGAATAGTCCTCGTAGCGGACGGCCAGATCGACATCGAACTTGTCGGTGATCTGGTTGTCGAGGTCGAGATAGAGGCTCTTGGAGTTGCGGCTGACGTCCACTTCGTTGGTCGGGCGGAAGCCGGGGAAGCCTTGCGCGCCGGCGCCCTTGCCGTTGCCGCCATTGACCCAGGACGCCGTTTCGCCGGCCCGGATCTTGTAGCTCTCGTCACGATATTCGGCGCCGAAGGCCAGGGTGCTGGGCTTGGCGAAGCTGAAGAGCTCAAGCGGCCGGGTGACGTCGAGCGAGGCGACCGTCTGGCCGTACTGCATCGAGCCGTCCTTGAACCGCGTCGGCGAGGACGGGCCAAGCGAGGCGTTCAGGGAGTTGATGGTGCCGTAGGCGACCTTGTTGTTCCCGTAGTTCACCGAGGCGTCGACCGTGAAGCCGGCGACCTCGCCCTTGGCGCCGAAGGCCAGGTTGTAGTCGTCGATATCGGTGGTGATCTTCGGGATGTAGCCGTTCGGATAGACCGAGACGTAGTTGTTGGCGTTGTCGGCCAGGCGCGGGAAGGCCGCGCTCTCGCCCTTGCGGTTCTGGTAGCCGGCCAGGCCGTACAGCTTCCAGGCCTCGTTCAGCGGCAGGCCGAAGTTGGCGTAGACCGTCTTGGTCTCGACCTGCGGGTCGCCATAGATCCCGGTGACCTTGTTGGGCGTGACTCGCGGGTCGAGATCGGAGCGGTTGGTCGGGTTGCGGTACGAGTACTCGCCCGTGACCGTCAGGAAGCCGTCGTTGGGCAGGGCGAAGCCTTGCCACAGCGAGGCGCTGTAGACCGGACCGTCGTCGGCCTTGCGGCCGGCGGTGTTGCGGGTCGTCTTGATCTTGGTGTTGTAGACGCCGTAGCTGGCGGTGGCGCCGCCGCCGCTGCTGGCCTCGCGCAGGCGCAGGTTGATGACGCCGGCGATGGCGTCGGAGCCATATTGGGCCGCGGCGCCTTCACGCAGGATTTCGACGCTCGCCAGGGCGGCGGTCGGGATCGTGTTCAGGTCGAACGGGGCCGAGCCGCGGCCGATCGAGCCGTTGATGTTGACCAGGGCCGAGGTGTGGGCGCGGCGGCCGTTCAGCAGCACCAGGGTCTGGTCGGGCGCCAGGCCGCGGAGGGTGGCCGGACGCACCGAGTCGGTGCCGTCGGTGACGGCCGGGCGCGGGAAGTCGATCGACGGGGCCAGGTTGGCCAGGGCCTGGGCCAGTTCCGGCGTGCCCTGGCGGGTCAGCGCCTTGCTGTCGACGACGTCGACCGGCGAGACGGTGTCCAGGCGCGAGCGCGCGACGCGCGTGCCGGTGACGACGATCTGTTCGACCGTGGAATCGTCGGCGGGCGCGGCGGTTTGGGCGTGGGCGGTGGCGGAAAAGGCCGTCAGCGAGGCGGCGGCAAGCAGCAAGGCTCTGTAACGCATGAGAAATCCCCTTTCGTGGCCGGGGGCGGGACATGCGTCCTCGCGCCCGAGGCGGGGGTCTTTTTCGCCCCCAAGCGAGCATGGGATTTCGCCGACTTGCACACAAGCTGAACATTTCTGCGCTGCGGCGCAGAAAAAAACGGCGCGGATCGCTCCGCGCCGTTTCATAGCAAAAGCTCCGATCCCTGACGGGATTAGGCTTCGTAGTGGTCGCCTTCGAACGAACCGGCGCCGCCTTCCGCCATGTCTTGGGCGGCTTCGGCTTCGGCCGCGCGATCTTCCTCGAACTGCGAGTTGATCACGTTTTCGCCGCGCGCTTGGCGCTCGGCTTCGTCGGCGCTGCGCGCGATGTTCAGCGTGACCGTGATGGTCACTTCGGCGTGCAGCTTCACCTTCACTTCGTGGACGCCCAGCGTCTTGATCGGCTTGTCCAGCACGATCATCGAGCGGTCGACCTTGCCGCCTTCGGCCTTGATGGCGTCGGCGACGTCGCGACCCGCGACCGAACCATACAGCTGGCCGCTTTCGCCAGCCTGACGGATCAGGACGTATTGCGTGCCGTCCAGCGCTTCACCGTTCTTGCCAGCGGCTTCGCGGTTCTTCTGGTTGCGGGCTTCGATCTCGGCGCGTTGCGCCTCGAACGTGGCCAGGTTGGCCTTGGTGGCGCGCAGGGCCTTGCCGCGGGGCAGCAGGAAGTTACGGGCGAAGCCGTCCTTCACCGTGACTTCGTCGCCGAGGACGCCGGTGCCTTCAACGCGTTCGAGCAGAATGACTTTCATCGTGGCGTCTCCCTTACTTCACGACGTAGGGGAGCAGAGCCAGGAAGCGGGCGCGCTTGATGGCCTTGGCCAGTTCGCGTTGCTTCTTGGCCGACACCGCGGTGATGCGCGACGGCACGATCTTGCCGCGTTCGGAAACGTAACGCTGCAGCAGCTTCACGTCCTTGTAGTCGATCTTCGGCGCGTTGGCGCCCGAGAACGGGCAAACCTTGCGGCGACGGAAGAACGGGCGGCGGGCGCCGCCAGCGGCGGCGGCCGGAGCGCCGGCTTCGGGAGCGGTCGTATCGGTCATGATCTTCTCTCTCCCTTACGCTTGGGCCTGGGGCGCGAAGTCTTCGCGCGGACGTTCCGGGCGATCGCCACGGTCACGACGGGCCAGAACCGGCGACAGTTCCAGGTCCAGCTCTTCGACGCGGATCGTCATGAAGCGCAGAACGTCTTCATTGATCAGCAGCTGACGCTCCATTTCCTTCACGGCCGGCGCCGGGGCGTCGATCGCGAGCAGGGAATAGTGGCCCTTGCGGTTCTTCTTGATGCGGTAGGTGAGGTTACGAAGGCCCCAGTACTCGATCTTGGCGATGTGGCCGCCATTCTCTTCGATGAGGGTCTTCAGTTGCTCGTTAAGAGCTTCGGCCTGTTGCGGCGAGATGTCCTGCCGCGCGATGACCACGTGTTCGTAGAACGCCATGTTTTCCTTCTTCCGTTGTGGAAGGCGGCGCGGGCGACGACGGAAGTCCGTCGACCACGATGGATCCTGCAAGCCGAGCGGGGAAATCCCCGGTCCCGGATGGGTGCGTGCAAGACCGCCTTCCGTGAGAACGCGCGCTACTACAGGAGATGTCGGTGAAAGGCAAGGCTCACAGGGCTTTTGGCGTGAAATCGGGCGCCATTACGGTTCATCATACGAATGCTCGACGTGGGGTTCATCCTCAAGGTCAAGTATGCTAGCAGGCGAGTATGGGGATGACGGGACGCTTCACGATCGCGCTGGCGATGGCCATGGCCATCGGCGGTCCGGCGTGCGCCGAGCTCATCCAGAAGCCGGCCATGTCGGTCTCGGCCAAGGATGGTCGGTTCGCGGGCTATTCGGCGGCGCTGCCGCTGGATCTCTCCACCGACACCGAAAAGGTCGCTCTGACGGTCAAGACGGCCGGCACGATCCAGAACCCCACCTACGACTTCGACCTGAACCTGACGCAGAAGCCCGACGGCGACCGCGTCGGCCAGCGCGCCCTGGCCCTGGGCGCCTCGTGGAACCAGAACGAGGCCAAGGTCCGCTCATCGATGTCCCGGATGTTCGGCTTCGGCCTGCTGCCGCGCGCCAACTATGTCCGGGTCTCGATGGACATGGACGCCAGCCAGGCGATCGCGGTGCCGGGCAAGATCCCGGTGGCCCGCGCCAACCTTCGCTCCTCCCTGACCCTGGAAGGCCGGCCGATCGGCTCTATCGCGTTCGGCGGCGGCTCGACGGGGGAGGAGGGCGTCGACTTCAGCCTGACCCGGCCGTTCGACATCCCCGCCGAGTTCACGGTCAGCCTGCGCGCCGCCAACACCCGCGACGAATGGCGGGTGCAGGACAGCCGCCTGATGGTCAAGCTGGTGAAGGCGAACTGGTAGCCTTAATGACCTTGCGCTTGGAGGCGGTGACCTCGGCGAAGCGCTTTAGATAGTTCGGGTTCTCGGTGCCCATCAGCTTGTCCCACCAAGTGAAATAGAGCCCGTAGTTCCAGCCCGCCTGGGCGTGGTGCAGGTCGTGGTGAGTGACGGTCGTCAGCCAGGGGATCAGCGGCCGGCCGTCCTTGCGGGCGGGGAACAGCTCGTAGCCCGAATGGCCGATCGTGTTGCGGACGATCTGATGCAGCATGAACAGGCCGACCACCGGCCAAGGGGTCGGAACCAGGATCACCCACAGCGGCACGAAGACGCCGTTGATCGCCGCCTCGCCCAGGTCGAAGCTGTAGGCGGTGAACGGCGAGGGGTTGTTCGACCGGTGATGCCGCCGGTGGAAGCGCCGGAATAGGCGGCGGTCGTGGATCAGCCGATGCGTCCAGTAGAACCAGGCGTCGTGGGCGACGATCATCAGAACGAGGCTGGTCCAGAACCACACCGGTCCCCAACCCCTGGCGATGTCGGGCCCTGGCAGCAGGCCCGCGCGGAAGAGCGCGAAGGTCAACAGGCTCACCGTCGAGAAGACCATGACCGAGCGGATCGAGGTCAGAAATTCGATCAGCAGCTGGCGGGCGGGCGGACGGCTGTCGCGGATCTTGCGGCCGGCCAGCGGAACGGCCAGCACGACCCACAGGGTCAGCCAGACGCCGACCGAGAAGATCACGTAGCGGGTGACGTCGTGCTGGACGCCGTCCAGCCAGTTGCGAGCGAAGGCGGCGAGGGTGTCGAGGATTTCGGAGGTCATGAACGGCTCCTGGGCGGTGGGACCACGCCAGGTCAGCGGTCGGACGGCCCCGCGTCTCGCCGTTCGCGAAATCAGGCCCGCTTGTCGGCTTTCGGCGCGCCTTCGCCGGTTTCGACCAGCCGCAGGCGGGGCGTGGACGGGGTCGCCTCCTGGCGCCAGGCGGTCGGCGTGACGCCCGTGGCGGCGCGGAACGCGCGGTTGAACGGTCCCAGCGAGGCGAAGCCCAGTTCGTAGGCGATGGTCGAAACCGACTTCAGCGCCTGCTCGGGATCGGCCAGGGCGACCTTGGCCGCCGCGATCCGCCGGCCGTTGACGTAGTCGGCGAAGTTGCGGTGGCCCAGCACGCCGTTGATCAGCCTGCGCAGCCGATGCTCCGGAGCGCCGATCAGGGCCGCCAGGGTCCCGATCGACAGATCCTCGCCGCGCCAGACTTCGTTCTCGTTCATGGCCCTGTCCAGGCGGGCCAGGACAAGGCGGTCGGCGGGGGTGAGATCGAGCGTTTCGACGGGCTTGGGCGGCGCAAGTTCGCCGGCGGCCGGCGCGGCTTGAACCAGCACCGGCTCGGCGCGCAGCAGCGCCAGGGCCGAGCCGACACCCAGGATGGCCAGGGTCACGGTCTGGACCATGCTCGGCAGCACCGGGCCATGACCAAGACCGAAATCACACAGGGTCTGGATGAACATGTAAGCCGTGGCCGCGGCCGCGATCGGGGCGCGCAGATGGCGGCGGCGCTCCACCAGGTCGATCCGCCAGCCGCGCCAGGCCATCAGCATGATGTGGATGTGCAGGACCAGCGAATAGGCCGCGAACGACCACCAGACGGCGGCGCGGACGGGCGAGGCGGGCAGCACCGCGCCGATGAACCATAGGGTCAGCGCCGCGCCGGGGATCGCGTAGCGCCAGGCCGGGATCCTCGGCTCGTCCTCGAACAGCACCGAGCAGAATAGCCAGAAGACGCCCGCGGCCGACGCGGCCAGGGCCCAGGTCACCTGACTGAAATGCCGGCCCTCGGTGTAGTAGAAGTGGCTCTCGAAGACGTGGGCGATGGCGCAGACCATCATCAGCACGCCGACCCAGCGTGTCGGGGTCATCTTGCGGCTGGCGGCCAGCGATATGCCGGTGGCGGCGAAAGCCCCGACGGCGACGCCGCGCAACGCCAGTTCCATTTGAGCGAGATCGGTCATGGCCGATCATCTCCTCCAGCGCGCGCGAGGCTCAACCCGCGCGGCTGTCCGGAACCGCAAAAGGCTCGCTATTTCTTGGTCTTGTAGGCCTTCACCGCGTCCATGGTCTGGGTGACGTGGCCCTGGAAGTTGCCGTCGGTGTAGGACATCAGGATCGTGTGGTCCGGCGCGATCACGTACGAGGTGCGGTTCGACCAGTCCGGCTTCACCATCAGGGCCACGTCGTAGCTCTTGACCAGGGCCTTGTCGGCGGCCGCGACCGCGAACTTGTCGCGGCAGTGCTCCTTGGAGAAGTCCTTGATGCGGTCGACATTGCCGGCCGTGACGCCGATCACCGTGGCGCCCAGCTTCTCGAATTCGGGCGTGGCCTCGGCGAACTCGTGAGCCTCGGCCGTGCAGCCGGCGGTGTAGGCGGCGGGGAAGAAGTAAAGCACCACCGGACCCTTCTTCAGGGCCTTGGAGAGCTTGAAGTCGAAGTCCTTGCCGGCCAGTGCGGCCTTGGCGCTGAAATCGGGAGCCTTGTCGCCGACCTTCAGGGCGGCCAGGGCGGGCGAGGCGGCCGCGAATGCGAGGGCGGCGGCGACACCGGCGAGAACGGTTTTCATGGCGCGACTCCGAAGGGGAATGGATGGTCCTGATACGCGGGCCGGGGCACTTTGGACGTGGCCGCGTTGAATGCAAGCCTTGGGTGGTCGTACCCCTCGCACTTGCCCACCAGGGACCTTTCCCCTAACCCTCCCGGCCTTGAATCTAGAAAGACGGAGCGGGCCATCATGAGCATCGCCTTCATTTTCCCCGGCCAGGGCAGCCAGTCGGTCGGTATGGGCGCCGACCTCGCCGAGGCCTTCGCCAGCGCCCGCGAGGTGTTCCAGGAAGTCGATGACGCCCTGGGCCAGAAGCTGTTTTCGCTGATGAAGGAAGGTCCCGAGGGCGACCTGACCCTGACCGAGAACGCCCAGCCGGCCCTGATGGCCGTCAGCCTGGCCGTGACCCGGGTCCTGGAGAAGGAGTTCGGCGTCGGGATCGACAAGGCCGCCTTCGTCGCCGGCCACAGCCTGGGCGAATATTCGGCCCTGGCCGCCGCCGGCGCCATCACCCTGGCCGACACCGCGCGCCTCCTGAAGCTGCGCGGCCAGGCCATGCAGCGCGCCGTGCCGGTGGGCGAGGGCGCCATGGCCTCGCTGATCGGCCCCAAGACCGACCTGGCCCTGGCCGAAGCCGCCGCCGCCGCCGGTTCGGAAGTCGGCGTCTGCATCGTGGCCAACGACAACAACAACGGCAATGTCGTGATCTCCGGCGCCAAGGCCGCCGTCGACAAGGCGATCGAGAAGGCCAAGGAGCTGGGCGCGCGGGCCATTCCGCTGAACGTCTCCGCGCCGTTCCACTGTCCGCTGATGCAGCCGGCCGCCGACGAGATGGCGCAGGCCCTGGCTCGCACCACCATCATCGCCCCGCGCGCGCCGCTGGTCGCCAACGTCACCGCCGCCCCGGTCCATGACCCGGACGTCATCCGCAAGCTGCTGGTCGAGCAGGTCACCGGCCGGGTGCGCTGGCGCGAGAGCATGACCTGGCTGGCGACCCAGGGCGGGGTCACGCGTTTCGCGGAGGCCGGCGCCGGCAAGGTGCTGTCGGGCATGGCCAAGCGCATCGCCCCGGACGCCGAGGCGACCCCGCTGAACACACCCGCCGATCTCGAAGCCTTCGCGGCCTCGCTTTAGAAACTGTCATCCCGGCCCAGCGCGAAGCGCGCGGAGCCGGGACCGCAACACGCGCCGGCGTTTCCGGCGATCCCGGCTCTGGGGCCGGGATGACACTGGGAGACAACCCAAATGTTCGATCTGACCGGCAAGACCGCCCTCGTCACCGGCGCCACGGGCGGCATCGGCGGGGCCATCGCCCGCGCCCTGCACGCCCAGGGCGCCCACGTCGTCCTCTCGGGCACTCGCGAATCGGCCCTGAGCGAGCTGAAGGCCGAGCTTGGCGAGCGCGCCTCGACCGTCGTGGCCAATCTTTCGGATCCCGAGCAGGTCGACGGCCTGGTCGCCAAGGCCGAGGAAGCCGCCGGCGCGCCGCTGGACATCCTGATCGCCAACGCCGGAATCACCCGCGACGGCCTTCTGGTCCGCATGAAGGACGAGGACTGGGACACCGTCATCAAGGTGAACCTGGAAGGCTATTTCCGCCTGTCGCGCGCCGCCGCCAAGGGCATGATGAAGCGCCGCGCCGGTCGCATCATCGGCATCACCTCGGTGGTCGGCGTGACCGGAAACCCCGGCCAGACCAACTATGCGGCCTCCAAGGCTGGCATGATCGGCTTCTCCAAGGCCTTGGCTCAGGAGCTGGCCAGCCGCGGCGTCACCGTCAACTGCGTGGCTCCGGGCTTCATCGCCAGCCCTATGACCGACGCCCTCAACGAGCAGCAGAAGGCCGGCATCCTGTCGACGATTCCCGCCGGCAAGCTGGGCGAGGGGAGCGATATCGCCGCCGCGTGCGTTTTCCTGGCCAGCGACGACGCCGGTTACGTCACAGGACAGACCTTGCACGTGAACGGCGGCATGGCCATGATCTAGACCGCCCCGTTCCTTCGGCGACCCGCTAGTAAGCCGAAAAGGAACGTGATAGGCGGTGCCCGACAATTCCTGCGGATAGAGCGGCTTTCGCCTCCCTGTTCGCGGGCCGAAATTTCATAACGAGGGACTGAACAGAATGTCCGACATTCTCGAGCGCGTGCGTAAGATCGTCATCGAGCACCTGGATGCCGATCCCGAGAAGGTCACCGAGAAGGCTTCCTTCATCGATGACCTGGGCGCCGACAGCCTCGACAACGTTGAGCTGGTGATGGCGTTCGAAGAGGAGTTCGACATCGAAATCCCGGACGACGCCGCCGAGCACATCCAGACGGTTGGCGACGCCGTGAAGTTCATCACGGAAAAGACCGCCTAAGAGGCGTCGAGTTCGCGCGAGCGAACCTGACCATTTCCGCCGCGTCGCACGGGCTCTTGCCATCGTGCGCGCGGCGGTTTTCGTTTGAGGCCGAGATTCGCCGGTGGCGCGGAGCAGGGGTCTTCCCCACATTCCACGTCCCGCATCGAAGGTTTGGGAGTGATCCATGCGTAGAGTCGTCGTCACGGGTATCGGCCTGCTGACCCCTCTGGGCCAGGGCGTTGACGTCACCTGGAAGAACATTCTCGCCGGCAAGTCGGGCGCGAACCGCATCACGGCCTTCGATCCGACCGACTACGCCTGCCAGGTGGCCTGCGAGGTCCCGCGCGTCGACGGACGCGGCGGCGGCGGTCCCGACGTCGAGGGCAGCTTCGATCCCGACCAGACCATGAGCCCGCGCGACCAGAAGCGCGTGGACGACTTCATTCTTTACGGCGTCGCCGCCGCCGACGAGGCCATCAAGGATTCGGGCTGGGTTCCCGAGACCGATGAACAGCGCTGGCGCACGGGCGTCATCCTGGGCTCGGGCATCGGCGGCCTGTCGACGATCGCCGAAACCGCCCTGGAGCTGGAAGCCAAGGGCCCGCGTCGGGTCAGCCCGTTCTTCATCTCCTCGGCCCTGATCAACCTGATCTCGGGCCAGGTCTCGATCAAGTACGGCTTCAAGGGGCCCAACCACGCGGTCGTGACGGCCTGCGCCACCGGCGC
>NZ_DATFAV010000041.1:0-7839 GCF_035254145.1 Caulobacter sp. | reverse complement strand
GCCTGTCGGTCACCGACATCGACGAACTGTCGGCGACCCAGGTCGGCGCCCTGGCGGCGGCCCAGGTCAGCGCCCTGGCGGCCACCCAGGTGCAGGAGCTGTCGACCACCCAGATCGGCGGTCTCTCGGCCACCCAGATCGGGGCGATCTCGTCCACCAACTTCAACCTGCTGAACGCCACCCAGATCGGCGCCCTGACCGAAACCCAGGTCAAGGGCCTGACGACGGGCCAGCTGGCCGGCCTCAGCACCGCCAACATCGCGGCCCTTGCGGCCACCCAGGTGGGGGCGCTGAGCTGGAACCAGATCGGCGGTTTCACGGCCACCGGCCTGTCGAACCTGGACGCCACCCAGATGGGCGCGCTGAGCACGACCCAGATCAAGGGTCTGACGGCGACACAGCTGAAGGGCCTGTCGGCCACCGATATGGGCGAGTTGGCGGCCACCCAGATCAGCGCGCTTTCGGCTCTGCAGATCGGCGCGCTGTCGGCGGCCAACGTCTCGGCGCTTGATGCGACCCAGATGGGGGCGCTGACGGAGACCCAGATCAAGGGCCTGACCGCATCGCAGATTTCGGGCTTGAACACGACCGACATCGGCGAGCTGGCCAACACCCAGATCTCGGCGATGGCCAACAGCCAGCTCGCGGCCTTGAGCACGACCAACCTGTCGGCCCTGACCGCCACGCAGATGGGCGCGATCACGACCAGCCAGATCAAGGGTCTGACCCTCGACCAGGTGAAGGGCCTGTCGACGACCGATATCGGCGAACTGTCCGACACCCAGGTCGGCGCGCTGGCGAACACGCAGGTCGGCGCCCTGTCGGCGACCCAGGCCCAGCAACTGGCCACGACCCAGCTGGCGGCCCTGAGCAGCGCGCAGCTGGGCGCCCTGACGTCCACGGCGTTCTCGACGCTGGACGCGACCCAGGTCGGGGCGCTGACCAGCACCCAGGTGAAGGGCCTGACGGCCACGCAGCTGGGCGGTCTGAACACCACCGACATCGGTCAGTTCGTCGACACCCAGATCGCCGCTCTGAGCATCCTGCAACTGGCGGCGCTGTCAGCGGCCAACATCTCGGCGCTTGACGCCACCCAGAGCGCGGCGCTGTCCGCGACCCAAGTGAAGGGCCTGACGACGACGCAGCTCAAGGGCCTGTCCTCGACCGACGTGAGCGACCTGGCGGACACCCAGCTGTCGGCGCTGACCAGCACCCAACTCGGCGCCCTGTCGACGACGGTGATCGACAGCCTGACGACGACCCAGATCGGCCAGCTGCAGTCCACGCAGCTGAGCGGCCTGACGACGACGCAGCTGGATTATCTGTCCACCACGAACATCTCGCAGCTGACGTCCACCCAGGCGAACGCCCTGACGCAGACCCAGGTTCAGAGCCTGAACGACGCCCAGATCGCGTCCTATCTGACCGTGATCTGATCCGGGCGCCGCTCACGCTCAAGCGCGTGGGCGGCGATCGCTTTCGGTCATTGGTCGAGCCGCGAACCGCATGCCATGATCGCGTCCAGCCGACTCGCGCGCGGCGTTCGCTCGCGCCTGTCCGTCGCTTATCGGTATCAGGAAGACTATGGCCGACCTCGACACGCTGGACATGCTCAGCAAGCTGACCGCCGAGGGCTGTTCGCTCGGCGACGCGATCACCATCGCCGCGGAGCTCTCACAGGCGGGCAAGCCCGCGGTGGCCGATCAGGTCTACAAGATCTGGGCGCGCTTCAACCCAGAGCATCCCCAACTGTGCGTGGCGCTGTTCAACCGGTCGGTCCTCCAGTCGGCGCTGGGCGACAACGCCGGCGCGGCGGCCTCGTTGGAGCAGGCGTTGGCCCGCAATCCCGATTTCATGCCGGCCTATGTGAACCTGGGTGGTCTGCAGGAGCGGGCAGGGCTCCATGAATTGGCGGTCGCCACCTGGGAGGCGGGCGCCAACCGCCCCGCCCAGATAAACGGCATGGCGGCCAACTACGTCTTTACATGCCTGAAGCAGATCGCCCGGCTGCTTGGAGACATCCACCAGCCTGCCCGCGCCGAAATGGCCCTTCAGCGCGCCGCGGATCTCGACCCGGCCGCCATGGACGTGATCGGACAGCTGGTCGCGACACGCCTGTCGCAGTGCAAGTGGCCGGCCCTGGTTCCGTCCGAGCGCCTGAGCCGCGAGACCCTGCTCAGGGGCGTGAACCCGCTCTCGATCGCCGCCTATACCGACGATCCGCTGCTGCTGCTGGCCGCGGCCAGCGCGTTCATCGCGCGCGAGGCCAAGACGACGCCGGACCAGGTGCGCGCCGACCGCCGCGACGCGCCGATCGACCTGACCGGCCGACGCCCGAGGATCGGCTATATCTCGTCCGACCTGCGCGACCATGCCGTCGGCTATCTGATGGCCGAGCTGTTCGAGGTGCACGACCGGGAGAAGGTCGAGGTCTTCGCGTATTATTGCGGTCCGGAGTCCAGCGACGGCCTCAACACCCGCATCCGCGCCGCCGCGGAGCATTTCATCGACATTCGTCCGATGACGGATGATGAGGCCGCCCAGCGCATCGTCGACGACGGCATCGATATCCTGGTCGACGTCAACGGCCACACGCGCGACGCCCGGACCGCCGTCTTCGCCCGCCGCCCGGCGCCCGTCCTGGTCAACTGGCTGGGCTATCCGGGCACGATGGGTAGCGACTACCACCACTACATCATCGCCGACCCGTGGATCATCCCGGAGGAGATGGAGCGCTACTACTCCGAGGCCGTGCGCCGGATCCCCTGCTACCAACCCAACGATCGTCGTCGGAAAGTGCAGGCGGAATGTCCGACCCGCGCCGAGGCCGGCCTGCCCGAGGACGCCTTCGTCTTCTGCTGCTTCAACGGCACGCAGAAGATCACGCCGCACGTCTTCGACCGCTGGATGGAGATTCTGCGGCGTACGCCGGGCAGCGTGCTTTGGCTGCTGGACAGCAACCCGGAAGCCAATGCTCGCCTGCGGGATTCCGCCGAAGCCCAAGGTGTTGATCGCACGCGCCTGATCTTCGCCCCAAAGCTGCAGAACGCCTACCATCTGGCCCGCTACCGCCTGGCCGACCTGTTTCTGGATACCACGCCCTACGGCGCCCACACGACGGCCTCCGACGCCCTGTGGATGGCGGTGCCGGTCCTGACCTGGTCGGGCCGCAGCTTCGCCTCGCGCGTCTGTGGGAGCCTGGTGCGCAGCGCTGGCACGCCGGAACTAGTGGTCGACACGGGGGCCGCCTATGTCGAGAAGGCGGTCGAACTCGGGGCCGATCGCGAGAAGGCAAAGGCCCTGCGCGCCACGCTGGAGGCCAATCGCGACACCTGCGTGCTGTTCGATATGGATCTGCTGGCGACCAGCCTGGAGACGCTCTACGGCGAGATGATCGCCGAGCATCAGGCCGGCCAGCGCCCCAGTCCAGACCTGACCAACCTGGACGTCTATCTGAGCGTGGGCCTGGAGCTGGACGAGGACAGGCGCGAGATGCAGGCGGTCGAGGACTACGAAGGCCTCTATCGCGCCGCCCTCGCGCGACGCCATCTGGTCAGGGCTGTGCCCGTCGACAACCGGGTCTGGACGCTCGACGCGCGCCAGACGACCGTCTGACAAAGCCATGCGCGTCCTTCCGCCTATCTACCCGTGGAGCGCCTTCGACAGTCGGCGCTGGATGGAGGCCCATCGGTCGCCGATCATCCCGCGGGTTCCTCCAGCGAAGAACCTCACCGTGCACGCCGAGTCCGAGGAGATGCGGAACCGGCTGATGTCGGAATTCGACCACGTCTACTTCGATCGGGTCGGACGGCTGGAGGGTGAGTTCGTCAGCAACGACACCGGCCTGCTTCTGCTTGACCGCGCCGGCGCTTGCCTGCAGGCCAATTTCCCGCCCGGCAGCTCGATGGCGGCGACCATGCCGTTCAGCGAGGCCAATCAGCCGGGCCTGTGGGACCACGCCCAATCGCTGCGGGAGGGTTGGGACGAGCTGCCGCTGATCGAGAACGCGGCCGTCTTCAGCCACATCTACTATAGCAACTACTACCACTTCTGCTTCGAGTTCATGCAGAAGTTCCGGCTGATCGAACCGTTCGACATCAAGGTCGTGATCATGCCCGCGCCGATCTATCGGCAGGGGGTGTTCCGCGAAATGATCTCCCGCGTGCTGGGCGATCGTCTCCTATTGCCGGCGAACGAGTTGGTGCGACTGAAGAATCCGATGTTGGCCGACGGCTGGCAGTCCGAGGAGAGCCTGCGTTGGCTCAGGGAGTTCGTGGGCAAGACCCTGCCGGCCCAGGGGCGTCGCTACTATGTCCGCCGCAACCCGCCCAAGGGCCGCAACGGCAACAACATCGCCGAGACCGAAGCCTTCCTGGCCTTCCTCGAGCGGCACGACTTCACGACGATCGACTTCGGTAACGGAGAACTTTCGCTGGCGGAGCAGATTGACAAGCTACAGGGCGCGTCGTTCGTCCTGGCCGCGCATGGGGCGGGGCTGACGAACCTGTCGTACCTGGAAGGCCCGGCCCGGGTCATCGAGGTCTTCGGTCGCTCGGTGATCTCCACTTCGTTCATCCGCATCTCGGACGCCCTGGGTCTGGACCACCACGCGATCATCGCGGAGACGCTGGACGAGCGCGGCGATATCGTCGTCGACTGCGACCTGCTGGAAAGCTTGATGGACTAGGGCGGTTTCGGCCCAGCATCAGGTGGTCGATGGTTATGTTCCGACCCGCGCCTTCATCAGCACCGCGCCGCCGCTTTCGGCCCAGAGCTCCGCGCCGCCATCGATAAGACGACCGCGGGCGGCGATAGCCTCGCCGGCGAAGGCGGGCTTCAGGGCGCGGAACGAGAAACGCTCCGGCCGCCGTTCGGGCATGGCCTCCAGCAACAACAGCGCGATCAGCGGACCGTGGACGACCAGGCCGGGATAGCCCTCGACCGCCGTCGCATAGTTCTGGTCGTAGTGGATGCGGTGGCTGTTCGAGGTGGCCGCCGAGAAGGCGAACAGCAGGGGCGGATCGGTCGCGATCTCGCGGCTCCAGTCGGCTGGCGGCGGAGGCTCGGTCTCGGGTGTCCGTGGCGCGGGCGGGGCGGCGGTGTAGACGATCGTCTGGCGCTCGCGAACGCGCACCGCGCCCGCCTGGGCGAACGTCCGGTCCACCGTCACGAAGGTCAAGGTTCCACTCGCGCCGGCCTTGGCCTCGATGGCGGCGATGGTCTCGACCAAGTCGGTCTCATGGCCGGGGAGCAGCGGGCCGGGGAAGCTCATGTCCGCCGCCGCGAACATCCGTCGAGGGGCCTGGATCGGCGGCAGGAAGAGACCGCGCCTCGGATGTCCGTCAGCGCCGAGCTCGGATCGCCGAACCGGCTCGGCCAGGCAGGCCCAATGCCAGGCCGGCGGAACCTCGGCGGGCGGTTCGGGTCGATCCAGCACCGCCGCGAGCCGGGCCAGGTCAGAGGCCTCCAACACCGCCGTCCGTCGCCGCTGGCGGCCGATCCAGTCGGCGAAATCGCTCATCAGTATGATCGCGGCAGACCGAGCACGTGCTCGGCGACATAGGCCAGGATCAGGTTCGTCGAGATCGGCGCCACTTGGTAGAGGCGCGTCTCGCGGAACTTGCGCTCGACGTCGTATTCCTCGGCGAAACCGAAGCCGCCGTGAGTCTGCAGGCACATGTCGGCGGCGGCCCAGGAGGCCTCCGAGGCCAGCATCTTGCCGATATTGGCCTGTTCGCCGCAGGGCTGGCCCGCGTCATAGCGGGCGGCGGCGTCATAGATCGTCAGGCGGGCGGCGTGAGCCTGGGCGTAGGCGCGGGCGATCGGGAACTGCACGCCCTGGTTCTGGCCGATCGGGCGGCCGAAGACGACGCGGCTATTGGCGTAGTCGCGCGCCTTGCCAATCAGCCAGGCCGCATCGCCCAGGCACTCGGCCCCGATCAGGATCCGCTCGGCGTTCATGCCGTCCAGGATGTAGCGGAAGCCCTTGCCTTCCTCGCCGATCAGGCTGTCCGCGGGGATGACCAGATTGTCGAAGAAGATCTCGGTGGTGGCGTGGTTCAGCATGGTGGCGATCGGCTTGATCGTCAGGCCGTTCCCCTTGGCCGCGCGCATGTCGACCAGGAAGACCGACAGGCCGTCGGCCTTGCGCGCGACCTGGTCCTTGGGCGTGGTGCGGGCGAGCAGGACCATCAGGTCGGAATGCTCGGCCCGGCTGGTCCACACCTTCTGGCCGTTAATGACGTAGGTATCGCCCTCGCGCCGGGCGAAGGTCGAGATCGAGGTGGTGTCGGTGCCGGCCGTCGGCTCCGTCACGCCGAACGCCTGCAGCCGGATCGAGCCGTCGGCGATCCTGGGCAGCCAGGTTTCCTTCTGGGCCTTGGAGCCGTGCCGCAGGACCGTGCCCATGGTGTACATCTGGGCGTGCAGGGCCGCGGCGTTGCCGCCGCTGGCGTGGACCTCCTCCAGGATCGCCGCCGCCGCCGTGAGGCCAAGACCGCCGCCGCCGTACTCTTCCGGGATCAGGACGCCCAGCAGGCCCGCCTTGGTCATGGCGGCCACGAAGTCGCTCGGATAAGCCTTCTCGCGATCCAGGCCCCGCCAGTAGGCTGGCGGGAAATCTCGGCAAAGGGCCCGAACCGTCTGGCGGAGGGCTTCGATCAGTTCGGGGTCGGCGACGGTGGACATGACGCCAGCTTCGAGCCTGGCGGAGGCCTCGTCCAGCTTCCCGTTAAGTCAGTGTGCGCATCGGTGGGCTCCGCCCGAAGGCATGGAAGACGTTTTGCCGCGCGTTGGCGCAACGGCTCTCCATTGACGCTCCCCCGGCGGGCCAACACCCTCACGCTACAAGCCAAGATTCGCTGGCGCAGGAAGATCCCCATGCCGTACTCGGATACCGTCTTCGACCGCCACGTCGAGGCTCTCATCGGGCGGATGAAGCCCGCCAGCGTCCTCGATATCGGTCCGGGCGCCGGCAAGTACGGCCGGATGATCCAGTCGCTTCGGGCGGAAGGCGTTCCGATCGGTCACCTCGCCGCCATCGAGATCGACAACAGCTATATCGAGCAGTTCGGCCTACGCGAGGTTTACGACGTCATCCAGCTGGGCGACGCGACGACCTTGCCGGACATCGGTCCCGACGCATCCTGGGACCTCGTGATCCTCGGGGACGTGCTGGAGCACTTCCGCAAGTCGCGCGGCGTCGACCTGATCGACTACCTCTACTATCGCACCAAATATCTGCTGCTGTTGATCCCCATCGACTACGTCCAGGGCGCGTGGGAGGGGCACCACGCCGAGGCGCATATCTCGACCTGGATCCCCGAGGATTTCGCCCGCTACAAGGCCCGCTGCGTGACGTCCAACGCCGGCTCCGGATGCGAGATCATGCTTGTGCTCATCAACGGTCTCCAGGCGAGGGGCGAGAACGATCTGATCTTCGCGGACGCCGATGTGGAGATAGCCGAGACCGAGGTCGCCTCGACCTAGAGCGCGTTAGGTTTAAGTGCGAGCGGTCAAACCGCTCGAACGCGCTCCAAGTATAAGATCTAGAGCCTGTTTATCTGGTTTAGATGATCCATCTAAACCAGATAAACAGGCTCTAGTCTGGGCGCGGGTCAAGCCAGCGTCGCGAGGTCGCGAAACGGCTCGCGGCCGCTTGCGCGGCCCCGTCTAACCTATTGATTTTAGAAGGAATGGTGGGTGTAGTAGGATTCGAACCTACGACCCGCTGATTAAGAGTCAGCTGCTCTACCAACTGAGCTATACACCCATTCGCGGTTCCGAAGCACTTGCGAGCCCCGGCGGCGAGGCGCGGAACATACGCAATGATTTTAGCAG
>NZ_DATFAV010000040.1:0-7355 GCF_035254145.1 Caulobacter sp. | reverse complement strand
CTGGTCGCGGTGGGACCGGTCCAATCGGTGGAACTGCTCAGCGATCGGGCGCTGGCGGACGGCGTTGTCCGGCGCAGCTATCGCATCGGCTTCGAGCGCCGCCAGATGATCTGGATCGTCCGCGCCCTGCCGGACGGCCGCCTGCTCGAGCTGCGGCCGGGCGACGAAAACGAATGAGCCCCGCCGCGGGCAGCGACGGGGCTCGTTGTGGCGCCGCAGGCGCTGGCGCGCGACTAGGCTAGCTTCATCTTGCCATCCACCCGACGGGCGATGCCCAGCGGGTTGTCGGTTTTCAGCTCCGCCGGCAGCAGCGCCTCCGGCAGGTTCTGGTAGCTGACTGGGCGCAGGAACCGGGCGATGGCCAGCGTGCCGACCGAGGTCGTGCGGCCGTCGCTGGTGGCCGGAAACGGGCCGCCGTGGACCATGGCGTGGGCCACCTCGACGCCGGTGCCGAAGCCGTTGACCAGGATCCGGCCGGCCTTCAGCTCCAGGGTCGGCAGCAGGGCGCCGGCCAGGGTGTGGTCGGCCTCGTCCATGTGGATGGCGATGGTCAGCTGGCCTTCGACGGTGGCGATCACCTTCTCGAGCTCGGCCTGGTCGGCGCAGCGCACCATGATCGAGGCCGCCCCGAACACCTCCTCGTGCAGGTGCGGATTGGCCAGGAAGGCCGCGCCCGAGACGCTGAACAGCGCCGCCTGGCCGGTGTGCCCCTGGCCGGTCAGGCCGCGCGCCACGGTGGTGACTTCCGGCGCGGCGACCAGCGCCTGGACGCCGTGGCTGAAGGCCTGGCAGATGCCGGGCGTCAGCATGACGGCGGCCGGCGAGGCCTCGACCACCTTGCCGGCGGCCTCGACGAAGGCGTCGAGTTCGGGCCCGTCGATCGCCAGGATCAGGCCGGGATTGGTGCAGAACTGGCCCGCGCCCAGGATCATGGCGGCCACGAAGTCCGGGGCGATCGCCGCGCCGCGCGCCTTCAGGGCGGCGGGCAGCATGATGACCGGATTGATGCTGCTCATCTCGGCGTAGAACGGGATCGGCTCGGGGCGGCCCTGGGCGATGGCCAGCAGAGCCAGGCCCCCGCGGCGCGAGCCGGTGAAGCCGGCGGCCTTGACGCGCGGATCGGCGACCAGGGCCTGGCTGACCTCGTAGCCGCTGTCGTGGATCATCGAGAACACCCCCGGATGCAGGCCGACCGAGGCGACGGCGGCCTGGATGGCGCGGCCGACCAGCTCCGAGGCGCCCGGATGGGCCGGGTGGGCCTTGACGATCACCGGGCAGCCGGCCGCCAGGGCCGAGGCGGTGTCGCCGCCGGCCACCGAGAAGGCCAGCGGGAAGTTTGACGCCCCGAACACCGCCACCGGGCCCAGCGGCACGTTGCGCAGGCGCAGGTCCGGACGCGGCAGCGGCTTGCGGTCCGGCAAGGCCGGGTCGATGCGGGCCTCCAGGAAGCCGCCGTCGCGCAGCACGCTGGCGAACAGGCGCAACTGGCCGACCGTGCGGCCGCGCTCGCCTTCCAGGCGCGGGCGGGGCAGGCCGGTCTCGGCCATGGTGCGCACGATCAGGTCGTCGCCGATCGCCTCGATATGCTCGGCGATGGCTTCCAGGAAGGTGGCGCGGGTCTCGTAGGAGAGGGCGCGATAGCTGGCGAAGGCCTCGTGCGCCAGGGCCGCGGCGGCATCGACGTCGGCCTTGGTCGCGCCGCCGAACGCGGGCTCCAGGGTCTCGCCGGTCGCGGGATTGACCCCCTTGATCTCGCCGTTCGTTCCCTTGCGGCTTTCGCCGCCGATCAGAAGCTCGCCCGTCAGATGCACGTTGGTCGTCCTGCAAGTGTTGTCGTTGTGGTCGCTATAGATGGGAGCGCTAACATTACAAGTCCATGCGCGCGAGGCTGGCGTGGGGCCGAAAATCCTCCCCGCAGCGGCGGAGGTGGCCCGAAAGGGCCGGAGGGGGAGGGACTGTTGAGCCGCCTCTTCCCCCCCTCCGTCGTTTCCGCGCGCCGACACCTCCCTCGCTGGGGGGAGGATTTGGGGCGACCACGGGGATTGAGCCCCCCGTATCCCCGGAGTTCGCGAACCAGAACGCGGCGAATTCAACCGCTTCTCACTTTTACGGCCTCTCGAATGATCCGCGCCCGCTGGCGCCGTACCTTTGTGTCATGGCCGGAAGAAGCGAACAGATCCGGACCTGGAGCGAGACGCTGCAGGGCCGCATCGCGGCGAAGATGGACAAGCTTATCGCCGCCTTCGAAGCCACCGACGACCCCGCCGAGAAAGCCCAGATCGAGAAGGACGCCCGCGCTTGCGGCGTCTTCGCCCGATCGGCCAAGGCGGTGGCGACGATGGTCCCAGAACTCAAAGCCAAGCCCGCCGCCGACGAGGCGGCCAATGACGACGAGGCTTCCATGCATGACGACATCCCGGACGATCCCGAAGAGCTTCAAGCCGCTCTTGTCGCCCGCTTCACTCGCTTCGCTGAGCTGCTCGAACTCAAGCGTCGAGATGATCAAGGCGCTGGCGAGGGCGACGGCGGTTCTGGAGCATCCGGACCAGCAGCGCCTACTTAGCGCCGCCTTGTCCGATCCGCTCAGGCACCAGATCGCGCCGCCCTTCGAGGCCTGGTCGACCTGGCTGATGCTGGGCGGGCGCGGCGCCGGCAAGACCTTCGCCGGGGCCCGCTGGATCACCTGGAACGCCTTGGCCTATCCGAACCTGGCCCTGGTTGGCCCCACCTTGCACGACGTGCGCGAGGTGATGATCGAGGGCCCGTCTGGCCTGAAGGCGATGGGCGGGCCGGTGTTTAGCCCTCGCTGGGAAGCCTCGCGTCGGCGCCTGGTCTGGCCGAACGGCGCGGTGGCCCACGCCTTCTCGGCCGAGGATCCCGACAGCCTGCGCGGGCCGCAGTTCCACGCCGCCTGGGCCGACGAGTTCTGCGCCTGGCGCAGCCCAGGCGACACCCTGGCCATGCTGCGTTTCGGCCTGCGCCTGGGGACCGATCCGCGCCTGGTCGTGACCTCGACGCCCCGGCCGATCCGCGCCCTGAAGGCGCTGATGGCCGAGCCGGGTGTCTCGATGACGCGGGCCGGGACCTCGGCCAACGCCGCCAATCTGGCGCCCGCCTTCCTGCGGACGCTGGAGGGTCTCTATGGCGGCACGCGCCTGGCCGCCCAGGAGCTGGACGGGGTGATCGTCGAGACCGACGGCGGCCTGTTCCGCGCCGAGGACCTGGCGCGATGCCGCGCCGCGCGGCCGGCCCGGTTCGACCGCGTCGTGGTGGCGGTGGACCCACCCGCCACGGCCAGCGGCGACGCCTGCGGGATCGTGGTGGTGGGCCGCCGCGACGACCGCGCCTTTGTCCTGGCCGACGAGACCGCGCGGGGCCTGTCTCCCGCCGGCTGGGCCGCGAAGGCGGTGGCCGCCGCCCGAACCTGGACCGCCGACGCCCTGGTGGCCGAGGCCAACCAGGGGGGCGACATGGTCCGCTCCGTCCTGGCCCAGGCCGACCCGCCGTGCCGGGTGAAACTGGTCCGGGCCTCGGTGGGCAAACGGGCGAGGGCCGAGCCGATCGCCGCGCTGTACGAGCAGGGCCGGGTGCTGCACTGCGGTTCGTTCGTCGCGCTGGAGGAGGAGCTGATGGCGCTGGGCTCCGGCGACTTGGACCACAGCCCGGACAGGGCCGACGCCTTGGTCTGGGCGGTGAGCGAGTTGATGCTGGGCGGAAAGGCGACACCGAGGCTGCGGGCGCTATAGCGCAAATCCTCCCCCTAGCGGGGGAGGTGGCGCGAAGCGCCGGAGGGGGAAGTTGTCCTGGCCCCGACACTTCCCCCTCCGTCGTCCCTACGGGCCGACACCTCCCCCGTCAGGGGGAGGATGGTGCGCCGCGCCTTTCTCGCAACCCTACATTGTTCCCTATTTGTTCTCAATTCCGAACCCCGGAGCGATCCCCATGCTCTTCTCCAAACCGCGCCCTCCCGAGCGCAAGGACTCCCGCGCCGCGCGGCTGATCGCCCTGACCACGGGCGGGCGGCCGCAATGGACGCCGCGGGACTACGCGGCCCTGGCCGCCGAGGGGTTCGCCAAGAACCCCGTCGCCTATCGCTGCGTGCGGATGATCGCCGAGGCCGCCGCCGCCACGCCGCTGGCCGTGTTCGTCGACGGCCGCCGGGCCGATGATCACCCGCTGAAAAGTCTGCTCGACCGGCCCAATCCCGAGCAGGGCGGGCCGGACCTGATGGAGGCGTTCTTCGGGAGCCTGCAGACGGCCGGCAACGCCTATCTGGAGGCCGCCGGGGATGCTCGGGAGAATAGGTCCGTTGGCGAACTCTACGCCCTGCGGCCCGACCGGATGACGCTGGTCCCCGGACCCCGCGGCTGGCCGCTGGCCTACGACTACCAGGCCGCCGGGCGCACGGTGCGGATCGGGCGTGACGGCGACGGCTGGCTGCCGGTGCTGCACCTGAAGCTGTTCAATCCGACCAGCGACCACTACGGCTTTTCGCCGATCGAGGCGGCCGCCTTCGCGATCGACGTCCACAACGCCTCCAGCGCCTGGAACAAGGCGCTGCTGGACAATTCGGCCCGGCCTTCCGGGGCGCTGGTCTATTCGTCCAAGGACGCCGGCGATCGTCTGACCGACGAGCAGTTCGATCGGCTGAAGACCGAGCTGGCCAGCGCGCACTCGGGGACGGCCAACGCCGGCCGGCCGCTGCTGCTGGAAGGCGGCCTCGACTGGCGGGCCATGTCGCTGACGCCGGCCGAGATGGACTTCACCGAGGGCAAGCACGCCGCCGCGCGGGAGATCGCCCTGGCGTTCGGGGTCCCGCCGCAATTGCTCGGCATTCCCGGCGACAACACCTACGCCAACTATCGCGAGGCCAACGCCGCCTTCTGGCGTGGGACGGTGGTCCCGCTGGCCGAGCGGGCGGCGCGGGCGCTGACCGGCTGGCTCTCCGCCAAGTTCCCCGGCGCGCGGATCGCTCCCGACCTCGACGCCGTGCCGGCCCTGTCGGCCGAGCGCGACGCCCTGTGGAGCCGGCTGCAGGCCGCCAGCTTCCTGACCGACGCCGAGCGACGCCGACTGGCGGGTCTGGAGCACTAGATCCTCCCCAAGCGGGGGAGGCGGCCGAAGGCCGGAGGGGGAAGTTCGGGCTGTCCGGTTTCTTCCCCCTCCGCCCGCTTCGCGGACACCTCCCCCGCTGGGGGGAGGATTTGGAGATTCCCATGACCACACCCACGCGCTGGCGGTTCGACCGGCAGGTTTCCCTCGGCCTGGTCATCACCGTCTTCCTGCAGGCCGCCGCCGCCCTGATGTGGGCGGGTCGCGCCTCGGCCCGGATCGACGACATGCAGCGCCGCGTCGACGCCCAGGCCCCTGTCGCCGAGCGCCTGGCGCGGCTGGAGGAGCAGGCCACCGCGACGCGCCAGTCGCTGGAGCGCATCGAGGCCAAGCTGGAGCGCGGCCAATGAGCGAGGATCTGAAGATCGAAGGCTACGCCTCGCTGTTCTGGACCCGCGACTTGAACGACGACGTCACCGCCGCCGGCGCCTTCGCCGAGAGCCTGGCCGCCGGGGTTCCCGTCAAGATGCTGCACCAGCACGACGAGGCCGAGCCGGTCGGCGTCTGGGACGAGGCTGTCGAGGACGCCAAGGGCCTGTTCGTGCGCGGGCGTATTCTGCGCGCAACGCCGCGCGGGCGCCTGGTCGCGGCCTTGGTCGAGGCCGGGGCCCTGGACGGTCTTTCCATCGGCTTTCGCCAGGTGAAGGCGCGCACGCAGGGCCGCCTGCGGGTGCTGAGCCGCGTGGAGCTCTGGGAGGTGTCGATCGTGACCTTCCCGATGCTGCCGTCCGCGCGTCTGACGCTCAGTTCCGGATCAGCCTGAGCAAGGTGCCGTCCGGGTCGATCAGGGCGGCCATGAGCTTCTTGTCGCCCGGCGGGTGGAGGCGGGGGAAGCCCTCGATCTTCTCCTCGATCCCCGCCGCCTGACAGACCGCGTAGAAGCCTTCGAGATCGTCCAGGCGCAGGCAGCAGGCGAAGTTGCTGGTCGCCGGCTTCAGGCCCGGGAACGGAAAGAATTCCAGCGTGAGCCTGCCGCGCTCCAGGACCATCCAGCCCGGGTCGCGCGAGGCCCGCTCGAAGCCGAGGGCCGCATAGAAGCTCTCGGTCGCGTCGAAGTCGCTGGACGGAAGATTCGGCGTGGCGCGGTCGGGCATGAGGCGAGCCTTAGCATGAGTCCCGCATGGCGCTGTGGGCGGCTCACAAGATCCTCCCCCTAGCGGGGGAGGTGGCCCGAAGGGCCGGAGGGGGAAGTTGTCTTGGCCTCTTCCCCCTCCGTCGTCCCTTCGGGCCGACACCTCCCCCGCTAGGGGGAGGCTTTTAGCCCCGGCTCAGCGCTTCTTGCCGAGCTCGGCGGCGATGTCCTTGGTCATGCGGCCGACCTTGCGGTGGGCGGCGGTGATCTGGTCGCGGGTGACGCCCCAGCGCTTCATCCAGTACTCGACGGCCTGGCGCTCGGAGAGGTCCAGGCGGTCCTTGTCGATGAAGCCGCGCTTGTCCTTGAGTCCGGCCATTACTTGGTCATCCACGGTTTGCTGTCGCCCGCCGCGACGCGGGAGGCCTGCTGTCGCTGAAACTTCCCGCCCCGCGGCGGCTTGGGCCGCGCCTCCAGCGCCGCCTGCTTAAGGCGCAGAGCGCGCTGCATCGGGGTCTCCCCTAGTGGGGCTTCTGGGGGCGGGGCGTCGGTCATGGCGGCAGGGTACCCGAATCCCTCTCCCAGAGGGAGAGGGTGGCCGCGAAGCGGTCGGGAGAGGGGTTTCACCCTGGCCTCACGCCCTACAGCGCCGCAGCGCCGCCAGAATGTCGTCCGCCGTCCCGCCGGGATCGGCCAGGACCCGCTCGTTGCGGAACCTCAGCACGGCGTAACCGAACAGCCCCAGCGCCTCGGTGCGGCGCTCGTCATAGTCCTCCCGCCCCTCATGCGCGGCCCCGTCCAGCTCGACGACCAGCCTGGCCTGCTCGCAGACGAAGTCGGCGAAGTAGCCGCCGATCGGGACCTGCCGCTTGAACTTGAAGCCTCCCAGGCGGTGGGCCCGAACCAGGCCCCAGAGCGCCTTCTCGGCCAGGGTCTGGGATTGGCGCAGGCGGCGGGCGTTGGCGGTGGCGTCCATGGCGGGAGCATGCCCTTTGGATCGGGCGACGTTCAACGAAAGGAATGGGGGTTTTCCGCCCAAGGGTGAAACCCCTCTCCCTCCCACCGCCTCCGGCGGCGGGCCCCTCCCTCTCCCTATGGAAGAGGGATCCGCTAATCGCCCCTCTCCCAGAGGGAGAGGGTGGCCGCGAAGCGGTCGGGAGAGGGGTTTCAC
>NZ_DATFAV010000039.1:0-3258 GCF_035254145.1 Caulobacter sp. | reverse complement strand
GGGCAACTCGGGCGGCCCCAGCTTCGACATCTACGGCCGGGTGATCGGCGTCAACAGCGCCATCTACTCACCGTCGGGCGGTTCGGTCGGCATCGGCTTCGCCATTCCCGCGGACGTGGCCGAGGCCACCGCCAAGCAGCTGATCGCCGGCGGCAAGGTGGTGCGCGGCTATATCGGCGTGACCATCCAGGACTTCAGCGCCGAGTCGGCCGAGGCCCTGGGCCTGAAGGACGTCAAGGGCGCCATCGTCGCCGAGCTGGTCCCCGGCGGTCCCGCCGCCAAGGCTGGCCTGCTGCCGGACGACATCCTGACGGGCGTCAACGGCGTGACGATCAACAACCGCTCCGAACTGACCCGCGAAGTGGCCAAGGCCCGTCCGGGCGAGACCATCAAGATGTCGATCCTGCGCGACGGCAAGCCGCGCGTCGTCGACGTCAAGTCGGGCACGCGTCCGGCCGAGGGCTCGCTGGCCGTAAACGACGACGACCAGGATCAGGACGGCGGCGCCGCGCCGGCGCCGGACAAGCCCGCCAGCCAGCGGATCGACGCCCTGGGCCTGACGCTCTCGCCGATCGATCCGGCCTCGCGCCAGACCTACAAGATCGACAGCGAGATCAAGGGCCTGCTGATCACCGGCGTGAAGGGCGACAGCGACGCCGGCGAGAAGGGCCTGGCCAAGGGCGACGTGCTGGCCAACATCAACGGCGCGACGGTCAATAGCGCCGCCGACGTCAACGCCGCGGTGGCCGCCGCCAAGAAGGCCGGCCGCGCCAGCGTGCTGGTCAAGGTGATCCGCCAGAATCGCCCGGTCTTCGTGCCGCTGAAGATCGCGCCGTAGGCACGATCGCCGTCGAGACGACAGAGCCCCGCCCCGGTCCGCCGGAGCGGGGCTTTTTCGTATCTGTCCAAGGTTTAAGTTACGCCGGTCGTCGAAACCGCTATCAACCGGACGACTATCGCGTGACGCGCGGAATCGGGAGAACGTCGAACGTTCCGCTGTTCCGCCTTAAGCGCATGAGGGGCTCGCTGATGCGTATTCTGATTATCGAGGACGACCTGGAAGCCGCCGCCGCCATGGCGCATGGCCTGAAGGAGGCTGGCTACGAGGTCGAGCACGCGCCCGACGGCGAGGCCGGCCTGGGCGTGGCCCAGAAGGGCGGCTTCGACGTGCTGATCGTCGACCGGATGATGCCGAAGATGGACGGGGTCACCGTCGTCGAGACCCTGCGCCGCGAGGGCGACCAGACGCCGGTGCTGTTCCTGTCGGCCCTGGGCGAGATCAACGACCGCGTCACCGGCCTGCGCGCCGGCGCCGACGACTACCTGGTCAAGCCCTACGCCTTTCCCGAGCTGATGGCCCGGGTCGAAGCCCTGTCGCGCCGCCGCGAGACCGGCGCCGTCGCCACGACCCTGAAGGTCGGCGAACTCGAAATGAACCTGATCAACCGGACGGTCCATCGCCAGGGCAAGGAGATCGACCTGCAGCCGCGCGAATTCCAGCTTCTGGAGTTCATGATGCGCCACGCCGGCCAGTCGGTGACCCGCACCATGCTGCTGGAGAAGGTCTGGGAATACCACTTCGACCCGCAGACCAACGTCATCGACGTGCACATTTCGCGCCTGCGGTCCAAGATCGACAAGGGCTTCGATCGGGCCATGCTGCAGACCGTGCGCGGCGCCGGCTACCGGCTCGATCCCTAGGAGACAGGCGGCGGCATAGCCGCCTACGACACCATGCGTCTCCCGCGCCTTCTCCGCACCACGCCGTTCCGGCTGACCCTGCTATTCCTGGCCCTGTTCGCGGCGGCCGCCAGCGCCTTCCTGGGCTATATCTACGTGGCCACGGCCGGCGAGGTGAACCGCCGCGCCCAGGCCGAGATCAGCCGCGAGTTCGAGAGCCTGGAGGCGGCCTACCGCCAGGGCGGCGTCGACGCCCTGAACCAGACCATCGTCGAGCGGGCGACGGGCGAGAAGCCGTTCCTCTATTTCCTGGCCGACAAGACCGGCAAGCGCATCTCCGGCTCGATCGAGGAATCCCCGGTCGCCAACTTCAGCGGCGACGGCCCCGAATGGGCCAGCTTCAAGGTCACCGAGACCGACGCCGACGGCGCCGAGGTCAAGGCCGCGGCGCGCGGCGTCCAGCAGCGCCTGGACCAGGGCGAGATCCTGTTCGTCGGCGCCGACGTCGACGCCTCCGAAGCCTATGTCCGCAAGATCGTGCGGGCCCTGTGGGGCGCCGGGGCGCTGGTCATCCTGCTGGGCATGGCCGGCGGGGTGCTGATCAGCCGCAATGTCAGCCGCTCGATGCAGGGACTGGTGGACGTGGTCAACGACGTGCGCGCCGGCGATCTTCGCGCCCGCGCCCGGGTGCGTGGCACCCGCGACGAGTACGACGAGCTGGCCGAAGGCCTGAACGACATGCTCGACAGGATCGAGCGCCTGATGGGCGGCCTGCGCCACGCCGGCGACGCCATCGCCCACGACCTGCGCTCGCCGCTGACGCGCCTGCGCGCCCGCATGGAGGTGGCCCTGATCGACGCCGAGAACGGCAAGGGCGATCCCGTGGCGGCGCTGGAGACCGCCCTGCAGGACGCCGACGGGGTGCTGAAGACCTTCAACGCCGTGCTGGCCATCGCCCGGCTGCAGGCCGCCGGCTCGGCGCCCGACCAGCGCAGCTTCGACGCCTCCGAACTGGCCACCGACATGGCCGAGCTCTACGAGCTGTCCTGCGAGGACAAGGGCCTGGACTTCAAGGCCGAGATTGTCCCGGCCCTGACGATCAAGGGCAACCGCGAATTCCTGGCCCAGGCCCTGGCCAACATCCTGGACAACGCCATCAAATACACGCCCGAGGGCGGGGCGATCATGCTGCGCGCGCGGCGCACCTCGTCGGGCGAGCTGGAGTTCTCGGTCACCGACACCGGCCCCGGCGTGCCGGAGGCCGATCGCGCCCGGGTGATCCAACGCTTCGTGCGCCTGGAGAACAGCCGCAGCGAGCCCGGCGCGGGCCTGGGGCTGTCGCTGGTCAGCGCCGTGGCCGTCTCGCACGGCGGGCGGCTGGAGCTGGCCGAGGGGCCGGGCGAATACAACGGCATGGGCCCAGGCCTGCGCGTGGCGCTGGTGCTGCCGCGGGTGGAGTAGGACGTCGCCCATTCGGTGGGTCTTCTTGCTCTCGACACTCCTCCTGGCCTCAATGTAGCGTTGTGGCTTTCGGGAGGGCGTCATGCGGGTTTTGGGGATTGCGGTGCTTTGTCTTGG
>NZ_DATFAV010000038.1:0-21037 GCF_035254145.1 Caulobacter sp. | reverse complement strand
GTGGCCCACGTCAGTTTCGGCCCGTTCGGAACCGTGGACTGCGTCGCCGTCCCAGCCAAATAAGAACAATCTAGGGAAGGAAGGCCAAGGTTCATGGACGTTTCGAAAGCGCCCGTTCAACTTCAGGAAGGGCCATCCGAGAAGATCGGCCGCTATCGCTGGATCGTCGTCAGCCTGTTGTTCGCGGCGATGGTCATCAACTATGTCGATCGCCAGACGATCGGCCTGTTGAAGGCCGACCTCTCCAAGGAATTCGGCTGGAACGAGACCCACTACGCCGATCTCGTCTTCTACTTCCAGCTGGCCTACGCCGTGGCCTACCTGGTCTGGGGCAAGATCATGGACAAGATCGGGGCCCGCTGGGGCTTCGGCGTCGCGTTCCTGATCTGGCAGGTCGCCCACATCGCCCACGCCGGCGCGGCGGGCTTCGCCGGCTTCGTGGCCGCGCGCATGGGCCTTGGCATCGGTGAGGCCGGCGGTTTCCCCGGCGGCATCAAGGCCGTGGCCGAGTGGTTCCCCAAGAGGGAACGCGCCTTCGCCACCGGCCTGTTCAACGCCGGCACCAACATCGGCGCCATCGTCACCCCGCTGGTCGTTCCGGGCATCGTGCTGGCCTTCGGCTGGCAGATGGCCTTCATCGTCACCGGCGTCGCGGGCCTGGTCTGGCTGCCGATCTGGCTGCTGGTCTATCGCCGTCCGCGCGAGGCCAAGGGCCTGTCCTCGGCCGAGCTGGCCCATATCGAGCAAGATCCGGCCGACCCCGTCGAGAAGATCGGCTGGGCCAAGCTGCTGACCAAGCGCGAAACCTGGGCCTACGCCCTGGGCAAGTTCCTGATCGACCCGATCTGGTGGATGTTCCTGTTCTGGCTGCCGGACTTCCTGGGCAAGCGCTACGGCCTGGACCTGAAAAGCTTCGGCCCGCCGCTCATCGCCATCTACCTGCTGTCGGACGTCGGCAGCGTGGCCGGCGGCTGGATGTCGTCGACGCTGATGAAGAAGGGCGCGACCATCAACAAGGCCCGCAAGCTGACCATGCTGGCTTGCGCCCTGCTGGCCGTGCCGGTGATGTTCGCCTCCTACGCCAATTCGGTGTGGCTGGCCGTGCTGATCATCGGCGTCGCCACCGCCGCCCACCAGGGCTTCTCGGCCAACCTCTACACCCTGCCCTCGGACGTCTTCCCGCGGGGCGCGGTCGGTTCGGTCGTTGGCATCGGCGGCATGCTCGGCGCCTTCGGTGGCATGGTGTTCTCCAAGTACATCGGCAAGGTGCTGGACAGCATCGGCACCTATGCGCCGATCTTCCTGGTCGCCGGCAGCGCCTATCTGGTCGCTCTCCTGGTCGTGCACCTGCTGACGCCCAAGATGGAGCCGGTGAAGATCTAGCCTCCCTTCACGGGAACGCGATCCGGGCCGGGGAGAAATCCCCGGCCCTTTTCGTTTAGAACCGGGTCATGCCCCACTCACGCACCCTGAACGTGGCCTTGGTCGGCTATGGCTATGTCGGCAAGACCTTCCACGCGCCGCTAATCGCCGCCTCGCCGGGATTGGCCCTGTCGGTGGTGGTGTCCAGCGACCCGGCCAAGGTCGCCGCCGATCATCCGGACGTTCGGGTCGTCCGCGATCTCGACGTGGCCCTGGCCGATCCCGCGATCGACCTCGTGGTCATCGCCACGCCGAACGCCCTGCACGCGCCCCAAGCCCTTGCGGCCCTGGCAGCCGGCAAGTCGGTGGTGGTCGACAAGCCGTTCGCGCTCAGCGCCGCCGAGGCGCGGACGATGGCCGACGCCGCGCGGCGCGCGGGCAAGCTGCTGACCGTCTTCCACAATCGCCGCTGGGACGGCGATTTCCTCACGCTCAAGCGCCTGATCGCCGAGGGGAAGCTGGGCGAGATCGTGCAATACGAGAGCCATTTCGATCGTTTCCGCCCCGTGGTCCGTGACCGCTGGCGCGAGCGGGCCGGACCGGGCGCCGGCGCCTGGATGGACCTTGGTCCGCACCTGCTGGACCAGGCGCTGGTCCTGTTCGGCGAGCCGCTGGCGATCTCGGCCGACATCGCGATCCAGCGCCCGGGCGCGGGCGCCGACGACTATTTCCACGTGGCGCTGCGTTATCCCACCCTGCGCGTCATCCTGCACGGCAGCCTGTTGACCGCCGCCAGCGACCTGCGCCTGGCGGTTCATGGGACCAGCGGGAGCTTCGTCAAGCACGGCCTCGACCCGCAGGAGGCGCAGCTGAAGGCCGGCTTGGTCCCGGGCTCGCGGGACTATGGCCGCAACCACCGCCCCGGCGTCCTGACCACGGTCGAGAACGACCTTCGGATCCACGCCGAGGTCGAACCCGAGCCGTCCGACTACCGCGCCTTCTACGCAGGCGTTCGCGACGCGATCATCGCCGGCGCCCCCTCGCCCGTGCCGATCGAGGAGGCCCTGCGGGTGATGGACCTGCTGGAGCTGGCCCGGGAGGCCAGCCGCCAGAGGCGCGAACTACCGACGAGCGCCTAGAACGCCTTAGTCAGGTTCAGCCCGTACTGCCGCGGCGGACCGGCGTAGCGCAGGCCCGAATTGATCGCGGCGATATAGGTCTGGTCGGTCAGGTTGGTGGCGTAGGCCGCCACCCTCCAGTCGCCCTTCGCCCAGGTGACCAGGGCGTTGACGATATCGCGCGCCTCCAGCCTGTCGCCCAGCGCCGCCTTGTTGAAGATCGTCGTATAGGCCGAGCCGATGTGGGCGTAGTCCAGCCGGGGCGTCAGGGTCGCGCCACCACCCAGGCCGAAGGTGTATTGCGCGCCGGCGTGGAAGGTGAAGCTCGGCGCATAGGCCTGGCGGTTGCCGCCCAGGTCGGCGCAGTTGGCGCTGGCCGGCCCGCTGGCCGGATCGCAGGTTCCGGTGCGGCTCACGCGCGGATCGGCCCCGTAGAAGCCGCCCAGCTTGGAGTGCGAGACCGAGACCGCAACGTCGAAGGCGGCCCGCCCCAGCAGCGCCTGGGCCGACCCTTCGAGGCCGTACAGCTTGGTGTCGCCGCGGACGTTCTGGATGCGGTTGATCTGCGGGTACTGCGGGTCGCCGATATTGACCTGGAAGCTCTTGTAGACGTTGTAGTAGACGCCCAGCTGGGTGCGCACGCGGCCGCCCGCCAGGGTCGATTTCCACCCGGCCTCGTAGTCGGTCAGGTTCTCCGGCGCGAAGGCCTTGGCCGGCTGATAGAGGTTGGGTCCGTTCAGCCCGCCCATCTTGTGGCCCGTCGCCACGAAGCCGTAGACGAAGTTGCGGTCGTCCAGCTTCCAGTTCAACGTGACCTTGCCGGTCATCTTGTCGTCCTTGACCTTGGCGTTCTGCAGCAGCACGACGCCGAACTGCGGATAGGTCGTGTAGACGTCGTCGTTGGTCGACACCGAATGGGCGTAGCGCGCCCCGACCTGCACCTGCAGGCGATCGCTGAGGTCATAGCTGACCTGGCCGAACGCCGCCGTCGTCTCCTTCGGCGTCTTGCCCCACAGATAGATGTCCAGGACGTTCTCCGGGAAGCCGATGCGGTAGGCGCCGGTCGGATAGGTCGCGGCCGGGAACTCGACCTCGTCGTTCTGGTAGTACAGGCCCAATAGCCAGGTCAGGCGCTGTTCGCTGGGCGAGAGCAGGTTGAACTCCTGCGACCAGACCTCCTCCTTCACCGTGTCGTAGAAGGTGTTGTTGAGCGCGCTCGTGCCGTCCAGGTCGGTCGAGAACTTGGCCGTGCCGTTCTGATAGCCGGTGATCGACCGCAGCATGACGCCGTTGTCGAAGGTGTAGCTGGCGTTCAGCGACGAGCGCACGAAGGTGTCGTGGGCCGAGTTGGGGCCGTTGCTGGTGATCTTGAACGGGTCGTTCTTGGAGAGGGCCGGATCGGCCGGATAACCGCCCAGGTCGATGTCGTTGTAGTCGGCCTTCAGCGTCACCTTCAGCGCCGAGCTAGGGGTCCACAGCAGGCCCAGGCGGACGCTGTTGCTGTCGACGTCGCCGGGATGGCCCTTGTAGGGGCCGGTGATGTCCCAGAAGCTGTCGCGGGTCTCGTGATTGAAGGCGATCCGGCCCGCCAGGGTGTCGCTGATCGGCAGGTTGACCGCGCCCTGGGCCTTGAAGTCCTTGTAGTTGCCGACCTGGGCGTGGACATAGCCGTTCACGCCGCGAAAATTCGGATCCTGCGAGCGGATGAACACCGCCCCGCCCGTGGCGTTGGCCCCGGCGAAGGTGCCCTGCGGACCGCGCAGGATCTCCAGGCTGGCGAGATCGTAGTAGGGCTCGGTCTGGAAATAGCCCGGGAACGCCGCCACCCCGTCGCGATAGGTGATCACCCCCACGCCGACGGCGGTCGTGGCCTCGGACTTGCCGATGCCGCGCACGTTGAAGAAGTTGCCCTGGCCGAAGTTCTGCACCGTCACCGACGGGGCGGCGAACTGCAGCTGATCCAGGGAGGTGACGGCCTTGTTCTTCAGGTCGTCGGCGCTCAGCACCGTGGCCGCGACCGCCGTGGTCTGCAGGTTGGTCGTCCGACGCTCGGCGGTGACCACCACCTCGCCCAGCACGGCGGCCTCGTCCTGCTTGGCCTTGGTCGAGCCCGACTCGGTCCCGGCCGTCTGGCCATGCGCCGCGCTGGTCCACAACAGAATGGCGGTCGACGCCGACAACCAGAGCTCACGCCTCATGGTCTATCCCCTCTTGGATGCTTCCTCCGGCGCTCTGGCGGCGCCCCGAACCGCGACCGTCCCATCAAACCGACCGAACGTCAATATTCACGCTAACGATAGTGAATGTATGGTCTGACCATAGACCCTAAAGGGGTGGCCCACCGCGCGAAAAGCAGCTTAAGGTCGTGGCCATGCGCACCGCCCTGCTCACCGCCTCCGCCGCCCTGGCCGCCGCTCTGGTCGCCTGTGGCCCCGCCCCCGCTCAGCCCGGCCCCGCGTCCGACCAGACCGGCTCGCCGGTGGAAACGCGGCCGCCCAACGCGCCAGAGCAGAAGCCGGCCTTCGCCAACCAGACCCGCGCGCCGGGCCTGAACTCACACACGGTCGGCCAGTATCAGGTGCTGGCCAGCGGCCTCGACCATCCGTGGGGCATGACCTTCCTGCCGTCCGGCGAGATCGTGCTGACCGAGCGGGCCGGCCGCCTGCGCGTCTTGGCCAAGGACGGCCGGCTGTCGCCCGCCGTCTCGGGCCTGCCGGCCGTGTTCGCCGAGGGCCAGGGCGGCCTTCTGGACGTGACCTTGGACCCCGCCTACGCCAGCAACGGCCTGATCTACTGGAGCTATGCCGAGCCCGACGGCGGCGTGAACGGCACGGCCGTGGCGCGCGGCAAGCTCGTGCTCGGCGCCGCCCCGAAGCTGGAGAACGTCCAGGTCATCTGGCGCCAGGCGCCGAAGATGGACAGCGCCCTGCACTTCGGCGGCCGCCTCGTCTTCGCACCGGACGGCAAGCTGTTCGTCACCACCGGCGAGCGCTCGATCCTGGAAGGCCGCGTCCAGGCGCAGCACCTGGACGCCACCCTGGGCAAGGTGATCCGCATCAACGCCGACGGCTCGATCCCGTCCGACAATCCCTTCGTCAAGACGCCCGGCGCCAAGCCCGAGATCTGGTCGCTGGGCCACCGCAACCTGCAGGCCGCCGCCCTCGATCCCAGCGGCAAGCTGTGGACCGTGGAGCATGGGGCCAAGGGCGGCGACGAGCTGAACCACCCCGAGGCGGGCAAGAACTACGGCTGGGCCGTCGTCACCTACGGCGAGGAATACTCCGGCAAACCGATCGGCGACGGGATCACCCAGAAGGATGGCTTCGAGCAGCCGGTCTATTATTGGGATCCGGTGATCGCCCCCTCGGGCATGGCCTTCTATCAGGCCGACCTGTTCCCCGCCCTGAAGGGCAGCGTGCTGATCGGCTCGCTGAAGGAGCAGCATGTCGACCGCCTGGTGCTCAAGGACGGCAAGGTGGTCGGCGAAGAGCGCCTGTTCACCGACATCGGCGGCCGCGTCCGCGATGTGTCGGTGGGCCCCGACGGCGCGATCTACGTGCTGACCGACGATGACGACGGCAAGTTGATCAAAGTGATCCCGAAGGGCTGAGACAACCCGATCGCAAAGTGCGTTGCACCGCGTCCACAATGGATTAGGTAGCAAGCCTAGCGCTCGCGTGGGGGAAGGCAGTTTGGGTAGAAACGCTGGACGGTCTCGCGGCCCAACGATCATCGACGTGGCGGCGCAGGCGGGCGTTTCGCCCATGACGGTGTCGCGCGTGATCAATGATCGCGCCGGAGTCGGCCCCGAGACGCGCGCCGCGGTGAACGAGGCCATCCGTGTCCTGGGCTACACGCCCAACATCACGGCGCGGAACCTGGTCACCTCGACCGAGCTGAAGATCGGAGTGGTCTACTCCAACCCCAGCGCCGCCTTCATGAGCGACTTTCTGACCGGCGTCTTCGAGGAAGCCTCGATGCGCGGCGCGCGCCTCATCCTGCTCAGGGGCGACGCCGCGGGACCGCCGTCGGAGGCCGCGCTCCAGGGCCTGGTCGCGTCCGGCGTCCGCGGCGTGATCCTGGCTCCGCCGCTGGGCGAATCCCCCCTGGTGCTGGATGTGCTTCGCAACGCGCGATTGCCCATGGCGGCTGTCGGCGCCTATCGCGTGGACGGCGCCATCTGCGTGCGGATCGACGACCGGCGCGCGGCCTATGAGATGACCCGCCAGCTGATCGCGCTCGGCCATCGCCGACTGGGTTTCGTGCTCGGCAATCCCGACCAGGCCGCCAGCGCCGAACGCCTGGCGGGTTTCCACGACGCGGTTCGCGAAACCGACGATGTGAGCACCACCATCGCCCAGGGCGACTTCAGCTTCACCTCGGGACTGAGGGCGGCCGAGCAGTTGCTCGACGATCCCTCCCCGCCGACCGCGATCTTCGCCAGCAACGACGACATGGCCGCCGCCGTCGTTTCGGTCGCCCACCGGCGCCATCTGGACGTCCCGGGCGAGTTGGCGGTGGCGGGCTTCGACGACACCTCGGCGGCGGTGACGCTGTGGCCGCCGCTGACGACCGTGCGTCAGCCGGTTCGCGAACTGGCGGCCGAGGCGCTCGGCCTGGTCGCGGGGGAGATCGGCGGCCTGGAGCCTCCCCTGGCCGAACGCGATGATCATGTTTTCGACCATCAGATCATCACGCGACTGTCGACGGCGCCGCCTCCGAACGATCGGCCATAAGACCTGCACGCCACCACCGCGCGAAGCGGCGCCGCGCAGAATGATAACGTTATCACTCACATTTCGACTCGCTTGAGCGCCGCACGGAGGCGTTCATCCGGCGTAGACGCGCCAGAATCCCGGCATCAACGGCTCCGCTTGACCAAATCCACGCCGAGACGCCTGTAATATGTCGGAGTATTGACAGCTCTCAAGGGTCGCCCTATCCACTCAAAAGGTAACGTTACCATCGCGGTTCCGCACCGCCTGGAACGCCACAAGAGAAGCACGCTCGCGCACGACGCGGGCGGCAAAGGGAGGGACGAAAATGAACACCAGCAGACGCGCGACGTCTTCGCGGCGAAACCTGATCCTGACATCGGCCAGCGTCGGCCTGTTGGCCGCCATGCTCGCCAGCCCGGTCCTGGCCCAGAGCGGCGAGGCCAAACCCGCCTCCGACGACGTGGTCAGCGAGATCGTCGTCACCGGCACCCGGATCCAGACGACCGGCTTCACCGCCCCGACGCCGACCTCGGTGATCGGCGAGGCCCAGATCCAGAACAACGCCCAGCCCAACATCTTCGCCACCATCGTCCAGCTGCCGTCGCTGCAGGGGTCGAGCGGTTCGGCGACCAACACCTTCAGCACCTCGAGCGGCCAGCAGGGCCTGAGCTCGTTCTCGCTGCGCGGCCTTGGCACCATCCGCACCTTGACCCTGCTGGACGGCCAGCGCGTGGTCGGCGCCTACTACACCGGCGTCACCGACGTCAGCCTGTTCCCGCAACTGCTGATCCAGCGCGTCGACGTCGTGAACGGCGGCGCCTCGGCCTCCTACGGTTCGGACGCCGTGGGCGGTGTCGTCAACTTCATCACCGACACCCGCTTCACCGGCCTGAAGGGCAACGTCCAGGCCGGCATTTCGAAGTACAACGACAATGAACAGGGCCTGGTGCAGCTGGCCGGCGGCCGCAGCTTCGCCGGCGACCGCCTCCACCTGGTCGGCAGCGTCGAATGGGCCAAGGAAAATGGCGTCGGCCCCGGCGACTTCGGCCTGGACCTGGCGGGCGATCGTCACTGGTTCACCCAGACGACGATGATCAATCGCAACGTCACCAACGACGGCTCGCCGCAGTACCTGATGCGCGACAACGCCCAGCCCTACGCCTACACCAAGTACGGCCTGATCACGGCCGGGCCGCTGCAGGGCATCGCCTTCGACCAGAGCGGCCAACCCTTCCAGTTCCAGTATGGTTCGGGCGGCGTGCCGTCCAAGACCGCTGGGGGCGCCGTCACCGGCTGCCTGCCGGGCTTCTGCGTCGGCGGCGACCTGTCGGGCAACGTCGACAGCGGCCGCACGCTGCAGTCGAAGATCGAGCGCAAGGTGGGCTACGGGCGCATCGGCTACGACTTCGCCGAGGGCAACGAAGCCTACGTCTCGTTCAACCTGGGCCAGGTCAAGACCAGCAACCAGCCCGTCAACGGCATGAACCGGACCGGCCTGACCCTGCAATGCGCCAATCCGTACCTGCCGACCTCGGTGCGCGACGCCTGCGCGACCGCCGGCGTCACCAGCTTCCAGTTCGGCACCAGCAACGCGCTGCTGCCCAACACCAAGGTCCACACCGATCGTCGCCAGTACCGTGTCGTCGCGGGCCTGAAGGGCAAGTTCGCCGCGTTCAATTCCGACTGGAGCTACGACGCCTACTACGAGCACGGCGTCAACAAGACCGCCATCGACGTCGACCACATCCTGCTGACGCCGCACTTCAACCAGGCGATCCAGGCCACCATGCTGAACGGCGCGATCGTCTGCGCCGATCCGGTGGCCCGCGCCAATGGCTGCCAGCCGCTCAACATCTTCGGCGGCAAGCCGCCCTCGGCCGCGGCGCTTGAATATGTCCAGCCCGCCGCGGGTCCGTTCCAGCGCCTGCGCATGACCCAGGACGTGGCCAGCCTGAACTTCTCGGGCGCGCCGATCGACCTGTGGGCCGGTCCCCTGTCGGTGGCCTTCGGCGCCGAATATCGCCGGGAGTACTACACCGTCCGCGCCGACCCCTACGGCGCCGGCGTCGCCGATCGCAGCCCCAACGGCGGCAGCTATCCGGCCGATCCGCTGATGTCGAACCTCGGCAACAACTGGCACGCGGGCAACTACAAGAACGGCGACGGCGTCTACAACGTCAAGGAAGCCTTCCTGGAAATCGACCTGCCGCTGTTCGACAACGACAAGGCCGGTCGCGCCAACTTCAACGCCGCGGCTCGGGTTACCGACTACAGCACCTCCGGCACGATCTGGACCTGGAAGGCGGGCGGCACCTGGGACACGCCGATCGAGGGCCTGCGCTTCCGCGGCGTGACCTCGCGCGACGTGCGTGCGCCCAACCTGTCGGAACTGTTCGCCGCGCCGGTCACCACGACCCTGCCGAACTTCTTCGACCCGGCGAACAACCGGAACGTGGTGGCGATCCAGAACGCGGTCGGCAACCCGAACCTGACGCCGGAAATCGCGCGCAACTCCCAGATCGGCGTCGTGCTGGCCAACCCGTCCTGGCTGCCGGGCTTCAGCGCCTCGTTCGACTACTACAAGATCAAGGTCGACGACGTCGTCTCCAGCCTGGGCGCGGCGCAGATCGTCGACTACTGCTTCCGCAACATCCTGCCGCAGACCTGCAGCGCCTATAACCTCAACAACACCGCCGGCCCCAACTACATCAACGTCCAGTCCTTCAACCTGGCGTCGATCAAGACCAGCGGCTTCGACATCGAGGCCAGCTATCGCTGGCGCCAACCCCTGGGCCTGTCGGGTAACTTCACCCTGCGCGCCCTGGCCACCCACATCCGCGACTTCTGGACCGACACCGGCCTGCCCGGCACGGTTCCGGTCGACTCCGCGGGCGTGAACCAGGGCAACACTCCGAACTGGAAGTGGCTGGCGATCCAGAGCTACGAGAACGACCGCTTCAGCCTGACCCTGCAGGAGCGCTGGTTCACCGACGGCAACTACGGCAACCAGTACGTCGTCTGCGCCCCGGGAACCTGCCCGGTCTCGACGGCCAACGCCCCGACGATCGACAAGAACTTCATGCCGGGCGCGTTCTACATGGACGTCGGCGGGACCTACACCATCCGCCAGGACGTGACGGCCTACTTCAAGGTCGACAACCTGTTCGACCGGGATCCGGCCAAGTCGCCGAACTACGCCAACCCGGCGCTCTACGACATCGTCGGCCGGATGTACCGCGCCGGCGTCCGCTTCAAGTTCTGATGATCGTCCAGCGCGGCGTCGGCCTGGCCGGCGCCGCGCTTCGGACCGCCTTTCGCAAAAAAAGGTCTGGCCCAAGCTTTCGGGCCAGGAAGGAGTTAGTCGCGTGAACGGACATCAGGACCCCGAGCCACCCCGCTTGACCCCGGCGCAGAGGCGGGTGCTCGCGGGGGTCAACAGCGGCCTGCTCAACAAGCAGATCGCCTACGACCTCGGCATCTCGGAAGCGACGGTCAAATCGCACATGACCGCCCTGATGCGTAAACTCAAGGTCCGAAACCGCACGCAGGCGGCCATGGCCGCGCGCCGCATGACCCTGGTCGTGAGCCACGGGCTGGACGGACACGGATAGCTTTTCCAGCTTGGCCAGAGCGGCCGCCTCATACGCTTGCCGTCGCGCTGTCACCGGCCGCCCTCGCGGACCATCCGACACACGGCGAGCGTCGATCGCGCGACACCCCCTGCGCACCATGAGGCGGCCGCCCTGGCCCTTTTTGAACTTCTCTACTCAGACAAATTGCACAGGACATTCTCGTTGAAGCAGCCGCTTCGCCCACACATCCTGTGAAGGCGGCTAAACCGCCGAGCTAGGACAGAGTGAACTTGACCCTGATATTTGTCTGACTAAAATTCCTTTCGCGACCGCTCGAAATCGACGCCGCGACGACAGAATATTCCAGCCGGAGGCTGTCGCGAGCCGCCGACGCGGTCCCCGCGGAAGATCCCGGCGCTTCCTGGGGAAACGCAATGCTCAAACTCGCCCGGCCGTTGGCCACAACCGTCCTGGCCCTGGCGATGGCCGGACCCGTCCTGGCTCAGACCAAGTCGGAAGCGCCGATCACGGTGCGGATCGATGCGGGCGCGCCGGGCGCGAAGATCGACCGCAACATCTTCGGCCAGTTCGCCGAGCACCTGGGCACGGGCATCTATGGCGGGGTCTGGGTGGGCAAGGACTCGCCCATCCCCAATGTCCGCGGCATCCGCACCGACGTGGTCCAGGCGCTGCGCGCCATCAAGACGCCCAACGTGCGCTGGCCCGGCGGCTGCTTCGCCGACGAGTATCACTGGCGCCACGGGATCGGCCCGGTCGAGAACCGCCGCAAGACGATCAATTCCAACTGGGGCGGCTCGGTCGAGCCCAACACCTTCGGCACCGACGAGTTCATGGACTTCGTCGAACAGATCGGCAGCGAGGCCTATGTCTCGGTCAATCTGGGTTCGGGCACAGTGCAGGAAGCGGCCGAGTGGGTCGAATACATGACCGCCGACCCGGCCACGACCGCCGGCAAGGAGCGCGCCGCCAACGGTCACCCCGCGCCCTACAAGGTCAAGTATCTGGGCCTTGGCAACGAGAGCTGGAGCTGCGGCGGGGCCATGCGCCCGGACTACTACGCCGACGAGATGAAGCGCTACGCCCGCTTCGTGCGCAACTACAACCCCAAGCAGACCGGCGCCGAGGCGATGCAGCGCATCGCGGTGGGCCCCAACCAGGCCGATCCAGCCTACACCGAGGCGGTGATGGCCGCCCAGAAGTCGCATGACTGGGCCTGGAACATCGAGGGCCTGTCGCTGCACTCCTACACGACCGGCGGATGGCCGCCGTCCTACTCCAGCACCAAGTTCGACGAGACCGCCTACGCCAAGCTGCTCAAGGAAACGCTGGGCATGGACGACCTGGTCGCCAAGCACTCGGCGATCATGGACAAGTACGATCCGGAAAAGAAAGTGCCGCTGGTCGTCGACGAATGGGGCGTCTGGCTGGCCCCGCTGGAGGGGACCAACCCCGGCTTCCTGGCCCAGCAGAACTCGCTGCGGGACGCCATCGTGGCGGCGCTGAACCTCAACATCTTCGCCCGTCACGCCGACCGGGTCCGCATGACCAACATCGCCCAGATGATCAACGTCCTGCAGGCGATGATCCTGACGGACAAGGACAAGATGGTCCTGACGCCGACCTACCACGTCTACAAGATGTACGTGCCCTTCCAGGACGCCACCTTCGTGCCGGTGAGCTTCGACGCGGGAACCTACGTTCAAGGCGACATCAAGCTGCCCCGTGTCGACGCCATCGCCGCGCGCGACGCTCAGGGCAAGCTCTGGCTGGCGGTGACCAACCTGGATCCGGCCAAGCCGGTCACCATCCAGGCCGCGCTCGCCGGGGCCAAGGCCAGCGGCGCGAAGGGCCAGTTGCTGACCGCGCCGCGCGTCGACGCCGTCAACACCTTCGAGGCGCCCGAAGCCGTCTCGCCCAAGGCCTACGCGGCCAAGGCGAGCGCCGGCGGCCTGGATCTCAAGATCCCGGCCAAGTCGATCCTGGTCGTCCAACTGGAGCCTTGATCTCCGAGAGCGCGCCCTTGGCGCGGCCAAGAAGGTCCGGGCCGCCACGACCGTTGGCGGCCCGGCTATATTTGTCTTTTCCGAGACCCTTGTCTTAAGGCCGCGCGGGTCCGCGACCCTCGACTATCTGCCAACTTGCCAAGCCTGGCCACGTTGCGCTTATTGGGGCCCCGCCCACAGGAGCCCTCCAACCATGCCGACGGAACCGGACGAAAAGCCGATCACACGGTCGGCCAGAGGGTCTGGTCGACGTTTGCGCGGGGCCGTGGCGCACTATCTCGGCACGGCGATCGTTTCGGGCCAGATCGCGCCAGGCGAAACCCTGAGCGGCGAGATCGCCAACGCCGAGGCCCTGGACGTCTCGCGCAGCGCCTATCGGGAAGCCGTCCAGGTCCTGACCGCCAAGGGTCTGGTGGAGAGTCGCCCCAAGGCCGGCACCCGGGTCCTGCCGCGCAGTCGCTGGAACATCCTGGACCCCACCGTCCTGGCCTGGGCCTTCGCTGCCGAACCGGACGTGGCCTTCGTGCGCGACCTCTTCGAGCTGAGAGCCGTGGTCGAGCCGGCCGCCGCGCGCTTCGCCGCCGAACGGCGCGACAAGGACGACATCAAGGCCATGAAGGACGCCCTGGCCGGGATGCGCCGCCACACCCTGGCCACCGAGGCCGGCCGCGCCGCCGACCGCGCCTTTCACGACGCCCTGCTGCGCGCCACCCACAACGACGCGATGATCGCACTGAGCGCCAGCATCAGCGCGGCGGTCAGCTGGACCACCGAGTTCAAGCAGCGCTCACGCGCCCTGCCCCGCGACCCGGTTCCGGATCACGCCAAGGTCTGCGACGCCATCGCCGCGGGCGATCCCGACGCCGCCAGCGCCGCCATGCGCGCGCTGGTCGACCTGGCGCTCGAGGACACCCGCTCGGCGATGTAACCGCGATCAGGGCTTGCTGAGCGTGAAGCTGTCGACGTCCAGCCGTCCTTCGCCGCCCTGGGGGTTGTAGCAGAACAGGCCGAACTGCTCGCCCTGGAAGGTGCCCGTCCGCCAGTCGAAGGCCAGGGGGAAGTCGCCGGGCATGGCGGTCCAGGTCTTGCCGTCCAGGCTGTACCGCAACGCCGTCTTGTCGGTGGTGAAGTCCATCTCGACGGACAGCCACAGGTCCGCGAGCGGGATCGTCCGCGTCTCGCCCTGCGGGGTGGTCTTGGGCCCCTGCTGGGTGCTCTCGACCAGCCGCGTGGAGAGCGCGCCGCGCCCGTCGGCCGTACGGGTGACGACCAGCTGGCTGGAGAACTTGCCGAACGTGCCAAGGCCGCAGGCGTCGCCGGCCGCCAGTCCCCGAACATCCAGCTTGGCCACGCCTCGGGCGCGAGGTCCCTGGCCCTTCTGCACGAGGGTGTTGCGCGCGGTCCAGAATTGGTCGCTGGCCGTGGCCTTCAGGCGCAGATAGCCCGGCCGTTCGCTGAGCGACCAGCGGGCGTCGTCGGGATTGTGATTCCACTGCCACTGCCGGCCCAGCACGCGGGCGCTGAAGTCGTCGGAACTGGGCGGCTCGACGAAGGCGCCGCCGGGGATCGGCTTGGCGGCGACATCGGGCACGCGTCCCGGCGCCTCGGGCGTCCCCCACACCGGCCAATCGTCCTGCCAGAACACCGGACTGATATTGGTCACCCGGCCGATCGCGCCGGCGTCGCGCATGACGAAGCCGTACCAGCCGCCGTCCGGTAGATCGACCAGCGCGCCCTGGTGGCCGCCGGTGGTGTCGTCGATCTGGTCGCGCGTCTCCCACGGCCCGGTCAGGCTGCGAGCGCGCGAGACGGTCAGGGCCAGGCGTCGGGGGATAGCGTTGAAGAGATAGTACCAGCCGCCCCGTTTGATCAGCTTCGAGCCCTCGGCGCCCCTGATGTAGTGGATCTTCTGGGCGCTTGAGACGGCGGTCAGGTCGGCGTTGAGGGTCAAGAGGGTGATCGTGCCGTCCGCGCTGCTGGCGGTGGCGATATAGGCCTTGCCGTCGTCGTCGAAGAACAGGGCGGGATCGAAGGCCTCGCGGTCCAGTTCGCGCGCGGTCCAGGGCCCGCGAATGTCGCTGGCGGAATAGATCCGGGTGTTCCGCCCCACCGGCGTGACGACGATGTAGAAGCGCCCGCCGTGGCGACGCAGGCTAGGGGCGTAGACGCCGTGGCGATAGTCGCCGCCGTCGGCCAGGTCGTACTTGGGATTGCCGGTGAGCTTCGGCATCACATGGCCGGCGATGTCCCAGTTCACCAGGTCCCGCGAGTGCAGGAGGGTCAGGCCCGGCGTGTTCAGGAAGGTGGTCGAGGCGAAATAGAAATCCTTCCCGACACGGATGATGTCGGGGTCCGGATAGTCCGCGTAGAGCGGCGGGTTGTGATAGGTCCCCTGTCCGCTGTCCGAACGCCAGACCTGGGCGCGGGCGTCGGCCGCGCCCAGGGCCAGCCCAGAGACAATAGCCAGCAACACCCGGCTCAAGGCTTTCGACATTCCATCCTCCCACCGACCCGGGCGCGCGCCATCGTGTCGGACCAATTGGTCGTGCATCACCGCTTCAGCGCCGCCTCGCCCCAGGTCACGGGGACGGGATGGCGTTGGCCGCGCGCGGTGCTGGCGACCAGCTCCACCAGGCCGACGCCGGCGATATCGGCCGCCAGCGCCTGCGTCGGCTGCCCCCGCTTCATGGGGCGCGAGCGCGCCAGCAGCTTGCCGTCGCCATAGACCAGGAAGGTCACGACCTGATCGGCGTCCTCGCCGGAGTCGTCGACCCCGACATCGGCCGAGAACCGCTTGAAGCCCGGGTTGCGGACCTCCAGGCGCGAATTGGCCAGCACGCCCAGACCCGTGTCGAACCGGCGTCCCGCGACGGCCAGTTCCTGGTCGTACGGGGTCCGGTCAGCCTGGGCGCCGCCCCAGCCGCCATAGCGCGGCGGCTCGCCAAACCCACGGCTGCCGCGCCAGGGCAGCAGCGCGCGGTGGATCAGCGGATCGGCCTGCGGCGTCACCACGCCGTCGACCGCCGGGTTCACCGCTCCCGGCAGCTCGGACAGGAACATCCCATCGGTCAGCCGGCGCTGGCCATGCGCCGCGAACAGCAGCGTCTGACGCGGCTCCAGCTGGAACTTGCGCTCGCCGCGGAACTTCAGCGCCTCCTGGGTCCACAGGTTGGTGAGGTCGATATCGGCGTCGGCCAGGAACTTCAGGTGCTGGGCCGTCAGGATGGCCTGGATCGGCGCCGAGGTCCTGTTGAGGATGGCCACGGCCTTGTCGCCGCTGGCCAGCGTCTTGACGAAGATCGCGATGTCGCCGGAGTCGAAGGCCAGGACCGCCTGGTTGCCGCCCGGATCCTGATTCAGGGCGATCACCGGCTTGGCGCCCAGGATCTGCAGCAGCTCCGGCGAGGCCGTCCTCAAATCGTAGCCGATCAGCAGCGGCGCATTGACCATCGCCCACAGGGAAAAGTGCGAGCGCGCCGCCTCGATGTGCTGGGCGTCGAAATCGCCCTTGCCGACATACAGCATGTCCGGATCGTTCCACGTCCCGGGATGGGCGTAGAGCGGCCGCCGCGAGACGCTGTCCAGATTGTGCAGCATGCGGCTCCACGTCGGCGAGATGTCCTCGCTGGTGCGCGAGATGGCGCCGACGTCCTTGCCCCAGGCGCGCACGTCCGCCGCGCCCCACAGGCACAGGGAATAGATGAAGTCGCCATCGGGATTGTGCTTGTCCAGCGCCTTGCCGACTTCCTCATAGAGGCCGCGCACGGCGGCGATGTCGGTGCGGCCCAGCGAGTCGACATCGACCAGCGGACCCAGCGCCCGATACTGGCCGGACTTGACCTTGGGATCGTCGGGACCCAGGCCCCGCACGCCGCAGCCATCGACCTTGATCAGGTCGAAGCCCCACTCCTGGAAATAGAGCGCGATATCCTGGTCGACGTGGCCATAAAGGCCGACCTCGCGCTCGGCCACGCTGCCCTCGGGCTGGTTGGGGAAGGTCGAGGTGAACACCTGGCCGCAGCTGTTGCGGCCGATGTCGGAGTAGATCCCCGCCTTCAGCCCCATGCCGTGCAGCCGGTCGGTCAGCGGGCGGAAGCTGGTGTCGCCGTTGGCGGTAGCCGCCGAGGGGAAGCGGGCGGCGCGGATCAGCATGCGCCCGTCGCTCGTCCGGCGCTTGAGCCACCAGCCGTCGTCGATGTTCACATAGCGATAGCCCTTGGCGGCCAGGCCAGTGTCGACCAGCGCCTGGGCCGAGCCCATGACCTTGTCCTCGTCGATGTCGCTGGTGAAGGCGTTCCAGCTGTTCCAGCCCATCGGCGGGGTGCGCGCGGCGGGGCGGTCATAGGCGCTCCAGCGGCCGGTGGGCGCCAGGCGGTCGGCGGCGGTCGCGGCGGTCGAGCAAGCCAGGGCGATCGCCAGGGCGGCGGCGCCGGTACGGAGAGTGCGGATCATCTAGCGCGTCCCGAAGTCCAGGTTCTGGCTGAAGAACGGCAGCACGTGGTCCTGGAACCTGGTCGGGACGTCGCTGGTGTGATCGCCGGGATAGATCTCGAAGCTGTTGGCCAGGCCGTAGCGGTCAAGCGCCTCGTGCAGCTTGCCGGCGTCGGCCTTCAGTCCGTCCCGGTCGCCGACGTCGATGGCGATGGCCTTGTAGCGACGCAGCGCCCCGACATACTGGTCGACGAAGGCCAGGGGCGCGTTGGCCGCCCACTTGGCCAGCACGTCGGGCCGGGGCGCGCCGTTCTCGACCGGAAGATCCAGATAGAGCGGCGGCTTGGCGGGATTGGGCGACCAGGCGGCGGCCGTGGCCAGCTGGGCGCGCAGGCCCCAGGGCAGCTTGGCGGCCTCCTCCAGCGACTTGACGTTGGCCAGGGCCGTGGCGGCGTCGCCATTCAGCGGACCCGCGTCGCGCGGCGACAGGCAACAGGGGCTCATCATGTAGAGCGCGCCGAACACGTCGGCGTGGCGCATGCCGATGCGGCTGGCGCCGTAGCCGCCCATCGAATGGCCGACCAGGCCGCGGCTCTCGCGCCGGGCCAGGGTGCGATAGTGCTGGTCGACATAGGCGACGAGATCGCGCGACACGAAGGTCTCGAAATCGCCTGTCGTCACCGAGCTGGAATACATCGAGCCGTTGTGGATGGTCTTGCTGTCGGGGAACACCACGATCATCTCGCGCGCCCCCTTGGCGAAGGCGCCCTCGATGGTCTGCGGCGCGTGGATCTCGCTGGTCCATTGCTGGGCCCCGATCGAATAGCCGTGCAGGGCATAGATCACCGGATAGTGCTGCTTGGGATGGCTGGCGTAGCCGGGCGGCAGCATGACCAGCACCTCGCGGTCGGCGCTTTCACCCTCGAGATTGCCCTCGATGGCGACGGAATGGACCTTGATGCGCTGGACGGTGGCGGGCTTGGCGCCGGCGACGGGCGGCGGGGCCTTGGTGGTCACCTGGGCGCTGGCGCCGACCGGCGCGGCCAGGGTGAGCGATAGGGCCAGCATCGCCAGCAGAGGAGCGGCGCGGCCTGCGGGCGCGCGCGTCTGGCGTATCGTCATGAAACCTCCCCATCCGCGCATTGTCGATATTGCGTCGCGCGACTTGTTAACGCTACCATTTGTCTGCGTAAATAAAGGCGTGTCAACCGGCTCGCCTCGATGGCTGTCGCCGTCGGGGCGTTGGCCGGGGGCGCCAAGGCTGTTCGCGCCAATGAACTCGCGAAAACCCCGCCCGTCCAGGCGGGGTCATAAAATGACAGAGTAATGAGGGAGGAACGAATGCGTTATCGAGGGATGCTGGCCGCCTGCGCCAGCTGGATGATCGCCGCCTCGGCCGGGGTCGCCGCCGAGCCTGTCCGTGTGACGATCGACGGGAGCCAGCGCGCCGCGGCGGTCACCAAGTACGAGTACGGCATGTTCATCGAGCCGATCGGCGGGCTGGTGGCGCGCACGCTGTGGGCCGAGATGCTGGACGACCGCAAGTTCTACTATCCGGTGGTTCCCGAGGCGCTGGACAAGCCGCCGCCGATGAACGCCGAGGGGCGGCCCGGGGTCAGCTATCGCAAGTGGCGGCCGATCGGCGGCGACGACGCGGTGATCATGGACGCCAAGGACGCCTATGTCGGCGCCCAGACCCCACGGGTCGTCGTCGACGCGGCGGTTCGCAAGGGCTTCTCGCAGGCCGGAATCGGCCTCGCCAAGAACAAGCGCTACGACGGCTATCTGTGGCTGTCGGGCGACGCGGGGGCCAAGGTCGAGGTGGCGCTGGTCTGGGGCCCCGGTCCCGCCGACCGCCAGGTCGTCGCCCTGCCCGCGCCCGGCGCGACCTGGTCGCGCGCGGCGTTCAGCTTCACCCCCGCCGCCGACGCGACCGACGCGCGGCTGGAGATCACCGGCCTGGGATCCGGCGCCTTCCGGGTCGGGACGGTCTCGCTGATGCCGGCCGACAATATCCGCGGCTGGCGCGCCGACACCACCGCCATCGCCCGGTCGCTGAACTCGGGCATGTGGCGTCTGCCCGGCGGCAACTTCCTGTCCGACTGGGACTGGCACAGCGCCATCGGCCCGCGCGACAAGCGCCCGCCGATGTTCGACTACGCCTGGAGCGCGATGCAGCCCGACGACATCGGCATGGACGAGTGGATGGATCTGACCAAGATCATCGGCGTCGAGCCCTATGTCACCGTCAACGCCGGCCTGGGCGACGCCAATTCGGCCGCCGAGGAGGTCGAGTATCTGAACGGGCCGGCCACCAGCGCCTGGGGCTCGCGCCGCGCCGCCAACGGCCATCCCGAGCCCTATGGCGTCAAGTTCTGGAACATCGGCAACGAGCCCTACGGCTGGTGGCAGATCGGCAAGACCTCGCTCGAGTACTTCATGATCAAGCACAACGCCTTCGCCGAGGCGATGCGAAAGGTCGATCCCAGCATCACGTTGATCGGTTCGGGCGCCATGCCCGACCAGGGCCATCCCAAGGGCACGAAGGAGAACGCCTCCCTCGAGAGCGTCCTGCCCAAGTTCGGCGGCGAATGGGACTGGACGGGCGGGCTGCTGGCCAGGTCCTGGGGCAATTTCGACGGCATTTCCGAGCACTGGTACGACCAGCCGGAAAAGCGGCCCGACGCCCCGGCCGACGCCGAACTGATGGAATACGCCCGCTCGCCGTCCAACCAGGTCCGCATGAAGGCCGAGCAGTGGAAAATCTACCAGACGCGCTTTCCGGCGATGAAGGACAAGAACATCTTCCTGTCGATCGACGAGTTCGCCTATTTCGGCCAGGTCAATCTGAAGTCGGCCCTGGCCTACGCCATGGTGCTGCAGGAGATGCTGCGCCACACCGACTTCCTGACCATGAGCGCCTTCACCACCGGGGCCTCGACGATGGACATCACCCCGACCGACGCCGTTCTCAACACGACGGGCCTGGTCTTCAAGCTCTACGGCGAGCACTTCGGGGCCGGCGTCGTTCCGGTGGCGGTCGGCGGCCAGGCGCCGCAGCCCGATCCCCGCTTCCCGGTCGGCTTCAACCACCCGAAGGTCAAGGCCGGCAGCCCGACCTATCCGCTGGACGTCATCGCGGGCCTTAGCCCGGACGGCAAGTCGCTGCGGGTCGGCGTCGTCAACGCCACCTTCACGCCCCAGACCGTGACGCTGGACCTCAAGGCCCTGGCCGTGAAGGGCGCGGGCCGCAAGTGGGTGCTGAGCGGGCCGTCGCTGGACGCGCAGAACAAGGTCGGCGCCCCGGCCGGGGTCACGGTCACCCAGAGCCCGGCCCGCGCCGGCCGCAGCCTGGTCGTCTCGCCGACCTCGGCGACGGTGTTCGAGTTCGCGATCCAGCAGCCCAAGTCGTAGGGCTCTGAAAAGGCGTTCCGGGCGCTGGCAAGCCAACGCCCGGAACACTCTAAGTGGATCGACATTCAAGGCGGCAATTGAAGCCTATAACCTGCCTTCCTGGGCCTCGTGCCCAGGACCCATGCCGGCGACAGGCTGAGCCGTTGAAGCGAGGCGGAGTTGAACGACCCGGGACGCTGGTCAAACCTAGCTGCTACGGAACGATGGATCCTGGGCACGAGGCCCAGGAAGGCAGGAATTGTTCGCCATTCTGAATGTCGAGCGACCTCAGACGCCGCGTAGCATCCGCATGGCGATGGCGCGGATACGGCCATAGGCGCCTTGCGCCAGCGGTCCCAGCAGGCCATGGCGCTCGGGCGGCAGGTGCGCCAGCGGGTGCCCCCGCGTGCGGAAGACGT
>NZ_DATFAV010000037.1:0-12971 GCF_035254145.1 Caulobacter sp. | reverse complement strand
GGCCGGGCCGCTTCGTGAGCAGGTCTCGCGCCGACACCCACGATCCGCGCAACAGGCCCGTCACGCGGGCGCCGTTCGGCGCGCCGACCAGGATTTTCCGGTCGTCGAAATTCGCGGTCATGAAGTACTCGGCGTAGCCTTCGACCAGCCACGCGGGATAGACCCCCGGATAGTGCTGCAGCATGAAGTGATGCACGTATTCGTGCAGCACCGTATCGTCGGCCAGCCCGTCCTGCTTGCGGATGGCGGCCGCGAAGATGTCGTTCGGATTGGCGCTATAGGCGCCGGCGACATTCTCCACGCCGGGAAAGATGCGGCGCAACTGATCGGGGCTGCGGACGAGATAGACGTCCAGTCGTCGCGCGGCGTCCTCCTGGTTGGCGGCCCGGCCGTGGAAGAGGCGCAACAGCGCGTCGAAATCCTCGAGCTTGGCGGAGAAGGCCCGGAGATTTTCCTCGCCGCCATCGCTGTAGACGACGAAGTGCCGGCTTTCGGACTTTTGCCACGCGGCGTGGGCCTGCCCTGAAACCGCGGAAACAACCAAGCCCAGCACCCCCGCCAAGGCCGCGCGCGCGATTCTCGACACCATTCCCGCCCCCAAGCACAACCCGCGATTGAAACTAGAGCGGGTGGAGGCGGCCTTGCAAGCTCGGCCGCGTCATTGTGTCCGCTCACATGCCCATCAAGCGGTCAAAATGCCCCTATTCGAAGAATGGGTTTGGAGTCATGCTTGCCTTGGATCGCACCGGCGGCGTCAGATCGCCGGGCGTCAGGAGGAAATCGAACGATGGCCCTGCTAGACCATCACCGTGCGCCAAGCCGGTCCAATCCCGCCGGCAGCGCTTTTTGCATTGGCCTAACCCTGGCCGGTCTCACCGCCCTGGCGGTGGTGATCAGTTGGATGATGACCTTCGTCTGAAGCCGGTCTAGGCCGCCAGACGCCGCCAGACCTGACGGTCGGCTTCGACATTGGTCAGGGCGCCGGCCTTTTGGCGGTGCACCAGCGCGCTCATGACCTCCAGGCTCAGCTGGGCGAAGCGCACCTGCACGTCCTCCACCCGACAGCCGCGCCCCGGCGCGATGAACAGGGCCGCGTTGATCTCCGGAGCCTTGGCCACGATCAGGGCGGCCAGGCGCTGGGCCCGCTCCACATCCTTGTGGTGCAGCAACGGCTCCTCGGAGAACAGCTCCTTACCCAAATCCCCCACGCGGCTCAGCGACAGCTGGGCGAAACGTTCGCGCGTCATCGGCGGCGCCATTTCGGACGCGTCGAAACTCAGAACGACATCGTTCATCAGGAAGAGCATGGGAGGCAGGGCTGTAAGGTGAAGAGGGAAGAGTCTCCACTACCCGAAATGGGCTTTCGGGCCGGTTTAGGAGCACGGTTAATGCGGCATGCCGCCGCGCCTTCCGAGCCTCAAGCCTCGACCGGTTCGGTCAAAAAATGGCGGCCTTCGCGGTCCTCGATCTCGACGACCCAGACGTCCGGGTCGATGCGCGCGGCGCGTTCGGCGTAGGCGTCGAGGTCGGGTTCGAATTCGGATCGGACGGGCTGCATCCAGAAGCGTTCGCCATCGCCCCGCGTGGCCTCGCTGTAGAGCCGCACGGTCCCGGCCCGTCGGTCGACCACCTTGACCAGCACGGCTCCGGCGCGCGCGTCCCCCTTGCGGGCGACCGTCGCGAAGGCCCCGCCAAGCTCGGCCCGCCGGATCAGCGCGCCCACCCAGATATCCGTCGAAAGAAGCATGCTAACCGAACCGCAACCCGGGTTCGCCTAGAACCCATCCTTCACGCGCTTTAACCCATAGGCTAATGACGTCCGCAGAGCATCAGAAAGGTCGCGTTCGGCCCCCCGTCGCGGCGGTGGTGGTCATGGCGGCCCTGTTCGCCCCGAACGTCCTGTGGGCGGCCAACGCCGCCGACCAGCTCTACGAACGCACCCTGATGACGGCCGCGGACGCCCGATGCCGCCTGTTCGCGACACCAATCGCGGCGGCGCTGGACGCGGCTCGCGCCCAGGCCCGAGGCGCGACCCTGCGCTCGGGCGTCAGCGAGCAACAGGTCTTCGCCCTCGAACAGCGCGCTCGGGCCAAGGCGGGCGCCGCCGCCTGCGATTCCAAGGACCTCACCCTGGCCGCCTCGCGGGTGAAGGCCGCCTTCGACGGCTATGCGCAGATGCAGAGCATGAACTATCCGGGGGACGTCGCGTCGTGGAAGGCGGACCGCGCTTCCTCCGCGACCATTCCGTTCTGGCGCCTGTCGCAGGCGTCGACCTTCGGCGGTGATCGCCTGATGTTCGGCTTGGCCGGCCGCGCCAAGGCGGTGACGGCGGTGGCGACGTTCGAGAACGGCCAGCGCCCCTATGCGGCCCGGGTGATCCTGCGCGATGTGCGCCGCACGCTGGGGCCCTATATCGCCAATCAATCCAGCCGCGGCCTCGACGGCAAAGTCGCGCCGCGCAACGCCAGCCTGGTGTTCAACGCCGAGAGCCGCGAGGAAGCGCCTCCGACCCTGCTCCCGACGGGCGCCAAGACGGGACTGGCCTTTCGCTTCCCCTCGACCGTCGCCGAGGCCATGAGCCAGCTGGATCCCCGCGAGGCCGTGATCGTCGAATTCGCCTTCACCGGGCGCGGCAGCGAGATCACTCGCAAGGCCTATGTGGAGGTCGGGGATTTCGCGGCGGGACGCGCGTTCCTGCACTAGGGACCGATCGAAGCGCGCTTGTCCTCAGCGCGGCGCGAAGGCGATGACGTTGTCGCCCAGGCTCGTGGGCGGCGGCGTCTCTTCCTCGGCCGGAGTCTCCAGCGCCGGCGTAGCGGCCGGGCTCAGCTGGGACAATAGAACCGGCAGGCGCACGGAGACGGTGGTTCCCGCGCCCAGGCGGCTTTCGATGGCCATTTCGCCGCCATGCAGCTTGGCGAAGGCGCGCACCAAAGACAGGCCAAGGCCCGTGCCCCGGGCGCGTTGCTCGGCGCCGCCAGCCTGTTCGTAGGGACGTCCCAGGCGTTCGAGGTCCTCGGGACTGATGCCGACGCCGGTGTCGGCGACGACGATCTCCAGAACGCCGTCATAGCCGTCTACCGTGACGGTAACCTGGCCGCCGCGTGGCGTGAACTTCAGGGCGTTGGAGACCAGGTTCAACACGATCTGCTTGAGCGCGCGGCGGTCGGCGTCGACCTCCAACTCGCCCGAGGGCAGCACGCCGCGCAGCTGCACGCCGGCGGTGTCGGCCTGGACGCGCAGCAGGCGCATGGCCGCCTGCACCGCCTCGCGGGCGTCGAACACGCCGCGCTGCAGCTCGAAGCGCTCGGCCTCGATCTTGGACATGTCGAGCACGTCGTTGATCAGGTCCAGCAGGTGCCCGCCGCTTTCGTGGATCAGCTCGGCGTATTCGGCGTAGCGATCGCTCAGGGGACCGAACATCCGGGCGCGCATGATGTCCGAAAAGCCCATGATGGCGTTCAGGGGCGTGCGCAGCTCGTGGCTCATATTGGCCAGGAACCGGGCTCGGCCGGCAGCCAGGGCCTCGGCGTCAGCGCGAGCCTGGTCCAGGGCGATCTCACGGTCGCGTTCGACCGTCACGTCGCGAAGCACGCCCACCAGCTGATTGGGCGCCACGCGCTGGAGGTCCAGCGCCACCAGACGCTCCACGCCCAGAGCCGGCGTGAAGGTCAGGCTGGCGGCGCCGTCGCGATGGGCCTGGGCGATCGCGGCCGCGAGCCGCTGCCGGTCCGCCGAAGCGGCCGCGGCGGCCAGACCGCGCGTCATCAGTTCCTCGGTGGAGACGCCCAGCGGCGCCGAGCCGCGGACCGTGGTCACCTGCTCGTGCCCGCGTACCGCGATGGCCAAGTGCGGCAGCCCATCCAGCAAGGTCTCCAGCCAGCCGATTTTCAAGGCGTGGCGGTCATCGCGAACGCCCTGGCGGCGGCGGCCGATCAGCAGGCCGGCGGCGAGACCCAGGCCCGTCGTCACCAGCGCCAGGAAGCCGAGCACGAAGGCCAGCGGCCCCGTCGGGGCGGCCGGCGCCAGGCCGGAAAGCTGCGTCAGGGCGGCCACGCAGCCGCCGATCAGGGCCAGCGCGGCGCCTTCGGCCAGGCGCTTGGGCTGGTCCATCGTCGAGGCCGCCGCGACCGGCGCCAGGCACCAGGCGGCCATCGCCCCCGAAACACCGCCGGTCAGGGCCGCGGCGGAAGCGCCGCCCACGGCCCAAAGCACCAGCAGCAGGGCTTCGGTGCGCTCGCCCTTGCCGCTGAAGACCAGGGCCACGAGCGCCGGGAACGCCCCCGCGCCCAAGGCGGCCCAGACCGGCCAGACGCGCGCGTCCGTGATGAAAAGCGCCGAAACCGCCGCCAGACAGATGGCCGCCAGCCAGCCCAGGCGCCACCCGTGCGCGGGCCATTCGCGCGCAGGATCAACTCCCGCCGAGGGAGCGGGACGCCTGATCGGGTCTGGGCGCGTTTTGAGTTCCAAGGCCAGCCGGTTTCGATTTCGGCGGGACTCGCCGACAGTGGAGCCTACCGCGACGGGACCGTTCCGTCCAAGCACGCACAATCGTTAAGCGATCTTTCCTCGTGGACTCGTTGTGGACGGAAACGGAATCGTAAGCGCCGTGACGCATAGTCCGGGTTCAAACCGTCACGGACAGAAGGTCCGGGAGTTCGTAATGCCAGAACCGGCGTCTGTTGACGCATCGCTTGCCGTTCCGTTCGCGGAACCTGCGCCCGCCGATCGGCGAGCCGCCGCGGAGGAGCGTCGCCGCGCGACGCTCGACGACCGCAAGCGCTCGTTCCTGCGTATGGTCAGCCATGAGCTGCGCACCCCCCTGAACGCCGTCATCGGCTTCTCGGAGATCCTCTCGCACGAGCTCTACGGCCCGCTCGGCGCGCCGCAGTATCGCGAGTACGCCCAGATCGTGCACGAAAGCGGCGTCAAGCTGCTGAAGCTGGTCAACCAGATCGTCGAGATCGCGCGCCTGGAAGGGCACGTCACCGACATCAAGATGACGCCCGAGAACCTCGACGAGGCGCTCGAGGACGTGCTGGAAGGCCTGCGTCCCGAGATCGCCCGGCGCGACGTCATCGTCCACGTCATCGGCCAAGGCGCCCTGCCCTGCGTGCTGGCCGACAGCCGGGGCCTGCGGACCATGCTGTCGAACCTGCTGCAGAACGCCGTGACCCACTCGCCCGCCGGCGGCGTGGTGCATGTCGCCGCCGGCCGCATCGGCGGCGAGGTCGAGATCACCGTTCGCGACCAGGGTCCGGGCGTGGAGAGCGCTGAATTGCCGCGCCTGCTGCAGCCCTTCGAACAGGGCGGCTCCACCCTGACCCGCAGCAACGAGGGCGTGGGCCTGGGCCTGCCGATCGTCGACCTGCTTTCGCGGGCGATGGGCGGGCGGCTGAAGCTCTCCTCCAGCCTGGGCGCCGGCTTCCTGGCCCGGCTGATCCTGCCGACGGGCTGAGCCAGCGCTTGCCTTGGGCGGACGAGGCTCCTAAACGCCCGCTCATGACCAACCCGATCGACGCCGCCCTCGACGACCTCGCCGAAGAGTTCGAGCTCCTGGGTGAGTGGGAGGAGCGCTATCGCTACGTCATCGAGCTCGGGAAGGACCTCGAGGCCCTGACCGACGCCGAGCGCTCCGAGGCGAACAAGGTGCGCGGCTGCGCCAGTCAGGTCTGGCTGGTCACCGAACCCCAGGCCGACGGGACCCTGAAGTTCCGAGGCGACAGCGACGCCCACATCGTCAGCGGCTTGGTCGCCATCATGCTGCGGCTCTATTCGGGTCGCGCGCCGGCCGACATCGTCGCCTTCGACGCCAAGAGCGCCCTGGACCGGCTGGGCCTGTCGGAGGCGCTGTCTTCCCAACGCTCAAACGGGCTCAAGTCGATGGTCGCCCGCATCCAGCGCGACGCCCAGGCTGCGCTTGGCCAGAACGTCGCGGGAAAGCCTTCCCTTGGCTAGCTATCGCGTCGCGGCGCTCTATCGGTTCACGCGGTTCGAGGATCCGGCCGCGATCCAGGGGCCGCTGGCCGCGCTATGCTGCGGCTTGGGCGTCAAGGGCACCCTGCTGCTAGCCCGCGAGGGGATCAACGGCACCATCGCCGGCGAGGACGCCGCGATCGAGGCGGTGCTGGAGCACATCCGCGCCCTGCCCGGCTGCGCCGACCTTTCGCCGAAGACCGCCTGGGCCGACGCCATGCCGTTCTACCGGATGAAGGTGCGGCTGAAGAAAGAGATCGTCACCCTGGGCGAGCCGAACCTCGATCCGACCAACGCCGGAACCTATGTCGAGCCCGCCGACTGGAACGCCCTGATCGTCGATCCCGATGTCTTGGTGATCGACACCCGTAACGACTACGAGGTCGCCGTCGGCCAATTCGAGGGCGCGGTTGATCCCAAGACCGCCAGCTTCTCGGAATTTCCAGCCTGGTTCCGGAACTACCGCCAGGATCTGGAAGCCGCCCGCGGCCCCGACGCCGCGCCGCTGAAGGTCGCCATGTACTGCACCGGCGGCATCCGCTGTGAGAAGTCGACCGCCTTCTTGAAAGCCGAGGGGATCGAACAGGTCTTCCACCTGAAGGGCGGGATCCTCGACTATCTGGAGCAGGTTCCCGAGCCGGAGAGCCTCTGGCGCGGCGAGTGCTTCGTGTTCGACGAGCGGGTGGCGGTCGGCCATGGCCTGACGCCGGGAGCGCACGTCCTGTGCCGGGGCTGCCGCATGCCGGTCGGCCCGGAGGACCAGGCCTCGCCACTTTATGTCGAGGGCGTCTCGTGCCCCGCCTGTCACGATCGGCGTAGTGTCGACCAGAAGGCCCGCGCCGCCGAGCGTCACCGCCAGGCCCAGCATTGCGAAACCCTGGGCATCGACCACGTGGGCGCGAAATTGCCAGTCCGGCCAAGCTGAACCCATTGCGCCCGCCCCGCGTTGACCCGGCTCCCCTTCCCGCAGCGAGGAGCCTGCCGATGCATACCAACGAAGACCACATCAAGCTCGTCAACAGCCTGCTCGAGACCACCATCGACAGCGCCGACGGTTACGCCGAGGCGGCCAAGGACGCCGAGGGCGCGCGCTACAAGGAGCTGTTCGAACGCCGCGCCCAAGAGCGCCGCTCGATCGCCTCGGAACTGCAGGACGAGGTCCGGCGCCTGGGCGGCGAGGCCAAGGACGACGGCACCATCCTGGCCGCCGCCCACCGCGCCTTCCTGAACCTGAAGGACGCCGTGACCAAGGGTGACGAAGCCGTCGTCAGCGAGGTGGAGGCCGGCGAAGACTACATCAAGGGCAAGTACGAAAAGGCCCTGAAGGACGCCGACGTCCAGCCCCAGACCCGCGCCGCGATCGAACGGGCCTGGACCTCGGTCAAGGCCGGCCACGACCAGATGCGCGACATCAAGCACATGCTGAAGCACTAGTCGGCCCCGGCGACGCCAAGGCGAAGGGCGGGATCGCAAGGTCCCGCCCTTTTGCGTCGGTTTGCGTCTCGAGCCGCCGCGCCGCATATGAAGGCCATGGAAGATGCCTCCCGCCCTGTTCTCGACGAGCGTCAGGTGAACCTGATCGCCAAGGCCCTGGCCGAGCCGCGCCGCCGCCAAATCCTCAAGGAGATCGGCGCAGCCAGCGAGCCCACGCCCTGCGGCGCCGTGGCCCAGCACGTGGCGGTCAGCGCCGCCACCTTCTCGCACCACATGAAGGAACTGGAGACGGCCGGTCTCATCCGCATCTGCCGGCAGGGCAAGTTCGCCTTCCTGGTGCTGCAGCGCGACGTCCTGAACGCATATCTGGCGCAACTGGCCGCGATCTGAGAACGGCCCTGCCGCACGCTGAAGTTGGACTTTCGATCTTGGCCGGGTCGTGGGAGGTTGCCGGAATGAAAACCGCACTTACCCTCCTCGCCATAGCCGGCGCTCTGGCCTCATCCGCCTGCACCGAAAGCCGGCGAGCCCGCAACGACGCCACCTGGACCGACCGCCCGGCGGACATCACCTGCTGGACCTATGGGACCCAGACCTACACCGGCCAGTCGACGGGCAAGGTCGAATACAACGACGGGGGGCGCATCGCGTTCGTGGACGCGGCGAACCACCGCTACACGACGATCGACGGCGACTGCCGTGTCGTCTACGCGTCGAAGGCGGGCTGACGATCGCGATGGGTCGTGCGCAGTCCTACGACTTCATCCCAAAACCCGACCTTCCCGGCGAATGCCGGACCTAGATCGAACCCGCGAGCCTTCATCCCGTTCGCGCCGTGCCATGGCGCATCAAAAGCCCCTCAACAAATCTCCCTCCCGCTCATTGAATCACTTCGACGATTATCTAAATGTCGAAGCGATCGCCGCTCAAGGCGACCGGCCAGTGGGCCGAACGGAGAGAGATCATGAGCAAGCTTGCAGGCAAGACCGCCGTCGTGACCGGCGCGTCGAAGGGTATCGGGGCCGCTATCGCCAAGGCCCTGGCCGCCGAGGGCGCGGCCGTGGCGGTCAACTACGCTTCCAGCCGCGAGGGCGCCGACAAGGTGGTGGCCGAGATCGTTGCCGCCGGCGGCAAGGCCGTGGCCGTGCAGGGCTCGGTGGCCAAGGAGAGCGATGTCATTCGGCTGTTCGACGAGACGCAAGCTGCGTTCGGCGGCGTCGACATCCTGGTCAACAACGCCGGCGTCTACGCCTTCGCCCCTATCGAGGAGGTGAGCGAGGCCGAGTATCGCCGCCAGTTCGACACCAACGTCCTGGGCGTGCTACTGGCGACCCGCGAAGCCGCCAAGCGTTTCGGTCCGGACGGCGGCAGCGTCATCAACATCAGTTCGGCGGCCACCACCGTCGATATTCCGACCGCCTCGGTCTACACGGCCACCAAGGCCGCCGTGGACTCGATCACGCGCGTACTGGCCAAGGAGCTGGGTCCGCGCAAGATCCGGGTCAACGCCATCTCGCCGGGCGCGGTCGAGACCGAAGGCACCCACACCATCGGCATCATCGGCTCGGAGCTGGAGACCCAGATGGTCGCCCAGACCCCGCTGGGCCGCCTGGGCCAGCCGTCGGACATCGCGCCGGTGGCCACCTTCCTGGCCTCGCCCGAGAGCTTCTGGATCACCGGCGAGATCATCGCGGTCGCGGGCGGCAACCGCTGATCCTGGCCTGATGCGCGCCCGAACGGCGGGCCGCTCATGCCATCCGGTAATGCCGCGCCAGGCGCTGCAGGGCGAGTTTCAGCACCGTCTTGCCCGCCCGGCGCGGCAGTTTCAGTGACTGCTCGGCCGCCTCCAGCGCCGAGCCCATCAAGCACACGCGCTCGAGGATTTCGCGAAGACCGGGGCCGACCTCCGTCAGCGCCAGGGCGATCCGCTGGCGGGTGGCGTGGTCGCGCTCGGCCGGCGCTAGGCCGGGCCGGCCGCCATCGACGCGAACCACGTCCCATTTCATCGTGGTGCGGCCCAGGGTTCCCAGGCTCTCGAACTCCTCGCGCAGGCGCTCGGCGGCGGCGGCTTCGACCGGAGTCAGCCAGGGCCGCCCCTCCCCGTCGCGGCGCCGCGCCAGCCAGGCGATCGGCGACTCGCCGAGGTTGCGACGGAGCGGACCTCCGTGCCCAGGCGCGGCGATCTCCGACTCGATCACACCCGGACGGCCAGGCGGCGGCGGGGCGACGGACTCGGGCCTAGCGACCATGATCCAGCCGCCCTGCGGTCGAGGTCGCAGGGTCGCCTGTCGCGCCAGCACCTGGAAGGCGGTCTCGTCCAGGACCAGCATCACGCTGCGCCGCCGGCTCGCGCCCAGACGCACGCCATAGCCCAGCCCTCGCGCCTCGATCACGGCGCCCGGCCGCGACAGCAGCCGCATGGCGCGCTCGGCGAGGCGCAGAGCCTCCAGCTCCACGTCGATGGCCGCGGTCATTGCGGCATCTCCTCGACATAGGCCGGGGCCTGACGCAGGCAGGCCTCCAGTTCGGCCAGGCGGCGGTCGAAGGCGGCGTTCTCCCGCAGATCCTCGATCTTGCGGCAGGCGTGTCCGCAGGTGGTGCGATCGCGGCCAAAAGCGAAGGCCACCCGATGCAGCGGCCAATGAAAGGTGATGTGGGTGAGATAGATGGCCAGCTGCCGGGCGCGGACTGCGGCGTGCGACACTCGCTTGGGCGCCGAGATCTCCGCCGCCGATACGCCGGTGGCCAGGGAAACGAGATGGGTGACGAAACCGACCGTCAGGCGGTCGCGTCGGGGATCGGGCGAAATCGCCCAGATGTCCTCAAGGGCTTGAACCAGCATGGCGTCCTCCTCCCCGGCCGCGAGCACGGCCGGCGAACACCACTATAGGTTTATTTTCCCAATGCGAGGAAGATATTCCTATTTCGCTCAAGCTTGGGTGGTGGAAGCCTTTGATTTTACTAGGCCGGAACCCCCTCAATCCTCGCGGTCGGACGGGCGTTCGTCCACCGCTTGTCCCGAATGTCCACGTGGGAAGCGATGGGCGCCGACATGGCGATTCGCGTCGCCGGAACACGGTCGAATAGCGCCTGCATGCTCGAGATCCAGGCCTCGTTCACGACCGTCCCGGCGGCGCGTAACCGCGCGCAGGCGAGGAGGGCCGCATCGACACCGACGGTCGGGTTCGCGGCCAACATCTCAGGCCGGCAACCGGCGCGCATCGCCTGGACCACGGCGGTCGGCGGCCGTGGGCCTTCCCGCAGCCACCGCTCGGCCAGATGGAACCCGTCCGCCGCGAACAGACGCATCATATAGGCAGTCTTGGTCTGCATCTGGATGCGACCTTGCTGGTCGACGACGATCATCGGAAACGCGGGCGCCAGCGTCGGCAGGGCCGTGTTGGCATAGAAGGTTCCGTTCCAATAGCTGCGGCCGATCCGAGCGAAGTGCGCCCCGTCCCGCACCAGGACCAGTCCTGAATCCCGCATCGGCAGGATCTCGACCTTGGCCTTGCGCACGTCGACGGTGTCGTTGGAGACGTCGACATAGAGCGAGCCCAGCTGGATCGCGTTCTGGAAATAGCGATCTCGCAGGACGCCCCAGACCTGTCGCCCTCGGCCGCCATTGTCGAAAAAGGCCTTCAGGGCCCGCTCGCCGGCCGATCGCGGCCGGGCGGGCCGCGCGTTCAAGCGTTGCAGGACATCAACGGTGATCTCCAGGCACATGCCATAGGGGTAGGGCCGGCCATAGCGCCCGCCCGCCTCGACCGCTAACGCCTGGTCGGTCTCGGCGCGCAAGGCCAGGAACGTCGCTTCGAGAGCCGATAGCGCCGGGAGCAGAAAACGGCGGGTGAGCGCCGACTGCAGACGGGCGGCGTCGAGATCGAACTCACGCATGGACTTTTGAACGACTGGACGCCCCACAGGAGCGACTCCGAGCGGGCAGGATGACGCCGCGGCGCGAAACCACAAGCACTGCCAGGGAGCGCGCCGTCCGCTCCGCCTCCATTATGGGTTTTCCGGCCTGACGACGGATGGGCTTTCCAACCGGACCAAGACCTCCGGTGACGCCTTAACCCGTCTTCGATCGCCGGACGATCCAGGCGTCGATGCGGGCCTCCAGCACCGACAGGGGCAGCGACCCCTGCAGCAGCACCGCGTCGTGGAACGCCCGCTCGTCGAAGCGCTCGCCAAGCTTCTGTTCGGCGCGACGCCGCAGTTCCAGCAGTTTCAGCTCGCCGACCTTGTAGGCCAGGGCTTGGCCGGGCCAGGAGACATAGCGTTTCAGCTCGACCTCGATATTGACCGGCGAGAGCGCGGTGTTGTCGGTGAAGCAGGCGCGGGCCTGATCCAGGCTCCAGCCCTTCCAGTGGATGCCCGTGTCGGCCACCAGGCGACAGGCGCGCCACATCTCGTAGGACAGGCGGCCGAACAGCTCGTAGGGATCGCGGTAGATCCCCATCTCCTCACCCAGCCACTCCGAATAGAGGCCCCACCCTTCGCCATAGGCCGTGAAGTAGAGGTTGCGACGGAACTCCGGGACGCCGATCTGCTCCTGGGCCAGCGAGGTCTGGATGTGGTGGCCGGGCGCCCCTTCGTGCAGCACCAGGGCCGGCAGTTCGTAGAGGGGCCGCTGGTCGAGCTCGGAAGTGTTGATCATCAGCCCGCCGGCGCGGCCCACCTTCGGATCGCCGCCGAAATAGCGGCCGGTCGTGTAGCCCTTCTCGATACTGGCCGGCACCGGCCGCACGCCATAGGTCAGGCGCGGCAGGACACCGAAATGGGCGGGTAACTGGTCGTCGGCGCGCTTGGCGATCTCGCTGGCCTTTTCCAGGAGCTGCTGACGGCTGGTGGCGTAGAAGCCCGGGTCCTTGCGCAGCATGGCGATGAAGGCCGGCAGGTCGCCCTTGAAGCCGGCCGCTTTCATCGCCTCCTGCATCCGGCCGCGGATGCGCGAGACCTCGGCCTGACCTAGGTCGTGGATCTGGTCCGGCGTGAGGTCGGTGGTCGTGTGCCGGCGCACGAGGAAGGCGTAGTAGCGGCGGCCATCGGGCAGGTCGGAAGCCGCCAGGCTGGTCGCCGCGTGGGGGACATATTCCTCGGCCATGAATTTTGCGAAGGCGGCCCGGGCCGGAGCGACCTTCTCGACCACCGCCCGTTCGCCGGCCGCCAGCAACGCCGCGCGAGCAGCCGGCGGGATCGTGTCCGGCATGGCGCGCAACGGCGCCAGCAGCGGGTCCTCGGACACCGCCGTGGCGGCCGTCCGCCGCGCGCGCTCCAGCACCGCCTGAGCCGTCGGCGTCGCCTGGACGAAGCCGGTGGCCACGCCCCGGCGCGCGTTGTCGATATTGGCCGCGTACCAGCCCGGCGTCGCGTTCAGCAGGGCGATCCAGCGCCGCGCCTCGTCTTCGCCGCGCAGGGTCATGCCGGCGGCGCGGTACAGCATCAGAAGGTCGAACCCGCCATCGCTGCTGAACGGCATGCGCGACTCGTCGAAAGCCGCCGCCTCGATCCGCTCGTCCAGACTGAACAGTAGGAGCTCGCGGGTCAGTCGCTCCTGC
>NZ_DATFAV010000036.1:0-7254 GCF_035254145.1 Caulobacter sp. | reverse complement strand
CTCGGCTCAGCCCGCCACCGCCAGCCCCAGCTCCCGGCGCTCGCGCATGACCGTCGAGAAGGCGGCGTTGATCGCGGCGGCCTTGGCCTCGGCCACCTCGATGAACTCGGTGGGTAGGCCGCGCGCCCGGGCGCGGTCGGGGTGGGCGTTGGTCAGGGCGATCTTCCAGGCCTTGTGCACCGTGGCGTCGTCGGCGTCGGCCGGGACCTCGAGGATGGCGTAAGGGTCGTCGGCGCCGACGCCCAGATGGGTGGCCCGCAGCCGGCGGAACGCCAGCGGCGACATGCCGAACAACTTCGACACCCGCTCCAGATAGGCCAGCTCGTCCTGGGTCACCACGCCGTCGGCCTTGGCGATGTGGAACAGGCCGTCGATCACGTCCTCCAGCAGCTGAGGGCAGCTGGAATAACGCTTGGCCAGGCGCTTGGCGTAGCTTTCGAAGCCGTGGGTGGTCTGGCGCGCCAGCTCGTACAGCCGGTGGATGTTGGGCTCGGAGGCCGGGTCGGGTTGGAACACCTCGGTGAAGGCGGCGAACTCGTGCCCGTCCGCGCGGCCGTCGACCTTGGCCAGCTTGGCGCCCAGGGCCGTCACGGCCGTGGAGAAGGCCGGGTCCTCGCCCGGCAGACCGCCCGGACACTCCGTGCAGTCGGCCAGGTCCAAGCGCCGGGCGGCGATGCTCGCGATGTTGCGCCAGAAGCTCATGGATCGCCTCAAAACCAGCGACGGACGTTAATGGATACGCGGGACGACCCGAAGCGGATTGGGCCGTCATGGCGTTCCTAGCACATTGAGAATGATCATTCACATGACTTCGACGCAATGCGGCAAAAGCGTTCGCGGTTGCGACGAGGGAGCCGATCGCGGCCTCGCCCGTTATGGCTCCGCTTGGCCGCCACGGCCACGCAACGGTCCCAATCCGGACCGAAATGCTCTAGTCACTACGCTCGGTTATTCGAAAGGACCTCCGCCCGCATGGCGCACGCCCTCTTTCTCGCCCTAGCCCTCCTGGCCCAGGACGGCCAGGCCAGCGCCCAGTCATCTCCCAACGCCCCGCCCACCGACGAATACGGCTACGTCGCCTGGTGCTACGGCGCCCTGGGCGGCTACGCCTCGCTGTATGATCGGGTGATGCCGGAGGTGACGCGCATCGAAAAGGCGTTCCCGGGGCCGGATGGCGTTCAGGCGGCGCTGAAGACCTATCCGGAGCTGCGCGTCCAGGCCCAGAAGGACCTCAAGACCTTCGCCTCGGCGATCACGGCGGCCGAAAAGGCCAGCCCGCGTCCGATCTCGGAATATGGCGGCGCCCAGGTCAAGCGCGGCGCGGCCATCTGGCAGGGCGCCGACTCAGTGGGCAAGGCGCGACTGGCCCAGATGTGGATGAGCTGGAGCCCGCCCGGCGACTGCGAAAAGCGCGCCAAGGCGCTGGAGATGAAGTCGTCGATCCTGGGCCGCGCCCTGAACTATAACGCCGCCTCGGCCACGGCGCAGGCCCCCGGCACTCCACCGGCCAGCCAGCCGCAACCCGAAGCGCCAGCGCCCCAGCCGGCCGCCGAAGCCGCCGCGCCGGCGCCGGTCGCCGTGTCCAAGCCCGAGACCCCCAAGCCCGAAGCCTCCAAGCCCCCGGCGACCACCAGCGCTCCGCCGAAGCCCAAGGCCGCCGCGCCGGCCAAGAAGCTCCCGCCGATCGGCGGCAACGAGATCATCGTCGATCCCATCAATCCGATCCCCTGCGCCGGCAGCCTGCTCCCCGCCAAGCGCGGCGGCCGCGACGTGCTGATCTGCAAGCCGAATTGATGAAATCCTCCCCCTAGCGGGGGAGGTGTCGGCTCGAAGAGACGACGGAGGGGGAAGAGGCAAGTTCAGCGGAACTTCCCCCTCCGGCCTTCGGCCGCCTCCCCCGCCAGGGGGAGGATTTCAGGCGCCGGCCAGCACCCCGCTCTGGGCCAACGCCTTGAACCACGCGCTCGACGCCTTGGGCGTCCGCACGCCGGTCGCGCGGTCCATGGCCACCAGGCCGAACTTCGAGGTGTAGCCCAGGTCCCATTCGAAGTTGTCGATCAGCGTCCATTCGAAATAGCCGCGCACGTCGCAGCCAGCCTCGCGGGCGGCCAGAACCGCCTCCAGATGGCGGCGCAGATAGGTGATGCGGAACTGATCGTCGAGGATCGCCGGCCCGGTCCCGAACGGGTCCGAGCAGCCGTTCTCGGTGACCAGCATCGGCGGCGCGCCGTAGTCTCGCCGCACGCGGTCCAGCACCTCGAACAGGCCCGAAGGATCGATGTGACGGCCGAAGGCGTCCAGCTCCGCGCCCTTGGGTGGCGCGGCCTGGGCGATCTTGCCGGGGGCGTTCAGGTCGAGGCGCACATAGGCGGGGGCGTAGTAGTTCACTCCCAGGAAATCGACCGGCTGGCGGATCGTCGCCAGGTCGCCGTCGCGCACGACACCTTTCAGGAAGTCGTCCATCGCCTTGGGATAGGTCCCCTTGAACAGGGGGTCCAGCCACGCGCCGTTCCATAGGGCGTCGAGCCCGTCGGACGCCAGGCGGTTCCAGAGCGCCCACGGGCCGCCGGCCGGACGGCAAGGCTGCAGGGCCATGGTGGTCCCGACCTTCAGCCCCGAGCCGCCGGCCCGCAGCGCCTGCATGGCCAGGCCCTGCCCCAGGTTCATGTGATGGATCACCGGCCCCAGCAGCTTGTCATCCTTCAGCCCCGGCGCCTGCTCGCCCAGAACGTGGCCGAAGACGGCGTGTACCGCCGCCTCGTTGAGGATGATGTAGTTCTTCAGCCGGTCGCCCAGCCGCTCGACCACGGCGTGGGCGTAGTCGGCCAGACGCTGGGCCGTGTCGCGGTTGGCCCAGCCGCCCTTGGCCTGCAGCCCCTGGGGCAGGTCCCAGTGGAACAGGGTCGCGTACGGCGCGATCCCCATCTCCAGCAGCGCGTCGACCAGCCGGGAGTAGTGATCGAGACCCGCCGTGCTCACCGCCCCCTCGCCCATCGGCAGGATGCGCGACCAGCTGATCGAGAAGCGATAGGCGTTGAGACTCAGGGAGGACATCAAGGCGACGTCCTCCTGGAAGCGGCGATAGCTGTCGGTGGCGACGGTGGCGTCCGAGCCGTCCTTCACGTGGCCGGGGACCTTTTCGAAGACATCCCAGACGCTGGGCCCGCGACCATCGGCGGTCTGGGAGCCCTCTGTCTGGAAGGCCGCGGTGGCCACGCCCCAGACGAAGTCGTTGGGGAATTGCCGGCTCTTGGGCTTCAGGTCGGTGTCGTGGGTCGGCTCGCATCCCGCAAGACCCACCGCCGCCCCGCCCAACGCCAAGGCGCCAAGCGCCCGGCGGCTCACGCCTGACCGTTCCATGCCGTCCCCTCCCGTTTTATCGTTGAGGGGAGGATGCGTTGGGGTTGAGCGGCTGGCAATCCTCCCCCTAGCGGGGGAGGTGCCGGCTCGAAGAGGCGACGGAGGGGGAAATGACAAGCGCTCAAGCACTTCCCCCTCTAGCCCTTCGGGCCACCTCCCCCGCTAGGGGAGGACTATCCGCCGCTAAGCCGCCGCGCCGCGCGCCCGGGCGGTCGGGTCGTAGTTGAGGATCGGCGACAGCCAGCGCTCGGCCGTGACCATGTCCCAGCCCTTGCGGCGGGCATAGTCCTCGACCTGGTCGGCGTCGATCTTGCCGACCCCGAAATAGTGCGCCTGCGGATGGCTGAAATAGAGGCCCGAAACCGCCGCGCCGGGGGTCATGGCGTAGCTCTCGGTCAGCTTCAGCCCCGTGGCGGCCTCGGCGTCGAGCAGGCGGAACAGCGTGCCCTTCTCGGTGTGGTCGGGTTGGGCCGGATAGCCGGGCGCGGGGCGGATGCCCTGGTACTTCTCGGCGATCATGACCTCGGTGTCGGCCGGCTCGTCGGGCGCGTAGCCCCAGAGCTCGACACGAGCCTTGTAGTGCAGCCACTCGGCGAAGGCCTCGGCCAGACGGTCGGCCAGGGCGCTGGCCATGATGGCGCTGTAGTCGTCGCCAGCGGCCTTGAACTTGGCCACGATCTCGTCCTCGCCGTGGCCCGCGGTCACCGCGAAGCCGCCGACATAATCCTTGCCCGCGCCGATCGGCGCCACGAAGTCCGACAAGGCGGCGTTCGTCTTGCCCTCCCCCTTGTCCATCTGCTGGCGCAGGGTGTGGAAGCGGGAGAACTCGGCCGTCCGGCTCTCGTCGGTGTAGAGTACGATGTCGTCGCCCTGGGCCTGGGCCGGCCAGAAGCCGATCACGCCCTTGGCCCCGAACCACTTCTCCGCCACCACCTTGTCCAGCATGGCGCGGGCGTCGCGATAGAGGTCCGTCGCGGCCTGGCCAACCACGTCGTCCTCGAGGATCTGCGGATAGCGGCCCACCAGCTCCCAGCTGGCGAAGAACGGCGACCAGTCGATGTACGGAACCAGCTCGGCCAGGCTCGGCTCGAAGGTCCGCGCGCCAATGAACGCCGGCTTGGGCGGGACATAGTCCTTCCAGTCGATGGCGAAGGCGCGCTTGCGGGCTTCGGCGATAGAGGCGCGGGCCTTGGTCGTCTGGCCGCGCGCATATTGCTCACGGACCTTCACATACTCGGCCCGCGTCTCCGCGATGATCCGGTCGCGCTCGCCCTCCGACAGCAGGCCCGAGACCACGCCCACCGCGCGGCTGGCGTCGACGACATAGGTCGTGGGGCCGCGGCGATAGGCCGGCTCGATCTTCACCGCCGTGTGGGTGCGGCTGGTGGTCGCCCCGCCGATCAGCAGCGGGATGTCGAAGCCCTGGCGCTCCATCTCGGCGGCCACGAACACCATCTCGTCCAGAGACGGGGTGATCAGGCCGGACAGGCCGATCATGTCGACCTGGTGCTTTTTCGCCTCTTCCAGGATCCGGTCGGCCGGAACCATGACACCCAGGTCGATGACCTCGTAGTTGTTACACTGCAAGACGACGCCGACGATGTTCTTGCCGATGTCGTGGACGTCGCCCTTCACCGTGGCCATCAGCACCTTGCCGGCGGCCTTGCGCTCCTGGCCTTCCTTCTCGGCCTCCATGAACGGCATCAGCCAGGCCACGGCCTGCTTCATGACGCGGGCCGACTTGACGACCTGGGGCAGGAACATCTTGCCCGCGCCGAACAGGTCGCCGACGACGTTCATGCCGTCCATCAGCGGGCCTTCGATCACATGCAGCGGGCGCTCGGCCTGCAGGCGGGCTTCTTCGGTGTCGGCCTCGATGAACTCGGTGACGCCGTTGACCAGGGCGTGGGTGATGCGCTCGCCCACCGTGCCCTCGCGCCAGGCCAGGTTGACCTGTTGGGCCGCGCCCTTCTCGCCCTTGTAGCGCGGGGCCATGTCGACCAGGCGCTCGGTGTTGGTCTGGACGGGATCGCGCTGCGGGCGGTTGAGGATCACGTCCTCGACGGCCTCGCGCAGGACGGGGTCGATGTCGTCATAGACCGGCAGGTCGCCGGCGTTGACGATGCCCATGTCCATGCCGGCGTTGATGGCGTGGTACAGGAACACCGAGTGGATCGCCCGGCGCACCGGCTCGTTGCCGCGGAAGCTGAACGAGACGTTCGACACCCCGCCCGACACCCGGGCGTAGGGCAGCATCTGCTTGATGCGCCGCGTGGCCTCGATGAAGTCGACGGCGTAGTTGTCGTGCTCCTCGATCCCGGTCGCCACCGCGAAGATGTTGGGGTCGAAGATGATGTCCTCGGGCGGGAAGCCGACCTTCTCGACCAGCAGGTTGTAGGCCCGCTCGCAGATCTCGACCTTGCGCGCCTCGGTGTCGGCCTGGCCGACCTCGTCGAAGGCCATGACCACCACCGCCGCGCCGTAGCGCAGGCACAGCTTGGCTTGTTCGAGGAACTTCTCCTCGCCTTCCTTCATCGAGATCGAATTGACGATCGCCTTGCCCTGGACGCACTTCAGGCCCGCCTCGATCACCTCCCACTTGGAGCTGTCGATCATCACCGGCACGCGGGCGATGTCCGGCTCGGCGGCCATCAGGTTCAGGAAGGTGACCATGGCCTGCTGGCTGTCCAGCAGCCCCTCGTCCATGTTGACGTCGATGACCTGGGCGCCGGCCTCGACCTGCTGGCGCGCGACCGACAGCGCCTCGGGGTAGTTCCCCTCGACGATCAGCTTCTTGAACTTGGCCGAGCCGGTGACGTTGGTGCGCTCACCGATATTGACGAAGACGGGGCGCATTTCAGTATCCAGTTACAGCAGTCATCCCTTCTCCCCTTGCGGGAGAAGGTGGCCCGCGAAGCGGGTCGGATGAGGGGTTGAAGACCATGGACGCCGCGAGACGGCGGCTGAAGGGTCCGCGAGACCCCTCATCCGTCGCCTTCGGCGACACCTTCTCCCGCAAGGGGAGAAGGGATGTAGATATGAGAACCACTAAGCCAACTCGAACGGCTCGAGCCCCGCCAGGCGCATGGCCTTGGGACGCTCGGGGATCTGCCTCGGCGCAACGCCGCGCACCTCGTCCGCCACGTGACGGATGTGGTCCGGCGTCGTGCCGCAGCAGCCGCCCAGGATGTTGACCAGGCCGTCCTTGGCCCATTCGTGCAGGGCGTGGCCGGTCTGGTGCGGCTCCTCGTCGTACTGGCCCATGGCGTTGGGCAGGCCGGCGTTCGGATAGGCCGCGACCAGGGTGTCGGCGATGCGGGCCATCTCGGCGATGTGCGGGCGCATCAAATCAGCGCCCAGGGCGCAGTTGAAGCCCACCGCGAACGGCTTGGCGTGCTTGACGCTGTTCCAGAACGCCTCGGCCGTCTGGCCCGACAGGGTGCGGCCCGAGCGGTCGGTGATGGTGCCGCTGATCCAGATCGGCAGCTCCTCGTGGCCCTCGTCACGCCAGTCGAGGATCGCCTTGATGGCGGCCTTGCAGTTCAGGGTGTCGGTGATGGTCTCGATCAGGAAGAGATCAACCCCGCCCTGGTACAGCGCGTCCACCTGCTGGCGGTAGGCTTGGTAGACTTGGTCGAAGGTCACCTTGCGCGCGCCGGGGTCGTTCACGTCCGACGACATCGACAGCATGACGTTCAACGGCCCGATCGAGCCGGCGATGAACTTGGGGCTGTCGGGGTTCTGGGCGTTCCAGCGATCGGCGACCGAGCGGCCGATCCGGGCGCCTTCGAAATTGATGTCCCAGACGTCCTGCGCCGACAGGTGATAGTCGGCCTGGGCGATCGTGGTGCCCGAGAAGGTGTTGGTCTCGGAGATATCGGCGCCGGCGCTGAA
>NZ_DATFAV010000035.1:0-11407 GCF_035254145.1 Caulobacter sp. | reverse complement strand
CGCCAGGGCGGGAGAGTCGGGGATCGGCGTCGCCGAGGTCAGGCCATAGGCCCAGTCGACCAGCCGCCAGTTCAGCGACCAGACCATGCCGGAGGAGCCGACGGCCGAGCCCTTCACATTGGGTCGGTCGGTCTCCAGGGAATAGAGGCCGTAGGGCCAGTCGGCGGGGATCTCGCGCTCGTCGACCTCGTAGATCGGATCGGCGTCGACGACGTGGCGGGCCCAGGCGGCGCTGCCGATCGAGGCGGCCTTGGGGTCGACGCCGGCGATGCCGGCCACGATCCAGTAGGTCCTGGAAAAGTCGAACTGCTTGGACAGGATCGGCGCCGCGACGCTCTCACGGGCCCGGGCGCGCATGTCGGTCATGACGCCCAGCACGCCGGTCTCGGGAGAATAGCGGGCGGCGTGGCGAAGGCCGGGGACCTCGATGGTCTCCTTCAGCGGCAAGCCCTCGACCCAGGGCTGGAACTCGCCCGGCTGGTCGCCGGTGACCGCGCCGATCTCGAAGGTGGTCAGGACGACGACCTTGACCGGGATGGGCCGGGCGTCGGCCGCTCGCGCCATCGGCGCCAGTCCAAGGCACAGGGCCACCACAAGTCCCAGAAACCGCATCGCCAACGCCCCTTCCTGCCGGACGGCGAAGCTGGCGCGATGCGGGGCGGCTGGCAAGCCGAGGCGGAAAGACTGCGGTCCGCGACCGACGACTGATCAGTCCTTGGTCGGGTCGGCCGCGTTCGGGTCGCCGTAGGTCAGGGAGACGAAGACGTCCTCCAGGTCGGGATCCTCGGTGGCGATGTCCTTGATGTGGACGCCGCTGGCCCGCACCGCCGCCAGCACCTGCTCGACGCTGGACTGGCCGGTGCGATAGCTGACCTGGAAGGCGCCGCCCGAACGCAGCTTGGTGTCGAAGCCGGCCAGGGTCGGTGCGATGGTCACGGGCTGTTCGGGGGTGACCACGACGTTGCGGCTGTCCATGCGTCGCAGCAGGGTCTCGGTCGGCTCGCAGGCGACGACCTCGCCGCGGTTGATGATCGCGATCTGGTCGCAGAGCTCCTGGGCCTCTTCCAGATAGTGGGTGGTCAGCACGATCGTGACGCCCAGCTGGTTCAGGCTGGTGACATATTGCCAGAGCTGGCGGCGCAGCTCGACGTCGACCCCGGCGGTGGGCTCGTCGAGGATCAGCACGGGCGGCTGGTGGACCATGGCCTTGGCCACCATCAGGCGTCGCTTCATGCCGCCCGACAGCTGGCGGACATAGGCGTTCGCCTTGTCGCCCAGGCCCAGGGCGTTGAGCAGCTCGTCGGTGCGGCGTTCGCTCTTGGGCACGCCGTAGAAGCCGGCCTGGACCTCCAGCGACTCGCGCGGGGTGAAGAAGACGTCGGCGGCCAGTTCCTGGGGCACCACGCCGATGGCGGCGCGGGCGTCGCGCGGCCGTTGGTCGATGTCGCGGCCCCAGATCCGCACCGTGCCGCTGGTCTTGCGGGTCAGGCCCGCCAGGATGTTGATGAAGGTCGACTTGCCCGCGCCATTGGGACCCAGGAGGCCGAAGATCGAGCCACGCGGGATCTTCAGGTCGATGCCGTTCAGCGCCCGTTTTTCCGGCGAGGTCTTGGTGCCGGCATAGGTCTTGTAGAGATCTTCGGCTTCGATGGCGTAGGCGGGCAGGTCCATGTAGCGTCCAAAGCGGTCAGCGACGAAGCGCGGAAGCGCCGTATGGCGCGCGCGTCGATTGACGGCGCCTTCCGGCGTCGCATAGGTATGCCTCGTTCGCGGCCACGCCAAGGCCACGTCTGAATTCGAAGGTTTCGCCCATGGCGCGCAAGGCCAAGTCCACCTCCGCTCTCGACGCCCTGCCCGGATCGGCGACGGCCGAGCCCGCGACGGTTCCCACCGCCATGGACACCCTGGCGGCCGCCGGCCCCGCGCCGGAGATGATCGCGGTCCGCTCGCACCGCATCGCCTGCGATGGCGTCGGCGGGGCCTTGGGCCATCCGCGCGTGTGGCTGGAGATGGGCGCGGCCGGCTTCGTCGACTGCCCCTATTGCGACCGCCGCTTCGTGGCGACCACGGCGGTTGGCGACGAGAACGAGATCCTGGCGCCGGGCGTCTACGAAGGCGCCGGCGGCCACTAAGCCCGTGAACGACAGCGTCCCGCCCAGCCAGCGCGCCGAGACTCTCGCCAAGGCCTGGGAAAAGGCCGAGTGGCCGCACGAGGCGCCGGTGCTGCGCGCCATCGCCATGCCGTCCGACACCAACCCCGAAGGCGACATCTTCGGCGGCTGGCTGCTGTCGCAGATGGACCTGGCGGCGGCCTCGATCGCCTTTCACCGCGCGGCCGGCCGCTGCGCCACCATCGCCATCGACGGCATGACCTTCATCAGCCCGGTGTTCGTCGGCGACGAGGTCAGCCTGTTCGCCAAGGTGATCCACACCGGGCGCACCTCGCTGAAGGTCTCGGTCGAGGCCTGGCGCCGCCGCCGCGACGGCGAGCAGGCCCACAAGGTCACCGAAGGCGTCTTCACCTTCGTGGCCATCGACGAGCACCGCAAGCCAAGGCCGTTGCCGGTCTAGAACGCGTCAGACGACCGCGCCGAAGGCCTTGCCGATCAGGGCCGTCGCGGCCAGGGCCAGCACGCCCCAGAACGTCACCCGGATCATCGAGCGCCAGGGATTGGCGCCGCCCGCCCAGGCGCCCAGCCAGCCCAGCAGCGCCAGGGCGGCCAGGGTCGCCACCGTCACGGTCGGGATCATCAGCGGCATTGGCGCGGCCAAGGTCACGACCAGGGGCATGGCCGCGCCCACCGCGAAGGTCGCCGCCGAGGTCAGGGCCGCCTGCACCGGCCGCGCGGTCAGATGTTCGGAAATGCCCAGCTCGTCGCGCGCATGGGCCGCCAGGGCGTCGCCCTGGTTCAGCTGGACGGCGACCTGGCGGGCCAGATCGGGAGACAGGCCGCGCGCCACGTAGATCGCGGTCATCTCGTCCAGCTCCTCCTCGGGCTGGGTGGCCAGCTCCTGGCGCTCGCGGGCCAGATCGGCGGCCTCGCTGTCGGCCTGGGAACTGACGGAGACGTATTCGCCGGCGGCCATCGACATGGCGCCCGCCACCAGCCCCGCGGTCGCGGTCAGGACGAGACCCCCGCGCGAAGCCTCGGCGGCGGCGACGCCGACGATCAGGCTGGCGGTCGAGACGATGCCGTCATTGGCGCCGAGGACGGCGGCCCGAAGCCAGCCGATCCGCGAGACCGCGTGCCTTTCCGCGTGCGCCTTCAAACGGGTCATCGTTTCATCCTCTCCTCGGAGCCTCGGTGTCGACCCAAGGCATAGCACGCCGCGCGCGACGCGGCTTGAGGGCGCGCAACCGGGGATCAGGCCACCGGCGTCCAGAGCACGTCTTCGATCCGCCGCGCGCCCGTCGCCAGCAGGACCAGGCGGTCGAAGCCCAGCGCCGAGCCCGAGGCCTCGGGCATGTGCTCCAGGGCCGCCAGGAAATCCTCGTCGATGGGATGGCGCTCGCCATAGACGCGGGCCTTCTCGTCCATCTCGATCTCGAACCGGCGGCGCTGCTCGGCCGCGTCGGTCAGCTCGCCGAAGGCGTTGGCCAGCTCGACCCCGCAGGCATAGAGCTCGAACCGCTCGGCCACGCGAGGATCGTCGGCCTTCGGGCGGGCCAGGGCCGCCTCCGAGATCGGATATTCGCACAGGATCGTCGGCCGGCCCTCGCCCAGGCGCGGCTCGACCTTCTCGACGATGATCCGGCTGAAGACGTCGGCCCAGCCGTCGTCCTCGGCGACGCGGATCCCGACATCGCGGGCGGCGGCGGCCAGGGCGTCGCGGTCGGTCGTCCCGTCGGCGGCGACGCTGGCCAGCAGGTCGACCCCGGCGTGGCGGGAGAAGGCTTGCGCCACCGTCAGCCGCTCGGGCGTGGCGAACGGATCGCAGATCATGCCGCGGAAGTCGAAGCGACGGGTCCCCGCCGTCTCGGCCGCCAGGGCCAGCAGGGCCGCGCAATCGTCCATCAGGACCTGATACGGCGCCCGCGCCCGGTACCATTCCAGCATCGTGAACTCCGGATGGTGCAGCGGCCCGCGCTCGCGGTTGCGCCACACCTTGGAGAGGCTGAAAATCTTCTCCTCTCCGGCCGCCAGCAGCTTCTTGCAGGCGAACTCAGGCGAGGTGTGCAGGTAGAGGGGGCTGACCTCGCCCGCGGTGGTCAGGGCTTCGGTGGCGAAGGCGTGCAGGTGGGCCTCGGCGCCGGGCGAGACCTGCAGGGCGGCGGTCTCCACTTCCTCGAAGCCCTGGGCGTCGAACCAGGCGCGGAAGGCCTTGGTGATCCGGTTGCGGGCCAGCAGGAACGGGCGGCGGTCCTGGTGAACATCGGCGCGCCACCAGGAAGCGCTCGGGGCGGTGGTCGAAGGTGAGGACAATGTGCCAAAACCGAAGAGACTGGAGATTTCGCCCCGTTCGCTATACGAGGGCGCTCACGGATCAATAGCACGATCGCGCCCGCGGCCTCGCGCGCGCTTTCATCCAAGGAACGTAACTACGTGAAGGTCGCAGCCAGCTCGCTCCGCAAAGGCGCCGTCGTCGACATGGACGGCAAGCTCTATGTCGTCCTGACGGTCGACAATATCCATCCGGGCAAGGGCACGCCGGTGACCCAGCTGAACATGCGCCGCATCTCGGACGGCGTGAAGGTTTCGGAGCGCTACCGCACGACCGAGCAGGTCGAGCGCGCCTTCGTCGACCAGCGCAACCACACCTTCCTGTACCAGGACGCCGAAGGCTTCCACTTCATGAACCCGGAAACCTACGACCAGCTCGTGGCGACCGAGGAAGTGATCGGCGACGCCGCGCCCTATCTGCAGGAAAACATGACGGTCCAGCTGTCGACGCACAACGACGTGCCGATCGCCATCGAGCTGCCGCGCACCGTGATCCTCGAGATCGTCGACACCGAACCGTCGGTGAAGGGCCAGACCGCCAGCTCGTCATACAAGCCGGCCGTGCTCAGCAACGGCGTCAAGACCACCGTGCCGCCGTACATCACCGTGGGCACCCGGGTGATTATCCTGACGGAAGACAACAGCTACGTGGAACGCGCCAAGGACTGACCGTCCTTTCGCTTCGAAACTCGGAGGCCCGGGACGCCAGTCTCGGGCCTTTTCGTTACAGCCCGATCGCTTCCAGTTGGGCGGCGTTCATGGCGTCCAGTTGGGCGGCGGTCAGCTTGTTGACCTGGGCGCGCGACAGGCCGCTCAGCTGGGCGGGCGCGAAGGCGGCGATCTGGCTGGTAGTGAAGCCGGGGATCTGGCTGGGCATGATCTGGCCGATCTGGGTGGCGGTCAGGGCGTGAACCGACGCCGCCGGCAGTTGACCCACCTGGGTGGTGGTCAGGGCGCCCAGCTGCACGCCCGACAGACGCGCCAGCCCGTCGACGCCAAGGCCCGCCAACTGGTCGGCCGTGAAGCCGCGAACCTGGGCGGCGCTGAGGCCGCCGAACTGCTCGCCGGACATCGCCTCGACGGCGCCGATCGACAGGGCGCCGACCTGGGCCGCGGTGAGGGCGGCGACCTGGGTCCGACTGAGTTCGCCGACGTCGGTCGGGGTCAGCCCGCGCACCTGGACGGGCGTCAGGGCGGTGATCTGCGCGGCGGATAGCGCCGCCACCTGGGCCGTGGTCAGGGCCGAGATGTCGGCGGCCGAGAAGCTTTCCAGCTGCTGAGCGCCGAACGCGGCGAGCTGGGTGGCGGTGATCTCGCCGATGTCGGTGGCGCTGAACCGTTCGATCTGGCTGGTGGTCAGGCCGCGCACCTGGGTGGCGGTGAGACGGGCGAACTGGGTCGCGTCCAGGGCCGAGAGGATCTCGCCCCGAACGGCCCCGATCTGGGTCGCCGACAAGGCCGCCACCTGGGTGGCCGAGAAGGTCGCGAAGCCCGTGGCGTCCAGGCTGGCCACCTGGGTCGTCGACAGTCCGCCGAGCTGGGTGGTGGACAGGCTGGCCAATCCGCCGGTTCCCAGGGCCGCGAAGGCGGACGGCGACAGCGCCCCCAGCTGGCTGGCGCCCAGACTGGCCAGGTCCGTCGTCGACAGGCCTGCGATCAGGGTGGGGGACACCCCGGCCATCTGGGCGGGCGTGAGCTGCTGGAGGTGTCCCTCAATCAGCGAATCCGGCAGGGCGGCCAACTGGGCGGATGTCAGGCCCGCGAACTGCGTCGCCGAAAGCCCCGCCAGGGCCGTGGACGTCAGGCTGGCGAGATTGCCGGTCGACAGCGCGCCGAGCTGGGCCGCGGTCAGGCCTTTCACCTGGGTGGCGGACAGCTCGGCGAAGTCGCTGGCCGACAGCGCGCCGATCTGGGTCGTGGTCAGGTTCTGGACCTGGGTGGTCGAGAGACGCGCGACCTGGGTCGCGCTCAGGGCCGCGAAGGCGGTGGAAGATAGGGCCGCCAGGAAGCCGCCGCTAAGTCCGCCCACCTGGGTGTCAGCCAGGGCGGCCAGTTGCTCGCCGCTAAGACCCGCCGCCTGGGTGACGCTCAGGCCCGAGAGCTGGGCCGAGGTGAGCGCCGTCATCTGCGTCGTCGTCAAGGCCGCCAGGCTCTCGCTGGTCACGGCGCCCAGCTGAACCGCGCTCAAGGCCGCCAGCTGGGTGGGCGACAGGGCGCCAAGCTGCGCGGGCCCCAGCGCCGCGACCTGTGACGGCGAGAGCGCCTTGATCTGGGCGGCGCTCAAGGCGGAGACCTGATCCTTGCTCAGCGCGGCCAGACCGGTCGCCGCCAGACCCGCCAGCTGTGTCGGGCCGATGGCCGCGACCTGCGTCGGGCTGAATTCGGCCAGGTCCGTGTTCGTCAGGCCGCGCAGCTGGGTGGCGGTCAGGCCGGCGACCTGGCTGGTCGACAGCGCGTTAATGCGGCTCGCGTCCAGGGCCGAGAGCGCGCCCGCCGACAGGCCCGCCAGCTGGGCCGGCGTCAGTTGGGCCAGTCGGGTGGCGTCCAGTCCGGCCGCCGCCGTGGCCGACAGGCCCGCGATCTGGGTGGAGCGCAGCGCGGTCCATTGCGTGGCGCTCAGCTTGGCCAGGTCCTCGGCGTCCAATCCGGCCAACTGGGTGGCGGTCAGCCCCTGCGCCTGGGTGGCGCTCAGTCCGGCCCATTGGGTGGCGGAGAGGCTTTCGACCAGGCTGGCCGACAAGGCGCCGATCTGGGCGCCGGTAAGGGCGGCGATCTGGGTGGCGTTGAACGCGCCAAACTGGGTGGCGGTCAGGCTGCGGACCTGGGTGACGGTGATCCCGCGCAGCTGGCCGAGGTCCAGGCGCTGCAGGCCCTCGGTCGTCAGCCGCCCCAGGTTGGTGGGCGTCAGGGCGCCCAGTTGGTTTGCGCTCAGAGCCGCCACCTGGGTGGCGTCGAGGCTGGAGGCGATGTCGGACGGCAGCTTGCTCAGCTGGTCCGCCGTCAAGGCCTTCAGCTGGGTGGCGCCGAGCGCGGCGATCTGCGCGGGCGACAGGGCGTCCAGCGCGGTCACCGACATCTTGCCAACCTGGGCGGCGGTCAGGCCGCCGACCAGGGTGGTGGAAAGATGCTGAACCAGGGCGCCGATCTGGGTCCCGTCCAGCAGGGCCACCTGAGCGGCCTTAAGCTGGTCGACGTCGGCGCCGGTCAGGCCGCCGAGCTGGGTCGCCGTCAGGCCGCGCAGCTGATTGATCGTCAGGCGCGCCATCTGGGTGTCGTCCAGGGCCGAGAGGGCCGTGGGGGTCAGGCCGCTGATCTGGGCCGCGTTCAGGCCCACCAGCTCCGTCGGGGTCAAGTGGGCGACGTCGGTCGCCGTGAAGGCCTTCAGCTGGGTCGCGGTGATCCCAGCCATCTGCGCCGGGGAGAAGGGGCCGCCGTGGCGCAGAGCGCTCAGCTGGGTGCCGGACAGCGCGCTGATCTGGGCCGATGTCAGGGCGCCGGTCTGCTCGGCCGACAAGGCGGTCAGGTCGCTGGCCGACAAGGCTTTCAGCTGCAGGGCGGTCATGGCCTTCAGCTGGGTGGCGGAGAAGACCGAGAAGGTCTCGTCGGACAGGGCCGCCAGCCGTTCGGGCGGCAGATCGCGGATCTGGGTGGCGGTGAAGGCCTTGAGTTGGGCGCGGGTGAACTCGTTGAAGTCCTCGCCGTTGAGGGCCTTCAGCTGGCCGCCCTGCAGGCGGACGATCTGGCTGGCGCTGAGCGCGCCCACCTGGGTGGCGTTCAGCGCCGAGAAGCTGCCCGGCGACAGGCCGCCGATGGCCGCGGGGTCGAGCGCCGCGAGCTGGGTGGGGCTGAGGCCCGCCGCGGCCGTGACCGAGAGGGCCGCGGTATGGTTCGCCGTCAGGCCCTTCAGCTGCGTCGTGGTCAGGCTGGCCACGAACTGCGGCCCAGCCCGGCTAAGTTCGGTGGCCGACAGCGAGCGGATCTGGGTGGGGCTCAAGGCCGCCTTCCGTTCGCCCAGCGCGTTCAGCTGGGCGGCGTTCAAGATCGAGAGCTGGCCGTTGGTGGCGCCGCCCCATTGGGCCGCGGTGGTCAGGGCTATGGTCTCGGCGGGCAGGGCTCGCAGCGTCGCGACCGAGAGGCCCGCGAACTGGGTGGACGTCAAGGCGCCGACCTGCGTCGCCGAAAGACCGTTGACCTGAGTCGGGCTCAGCGAGCCGATCTGGCCAGGCGTGAAGGCGGAAAACTGCTCGGGGCTGAATTCGGCCAGATCCTCGGTCGTCAGGCCACGCATCTGGGCCGATGTCAGGGCGCGCACCTGGAGCTGGGACAGGCTCTGGACCTGCTCGCGGTTCAAGGCCGAGACATTCGTCGCGCTCAGCATCACGATCTGGCTGGTGCGCAGCCCGTCGAGCGCCTCGGTGGTCAAGGCCGCGACCTGGGTCCGCGACAGCGCCGACACCTGGCCCTGGTTGAGAACCAGAAGCTGGGCGCCGCTGAAAGCCACCGTGCTGGGCAGGCGCGGCAGTTGGGCGGCGGTCAGTCCGGACAGCTGGTTGACGCCGAACTTCGCGAACTGCTCCGGGCTGAGCGCGCTGATCGCGGTGACCGAAATCGCCGCGACCTGCCTGGAGGTCAGCTTGGCGAATTCCGATGGCGGGGCGGCGGCGATGGCCGAACCGCTCAATGCGGCGATCCGCGCCGGGGTCAGGTTGGACAGGGCCGACGGATCGGAGCTGACAGCCGCCATCGCTACTCCAGGAACTTTGGCAGCCACGGGCTGCAACCCACGCGAATCGCTTGTCCACTCTAGGTGGAGTCTTGTTTAGTTCAAACTGTATTTCCTATCCTGGGGGCGGCCGCAGCTCAGTGCGCGGTCTTCAGAAAGTCCACGAAGGCGCGTAGCGGCGCGGGCATGTGGCGGCGGCTGGCGTAGTAGAGGTAGGGTCCCGAGAACGGCGGCAGCCAGTCGTCGAGCACCGTCTCCAGCCGACCGGCCGCCAGCGCCTCGGCCACGAAGTCTTCGAACGTCGCCATCAGGCCGACGCCGGCCTCGCAGGCCGCCAGTTCGAGGTCGACCTGGGTCGAGGTCAAGCGGGCTGGCGGGTTGATTCGCACCACCTCGCCGTCCTTCTCGAACTCCCACGGATACGAGGAGCCGCTGACGAAGCGGTGGCGGATGCAGGCGTGGTCCAGGATGTCGCGCGGATGCGTTGGCCGTCCATGCTGGGCGAAATAGGCGGGCGATCCGACCAGGACGAACCGCTGGGGTCCCGACAGCGGCACGGCGATCATGTCCTTCTCCAGCCGCTCGTCGTAGCGCACGCCAGCGTCAAAGCCGGCCGCCAGCACGTCGATGAACGAGTCTTCGGCCACCACCTCGACGGCCACGCCGGGATGCAGCGCCAGGAAACGGGGCAGCAGCCTGGGCAGCACCACCTTGGCCACCACGCCGGGCACGTTCAGGCGCAGCGTGCCGGTCGGGCTGTCGCGAAAGGCGTTGACCTCGTCGAGAGCCAGGGCGACGTCGGCCAGGGCGGGCGACAGGCGCTCCAGTAGCTTCTGGCCGGCTTCGGTCGGGGTGACGCTGCGGGTGGTGCGGTTGAGCAGGCGCACGCCCAGCCGCGTCTCCAGCCGCCGCACCGCCTCGCTCAGCGACGAGGCCGAAACGCCACGCAGGGCCGCCGCCGCGCGGAAGCCACGCGCCCGGGCCACGGCGGTGAAGGCGTCGAGATCGGCGAAGTCGGCTTGCTGCATTGTGCGAAATTCCGAACGGGTCGTGCGAACCTTGTCGGATTATCGCACGAACCGATCGAGCGCATAACCTGCTCCACAACCACGGAGACAGCAGATGAAGACGCGCCAACTTGGAAAGACCGGCCCTGTCGTTTCGGCCTTTGGTCTGGGCTGCATGGGCATGTCGGATATGTACGGCCCCAGTGACCGGGCCGAGAGCCTGGCCACCTTCGACGCCGCCGTCGAGGCCGGGATCACCCTGATCGACACCGGCGACTTCTACGGCATGGGCCACAACGAGATGCTGATCGGCGAGGCGCTGAAGAACCACAAGCGCGACAGGCTGGTGCTCAGCGTCAAGACCGGCGCCCTGCGCGATCCGGCCGGCGGGTTCCTCGGCTATGACGGCCGCCCCAACGCCATCAAGAACTTCCTGGCCTACAGCCTCAAGCGCCTAGGCGTCGACCACATCGACATCTACCGCCCCTCGCGCCTGGATCCCGACGTGCCGATCGAGGACACGATCGGCGCGATCGCAGAGATGGTCCAGGCCGGCTATGTCCGCCACATCGGCCTGTCGGAGGTGGGTGCCGAGACGATCCGCCGGGCCGCCAAGGTCGCCCCCATCGTCGATCTGCAGATCGAGTACTCCCTGATCTCGCGCGGCGTGGAGGCCGAGATCCTGCCAACCCTGCGCGAGCTGGGGATCGGCATGACGGCTTACGGCGTCCTCTCCCGGGGCCTGATCAGCGGTCACTGGACCAAGGACAGCGGCAGGGCGGGCCGGGACTTCCGCGCCATAAGCCCGCGCTTCCAGGGCGAGAACCTGGAGGCCAACCTCAAGCTGGCCCAGGCCCTGAGCGCGGTGGCGCAGGCCAAGGGCGTGACCACGGCCCAGGCCGCCATCGCCTGGGTGGCCTCGCGCGGCGACGACATCGTGCCGCTGATCGGCGCGCGCCGTCGCGACCGTCTCTCCGAGGCCCTGGGCGCGCTGGAGGTGTCGCTGAGTCCGGCGGACCTGGCGGCGATCGAGGCGGCGGTTCCAGCCGAAGCCGTGGCGGGCACGCGCTACGCCGAGGCGATGATGGCCCACCTCGACAGCGAACGCCGTTCGCGCTGAGGCTTGCATCCGGGCCGAAGACGGGCGTCAGATGGTCCCATGACCACGCCCGTCTTTGACCTCGACCTGCTGCCCTTCGCCGTCCTGATGGGCGTTCAGATCGTCCACGCCGCCC
>NZ_DATFAV010000034.1:0-7728 GCF_035254145.1 Caulobacter sp. | reverse complement strand
CGCGCTCTGGCCGCGCTTGTGGCTGTGATCGTTGCTCATCGCAGCAGATCCGCGGGTTGGCTGTTCTTGAGGATGCCCAGCGACAGGAAGCCGGAGAGCATGGCGATGACGATCAGGAAGACGGCGACCACGCCCACCAGCATGGGCGGGAAGTACATCGGCACGCCGCCGGCGCTGGCCAGCAGGGTGACCAGCCAGGTCAGAAGGCCCGCCGCCAGCACGCCGACGATGCCGACCCAGAAGCTGAGCTCCATGACGATGTTGCGCAGGTCGCCCATCGACACGCCCAGGGCGCGCAGGGAGGCGAACTCCTTGATGTTGGCCATGATGGCGCCGCGCAGGGTCTGCCAGGTGATGGCCACGCCGATCAGCAGGCCCAGGAACGCCGAAAAGCCCAGCATGATGCCGATGATCTGATCTTCGAGCATGGCGCCGGAATTGGCGTCGGCCAGCTCCTGGCGGGTCCAGGCGCGGAACTTGCCGTCGGCCTTCTTGTTCAGTTGCGCCGCGACGATCTCGGCGCGCGATGGATCCTGGATCTCGACCATTAGAGGGCCGACGCGCTGGCCGGTGTCGGCCTCGCCCAGCATCCGCAGGGTGTCGCGCGACATCACCAGGGTGGGCTGGATGATGTTGGGATAGCCGGTCGTGACGACGGCGATGTTGATGGTCTTGCCGTTGTAGAGGGCCTTGTCGCCCTTCTTGACGCCCAGGCGCTTCAGCGCGGTCTGGTCGACGGCCACGGCGTAGGGACGACGCAGGGCCTCGATCATCGACTGGCTGTAGTCGGTGGGCACGGTCACGTAGCCGGGAATCGCGTCGATCACCGTGACGTTGACGAACTCGGTCTTGCGGGCCGTGCCGCCGCCTTTCCCGCCCTTGCCGGCCTTCTTGGCGCGGGCTTCCTCCTTGGCCTGCTGCTCGGGCGACAGGATGTTCTGGAAGCGGCCGCCGGACCCGTCGAGCGGAGCGACCTGAGTGACTTCGGGATGGCTGTAGACCAGCGGAATCATCCGGCGCGGCAGGCCCGAGGGACCGCCGAACAGCGCCTTGGCGCCGGGGCCCAGCACCATGATGTCGGCGCGGGCGCGGTCGATCTGGGCGGTGAAGCCCTTGCCGATCCCCACGAACATGCCGACCTGGGCCAGCACCAGCAGGCCGGAAAAGGCGAGGGCGACCACGGCCGCCATGTAACGACGCCACTCGTAGAGAAGAGTGGACAAGGCCAACGACATTCGGACTCTCGCTCCCCAAACCGACGGTTGCAGGAATGAACGGCGATCGGCGAAGGTCCAAGTTAAATCGGGGTAAGGCGCATTTCTGGCGTGAAATAATCGGCCGGCGCCGAGTGAGAGGCGAAGATCGCCACGGATTCGAAGTTTCGCGACGCGCGCGTGTCCCTGGCCCAGGCCGGCGGCCGGCCCTTTTGACGGTAAGCGGCTTCTGACTTAGGCGCCGGGCGTCGTCCTTAACCATTCCTTACGCAAGCCGCTTGCGTGCGACGGTCGTCTTGGTGTCATTTCGCCCCTTGGCCGGCGTCGCGGGGGCGCCGCCACTTTGTAAGGTCTTCGTCTTGATGTTCCGTCCCGAGAACGTTCAGGCCCTGGCGGGTCTGGCGCTCACCCTGGGCCTCTGCTGGCTCGTCTCCGAAAACCGCAAGCGATTCCCCTGGGTGCTCGCCATCGGCGCCATCGTGATCCAGGTGATGCTGGTCCTGGTGCTGTTCGGCCTGCCCCAGGCCCAGAAGCTGATGCAGGGCGTCAACGGGGCGGTCGAGGGGCTCGGCGCCTCGACCCAGGCGGGCACGGCGTTCGTGTTCGGCTTCCTGGCGGGCGGCGACCAGCCCTATCCGGTCAGCAATCCGGGCGCGGGCTTCATCTTCGCCTTCCGCGTCATGCCCGTGATCCTGGTGGTCTGCGCCCTGTCGGCGCTGCTGTGGCACTGGCGGATCCTGAAGTGGCTGGCCCAGGGCTTCGGCTTCGTGTTCCAGAAGACGCTGGGCCTGCGCGGCCCGCCGGCCCTGGCCACCGCGGCCACCATCTTCATGGGCCAGATCGAAGGCCCGATCTTCATCCGCGCCTATCTCGACAAGCTGTCGCGTTCGGAGCTCTTCATGCTGATCGCGGTCGGCATGGCCTGCGTCTCGGGCTCGACCATGGTCGCCTACGCCACGATCCTGCACGACGTGCTGCCCAACGCCGCCGCCCACGTGCTGACGGCCTCGATCATCTCGGCCCCGGCCGGAGTGCTGCTGGCCCGGATCATCGTGCCGTCGGACCCGATGGAGCGGGGCGGCGACCTCGACCTCTCCACCGAGGACAAGACCTACGGCAGCGCGATCGACGCGGTGATGAAGGGCACGACCGACGGCCTGCAGATCGCCCTGAACGTGGGGGCGACCCTCATCGTCTTCGTGGCCCTGGCCACGATGGTGGACAAGATCCTGGGCGCCATGCCGATGGTGGGGGGGCAACCGCTGAGCATCGCGCGCGGCCTGGGCGTGATCTTCTCGCCGCTCGCCTGGGCGATGGGCGTGCCCTGGAAGGAGGCCGGAACCGCCGGCGGCCTGCTGGGCGTGAAGCTGATCCTGACCGAGTTCACCGCCTTCATCCAGCTGTCGAAGGTCGGCGGGACCCTGCTCGACGAACGCACCCGCATGATCATGACCTACGCCCTGTGCGGCTTCGCCAACATCGGCTCGGTCGGCATGAACGTCGCCGGCTTCTCGGTGCTGGTGCCCCATCGCCGTCAGGAGGTGCTGAGCCTGGTGTGGAAGGCGATGATGGCCGGCTTCCTGGCCACCTGCCTGACCGGCTCGCTGGTCGGCCTGATGCCACGGTCGCTGTTCGGGCTTTGATTCCCGAGCGCGTCGCGGCGGAAATTCAGAGGTCACCCCCATCCCAACCCTTCCCCCATCAAGGGGGAAGGGCTTTTATTCCGTGACGGAAGGCGCGCAACTTCTCGGGACGGGAGGAACCACATGAAGCTCTATGACAGCCGTCGCGCGCCCAATCCTCGGCGGGTTCGCTGGTTCATGGCGGAGAAGGGGATCGAGGACATCGAGATCGTCGATATCGACATCTTCGGCGGCCAGCATCGACAGCCCGACTATCTCGCCAAGGCCGGCCTGCCCAATGTGCCGGCGCTGGAAATCGACGAGGCCACGACCATCACCGAGTCGGTGGCCATCTGCCGCTATCTGGAGAGCCTCTATCCCGAGCCGAACCTGTTCGGCCGCGACCCGCGCGAGATCGCGGTGATCGAGATGTGGACGCGTCGGGCCGAGATGCTGCTGTCGACGCCGCTGATGATGGCCGTGCGCCACAGCCATCCGGCGCTGGCGGCGATCGAGACCCAGGTCCCGGAAATCGCCGAGTCCAATCGCAAGGCCGCCGAGCGCGCCTTGAAGGTCTTCGATCGACGTCTGGCCGAGAGCCCCTTCATCGCCGCCGACCGCCTGACCATCGCCGACATCCTGGCCGTCACCGGCCTGGATTTCGCCCGCATGGTCCGCTTCCGGCCCGACGAGGAGCTGGCGCACGTGAACCGCTGGCTGAAAGCGATGATGGAACGCCCGGCGGCGAAGGCGGGGGTTTAGAGGATCAAAATCCTCCCCCCAGCGGGGGAGGTGGCCGAAGGCCGGAGGGGGAAGTTCTGCTGAACCGGCCTCTTCCCCCTCCGTCGTCTCTTCGAGCCGAAACCTCCCCCGCCAGGGGGAGGATTGCAGTTCACCGCGACCGGATCTTCTTGATCACGCCGGAGAAGTTCAGCATCGGGCTGGATCCCGTCGCGATCAGGCCGCGGATGAACAGCAGCGAGCCGCCGGCCCGGACGACCTCGCCGCTCGCCGAGACCAGATCGCCGGGGCGGGCCGGGCCGACGAATTCGCCGTTCAGGCTGACCGTCACCGCGCGGGTGTCGGCCAACTCTTTCCAGGCGATGGCGAACAGGGAGAAGTCGGCGAAGGTCATCATGCAGCCGCCGTGCATGAAGCCGCCGCCGTTCATGTGTTTCTTCTCGGCGCGGAAGGCGGTGGTGACGCGGCCGTCCTCGCCTTCGCGGAAGTAGAAGGGGCCGGACTGGTCCTCGAACGGATCCATGCCCGACCATGTGCGCCAGCCGGCCCAGTCGCCGGTCTCCACCAGGCGCGGTCCGCTGATCACCTCGTTGCCGCCGTCCATCGCAATCCCCTCCGTTTCTTTTGAGGATCAGCTAGAAGGCCTTGGCGCTCGGCGCAAGCCGTCGGTCTCGCCTCTGATGACAATCCGTGGCAAGGGAGCGCCCATGACCTCCCCGATCCAAGACACCATCCTGTCCCAGCTGGCGGCGCTGCCGCAGGGCAAGTCGATCGACCCCATGAACGTCGCCAAGGCGATCCAGCCGGAGCGCTGGCAGCAGATCCTGGGCCACGTGCGCACTAACGCCATCGAGCTGGCCCGCGAGGGCAAGGTCGTGATCCTGCGCCACAACAAGCCGGTCAATCCCGAGAAGTTCCGCGGCGTCTATCGCATCCGCCTGCGCATGGAAGGCGATCCCACCAGCTTCGAAGAAGAAGTCGCCGGCGACGAGGACTGATACTCGGCCGAGCTTGGGACTTTAAGGATGCGCGCCTAAATCCCGTCCATGCCGCTCGACGCGCTCCTTGCCGACATCGCCGCCTGCCGGGCTTGCGGACCCTACCTGCCGCATGTCCCCAGGCCCGTGGTCCGCGTGCGAGCCGAAACCCGCATCCTGATCGCCGGCCAGGCGCCCGGACGGGTCGTCCACGAGACGGGTCTGCCGTTCAACGACCGGTCGGGCGACCGCCTGCGCCAGTGGATGGGCGTGGATCGCGAGACCTTCTACGGCCGGCCCGAGATCGGCGTGGCGGCGATGGCCTTCTGTTTTCCGGGCACGAACCCCAAGGGTGGTGATTTCCCGCCGCCGCCTCGCTGCGCGGCCTTGTGGCGGGCGCAGCTGCTCGCCAGATTGCCGAACGTGGAGCTGACCCTGCTGGTCGGCGCCTACGCCCAGGACTGGGCGCTGCCGGGGCGAACCGGAAGGACCATGACCGACACCATCGCCGCCTGGCGCGATTTCGGGCCGAACGTGATCCCGCTGCCGCACCCCTCGTGGCGCAACACCGCCTGGCTGAAACGCAATCCGTGGTTCGAGGCCGAGGTCGCGCCCTATCTTCGCCAACGGATCGCGGCAATTCTCGGCTCATGACGCGACGCGACCTGTTCCTCGCCGCTTCCGCCGCCGGCCTGAGCGCTTGCGCCCCCCTGACCCAAAGGCCCGATCTGGCGGCGCTCGGCTTCCGGGGGCCGCGATTGCAGGACGACGCCTTCGTCAGCTTCGACGGCGTGCGGTTGGGATTGATGCGCTGGCTGCCGGCCGGTGAGCCCGACTGGGTGGTGGTTGGGCTGCATGGCATGAACGACTACGCCAACGCCTATCATCTGGCCGGCGCGTGGTGGGCGGGGCGAGGGATCGCCACCTATGCCCTCGACGTCCGCGGCTTTGGCCGTTCGCCCGAGCGGGGCATATGGGCGCCGACCGATCTCGTGCTGGAAGACGTGCGGGCCCTGATCCTGGCCGTTCGCGAGCGCCATCCAGCCGCGAAGGTGGCCCTGGCCGGCGTCAGCATGGGCGGGGCGCTGGCCATCTGCGCCATGGCCTCGGCCAATCCGCCGCCGGTCGACAAACTGATGCTGTTCGCGCCGGCGGTCTGGGGCTGGTCGAACCAGCCGCTGCCCAACCGCATGAGCCTGTGGTTCACCGCCCACGTGGCTGGCGACTGGGTCGTCAAGCCGCCCGAGTGGCTGGTGCGCAACGTGATGGCCAGCGACAATATCGACGAACTGCGCCGGATGGGCCGCGACCCCCTGATGATCTGGGGCGCGCGCTCGGACACGATCTACGGTCTGGTGGGTCTGATGGAGAAGGCCTGGAGATCGACCGGAGAGATCCAGGTTCCCACCGCCTGGTGCTACGGCGCCAACGACCACATCATCCCGCGCGAGCCGACGGTCGAGGCTGTCGGGCGGCTGCTGCCCGGGGCGCGAACGGCCTACTACGCCAAGGGCTATCACCTGCTGCTGGTGGACCGTCAGGCCGAGCGGGTGTGGTCGGACGCCGAGGCGTTCCTGCGCGACGCGCCCGGAGCGTGGCCGCCCTCGGGCGCTCCGCCCATCCCCGCCAGCGTGGAAGCCATGACCGCCATGGACCCGCCGAAATCCCGCAAGGGGAAGATGTCGCACCGCCCGCCTTCAGGCTTGTGACGCGAGGCGAGGGCGGGTACATCCCCCGCCACGTTCATCCCGGCTTAGGCGAGACCGACAGCATGACCTTGTTCGATTCCCCCGATTTCGAGGGACATGAAGGCGTTCACGCTTTCTTCGACGAAAAAACTGGTCTCAAGTCGATCATCGCGATCCACTCGACCGCGCGCGGTCCGGCCGCCGGCGGTTGCCGCATGTGGGACTACTCCAGCGCCGACGCCGCCGTGACCGACGCGCTGCGCCTGTCACGCGGCATGTCCTACAAGAACGCCATGGCCGACCTCGACTTCGGGGGCGGCAAGGCCGTGATCATCGGTGACAGCCGCAGCCAGAAGACGCCAGAACTGTTCGAGGCCTTCGGTCGCGCGGTCGACAGCCTGGCCGGGCGCTATTGGACGGCCGAGGATGTCGGCGTGTCCGTGGCCGACCTGACCGCCACCCGGCGCACCACCCGATTCGTCGCCGGCCTGGAAGGCCATGCGGCCGCCTCGGGCGATCCCTCGCCGGTCACCGCCGAGGGCGTGTTCCGCGGTGTTCGCCTGTGTGTCGAGCGCGCGCTGAACCGTGACCTGAACGGGGTCCATGTCGCCATCCAGGGCGTCGGCCATGTCGGCGGATACCTGGCCGAAAAGCTGCACGCCGCCGGCGCGCGCCTGACCATCGCCGACGTCAATCAGGGCGCGCTGAACGCGGTGGCCGCCAAGACCGGCGCCACGATCGTGCCGACCGACGCCATCTTCGACGTCGAGGCCGACGTCTTCGCGCCCTGCGCCCTGGGTGGCGCGATCTCGGCCGCGACCTTGCCGCGCCTCAAGGTCAAGATCATCGCCGGCGCGGCCAACAACCAGTTGGCCAATGCGGCGATCGGCCAGGCCGTGTTCGAGCGTGGGGTCCTCTACGCGCCGGACTACGTGATCAACGGCGGCGGCATCATCAACGTCGCGGCCGAGATCCGCGCGCTGGAGGCCGGCGGCGCGTTCGACGGCGGATGGGTGTCGACCAAGCTGGACCGCCTGGCCCAGACCCTGGGCGAGGTCATCGACCAGTCGATCGCCGAAAAGCGTCCCGCCGATCTGGTCGCCGACGAGATCGCCCGGGCCCGCATCGCCGCGGCGCGCGGCTAAAGGCCTGCTCGCGCGTTCTTCATGGGAAGCCGATCCCATGGAGGCCGCCGTGTCGCACTTCGATGAGCTGAAGGAACAGTTGGAAGAGGCGGTGGCCGCCGAGGATTTCGAGACGGCCGCGAAGCTCCGCGACCATATCCTTGGCATCCAGCACAGCGCTCTGGCGCGCGACGTCGAGGAGCCGCCGCAGGCGTCGTACTTCCAGCGTCAGGTTCCGGGCCGGATGGGCCTGGGCACGGACCAGCCCACGCCGCGCAAGCCGGAGGGCTGGGTCCCGCCGCCCAAGCCCGACCCGATGACCGCCGGCCATTCGCGCGGCGGCCGCCGGCGGAAGGGCTAGG
>NZ_DATFAV010000033.1:0-6837 GCF_035254145.1 Caulobacter sp. | reverse complement strand
CTCTTTTTTCTCAGCCGCCGCGCGTCGAAAGCACCATTCGGACCAATTCCGACAGGCTGCGCGCCCGCATCTTGGTCATCACCGCGGCGCGATAGATCTCCACCGTGCGCGGACTGATCCCAAGATCAAAGGCGATGACCTTGTTCGAACGGCCTTCGACGACGCCTTCCAAGACTTCCTGCTCTCGGCGCGAAAGGCTCTCGAGCCGGTCCCGGACATCGGCCAACGCCCGATCCTCGCCGCGCTGAAGGCGGCTGCGCTCCAGCGCCTCGCGGATGGCGGTCAGCAGGATATCATCGTCGAACGGCTTCTCGATGAAGTCGACCACGCCCGCCTTCATCGCCTCGATCGCCAGGGGAACATCGGCGTGACCGGTCATGACGATCACCGGATCGCGATAGCCCCGTTCCTGGAGCAGCTTGAGCATCTCGATGCCGCTGAGCTCGGGCATGCGCACGTCGGTCAGGACGCAGCCGTCCCCGGACGGAGGCAGATCTTCCAGGAAGGCGACCGCAGACTCGAACAACCGGTACGGGATACGATTGACCTGCAACAGAAACCCCAGCGAGTCCCGCATGGCCGCATCGTCGTCGATGACGTGAACAACACCTTCACTCAAGGTCCGGATCTCCTTCCACTGTCTTGAGCGTGAACTTGAATGTCGCTCCGCCCCCTTGCGTATCCTCGGCCCAAAGCCGGCCGCCGTGCGCCTCGATGATGGTGCGCGAGATCGAAAGACCGACACCCATGCCATCGCGCTTGGTGGTCATGAAGGGCGCGAACAGATTCTCGGCGATCTCGGGCGCTATGCCCGCCCCGGTATCGGCCACGCTGACCAGAGCCAGGTCGTCATGTCGCCCGACGCTGATGGTCAGGTCGCGTCTTGGCAAGCTCTCCATGGCGTCGACGGCGTTGCGGATCAGATTGACCAGAACCTGCTGGATCTGAACCCGGTCGGCCAGCACCAGGCGGACCGCGGGATCATAGTCCAGGCGAACCGACACGCCGATCTCCCGCACCCCGACCAGCGCCAGCGCCGCGGCCTCCTCCACCATGCGATTGAGGTCCTCGACCTGCCGCTCCGTTTCGCCTCGCGCCACGAAATCGCGCAGGCGGCGGATGATGGCGCCCGCGCGCAAGGCTTGGTCGCCGGCCTTGTTGAGCGCTTCTTCCAGCAAGGCCTTATCGAGCTCGGGATCCTGCAGGAGGCGCTTGCTGCCCTTCAGATAGTTGGCCACCGCCGACAGCGGCTGGTTGATCTCGTGCGCCAGCGCCGACGCCATCTCGCCCATCGAGGTCAGGCGCGCCATATGCACCAGCTCGCCCTGTAGCTCCTGCAGACGGGCCTGGGTGCGCTGTGTCTCGGTGAGGTCGCGGACGAAGCCGGTGAAGAAGCGGCCAGAGGCGGTGCTGATCTCACCCACCGCCAGCTCCATGGGAAAGGTCGAGCCGTCCTTACGCTCGCCGATGACCACCCGCCCCAGACCGATGATCCGGCGTTCGCCCGTATCGTAATAGCGCTTGAGGTAGCCGTCGTGCGCGGACCGATAGGGCTCGGGCATCAGAACGTTCACATTGCGGCCGGCGATCTCCGAAGCCTTCCAGCCGAACAGGCGCTCCGCCGCAGAGCTGAAGGATCGCACCAGGCCGCCGGCGTCGATCAGCACCATGGCGTCGGGCACGGTGTCGAGGATCGACGCCAGGTGGGCCTCGCGCACCATGAGGTCGCGCGTCACCGCCTCCGTCCGTCGCCGCGCGATCCGAAACCGTTCGCCGCCAAAGCTGATGCCGAGGCTGATAGCCACGAACAGCACCGCGCCGGCGATATCGCCCGCGTCCAGGGGCGGTTGTCGGGCGCTGATCGCCAGGAGGGCGACCACGCCCAGCAGGCAGGCGACCGCGCCGCCGGCCACGCCGCGATAGGCGGCCGTGGCGACAACGGCCGGAAAGAAGAAGAGATAGAGTCCTCGGTCGCCAAGCAGCGGTTCGAACGCCAGGCGGGTGGTGACGCCGATTCCCACCAGGCCCAAGGCGACGCCTAGCGCGATCATCCATTCGCGTTTTGGGTTTCGGCGGGACTGAGTGAGGTCGTCCAAGGTCATCCTCCGCGCCTAGCGCACCGGCGCGTCGGCCACACCCCAGGGATTCTCCTTAGGATCGGACCAGAATTTTTCGACCAGAGCGCGAGGTCTATCAAGTCCCTCGATCCGGCGGCCGTCGCCGCCAACTCGAAAGGTCGAGACCATGAATGGTCCTGAAATATCCCTCGATGCCCACCATGCTCCCAAAGGGGCCTCGGATGTCGTCGCCCTTGGCTTCGTCAAGGCGCTTCGCTTCTGCGCCGACACCTTCTTCGCCAAACGCTATGGCCACCGGGCCGTGGTTCTCGAAACCGTGGCCGCCGTGCCCGGCATGGTCGGCGCGACCTTGACCCACCTGAAGTGCCTGCGGCGCATGGAAGCCGACCGCGGCTGGATCCGGACGCTGATGGACGAGGCCGAGAACGAACGCATGCACCTGATGACCTTCATCGAGGTGGCGCGGCCGACGCTGTTCGAGCGCTTCGTCGTCGTGGCCGCGCAGTGGGTCTTCTATCTCTTCTTCTTCGGGCTGTACCTGATCTCGCCCAAGACCGCCCACCGCGTCGTCGGCTACTTCGAGGAAGAGGCCGTCATCAGCTACACCCACTATCTGCAGGAGATCGACGAGGGCCGGTCGGTCAACGCGCCCGCCCCCAAGATCGCGCTGGACTACTGGAACCTGCCGCAAGGCTCGACCCTGCGTGACGTCGTCGAGGTGGTCCGCGCCGACGAGGCTCACCACCGAGACGTGAACCACGGCTTCGCCAACGAACTGGCCGGCCTGCCGACCACGGCTGTCGCGCCCTGCCCTGCGCACGTCGAGCTGCAACCCAACTGGAAAACCGCGGCCTGACGCGCCGAAGGCCCGCCCGTACCGGGCGGGCCTAGCCCTCTTCTGGATTATCGTCGTGACCTCTCGCCCGACATTCTTTCGCCCCTCGGTGGCGTTGCTGGATCATGATCCAGCGGTCTGCTCGGCGTTGAAGTTCTCGCTCGAGCTCGAGGGCTTCCAGATCATGACCTTCGAAGAACCCGAGACGCTTCGCCAGGCCCTGCGAAAACAGGCGTTCGACGCCCTGATCGTCGGTCATGCGCCGCCGGCCATCGCCGCGCCGGAACTCTTCGACCAGTGGCCAGCGGAAACGCCTCGCCCGCCGACCGTGCTAACCGCCACCAACCCGACGGCGAGCCTTCGCCGCTTCGCCGACAAGGTCGGCGCGATCCTGATCGAGAAGCCTCTGCTGAGCGACGCCCTGGTCGACGCCCTCCGCGCTCGCATCCCTTCCTAGTCTGTTTGCCGACGCACAACGACGCCCGGCCCTTGGCCGGGATGATGCCCCCTTTCATTGCGCCCCTTCGGCGCCAGTTCGAGACAGCCCATGTCCACCGCCCAACGCCGTCGCGACTACAAAGGCCCGGCGCTCTTCAGCTACGGCTTCCGGCCGTTCTTCCTGTCCGGAGCGATCTGGGCGGCCGCGGCCGTTCCTCTCTGGGCCTGGACGGCGCTCGGCGGCCCTCTCTCTGTCGATCGAAACTGGCACGTGCACGAAATGTTGTTCGGCGTCGTCGGCGCCGTGACGGCGGGCTTCCTGACAACCGCCGTGCCAAACTGGACGGGCCGGATGCCGGTGATCGGCGCGCCCCTGGCCGGACTGTGGCTGCTATGGGTGGTCGGCCGCATAGCGATGCTGGCGCCGGGCGGGGTCGCGCCCTGGGCCGCCGCTGTCGATAGCGCCTTCCTCGTGGTGTTCGCGGCCGTGATCGCGCGCGAGGTTCTGGCGGGGCGCAACTGGCGCAACGTCCCCGTCTGCATCCTCACGAGCCTCTTGGCGCTCGCCAACATCGCCTTTCATCTCGACGCCCGGTTCAATCTGGGCGGGATCGGCGAACGGGTGGCGATCAGCGCCGTCGCCATCATGCTGGCCCTGATCGGCGGCCGCATCACGCCTAGCTTCACGCGAAATTGGCTGAAGGCGCACCGCGTCGCGGCCGAACCCGCCGCCTTCGGCCTGGCCGACCGCGCCGCACTGGTCCTCACGCCGGTGGCGATGCTGCTCTGGGTCGCGGCGCCTGATTGGACGATCACCGGCGTGTGCCTGGTGCTGGCGGGCGCGAGCCACCTCGTCCGCGTGCTGCGCTGGCAAGGTTGGGCGGCTCGCAAGGAGCCGCTCGTGGGTATTCTGCATATCGGCTACGGCTGGCTTGCGCCGGGCCTGGCTCTTCTGGGGCTCAGCATCCTGGCGCCGGAGTTTCCCCGATCGTCGGGACTGCACGCCCTCACCGCGGGCGCGATGGGCGTGATGATCCTGGCTGTCATGACCAGAGCCACGCGGGGCCATACCGGACGAGCGCTAGAGGCCGATCGCGCCACCATCGCGATCTACGCCGCCGTCAATCTGGCCACGATGATCCGCGTGGCCGCCCCGCTATGGCCCTCCGCCCTGCCGCTCCTTCTGGGACTTGGCGCGTTGCTGTGGGCCTTGGCGTTTGGCGGCTACGCCGCCGCATACGGCGTCATGCTGGTGGGCCGCCGACGCTGAGCGCGCTTTAGTTCGGCGTGGATGAGGCGAGGATCGCTTCGGCCGAAGCGAGGCTCGCCGGCAGGCCAATATCGACGAACCCGCCTTCAAACGCCGCCCCGCCAAGGTCGCCGGAGGCGCAAAGCGCCGGCCAGAGTTCGGCTTCGAGCGAAAAGGCCCTCGCGCGCTCGGGCACGACCGCCTTCGTCAGCCGGCAAACGCCTCCGTTGATCAGCCCCTTTCGCAGGGCCGGATCGCGGGGCCGGAGCTCCACGATCCTGTCGCCCGACAGCGACGCGGTTTCATATCGGTCGGCCGGCTCGACCATCCGCAGGGCCAGGACCGCCGGATAATTCCGCCACTCCGCCAGCACGCGCCAGTCGAAGTCGAACCAGGTGTCGCCGTTGAGCAGCAGGAAAGCCTCATCCAGCTGGTCACGCGCGTGGCTCAAGGCGCCGCCGGTCCCCAAGGGCGCTGGCTCGACAGACAGCGCGATCCGCATTCCCAGGCGCTCGGCCAACCGGCTTTCGCCCAGGTGCCGCTCGATCACCTCGGCGCGGTGTCCGGCGAGCAGCAGCGCTCGGTCAAATCCGCAACCTGCGGCCTTGGTCAGCAGATGGTCGATGAACGGCCGGCCCGCCACGGGCAGCATGGGCTTGGGCGTGTCACGTGCGAGGTCCCCCAGGCGCGAGCCCAGACCGCCGACCAGAAACACGCATTGCCGCACAGTCAACGCGGCACGCTCCAGGCTTCGGCCCCCTCGAAGGTGACCTTGACCGAGCTGGCCTGGCCGCCCGCCGCGTTCAGCGTCGAGATCAGGTGGTGGCGGTTCTCGGGATCGGTGAAGAACATCAGGAAACCGCCGCCGCCGGCGCCCGAGACCTTGCCGCCCCAGGCGCCCTCCGCGATCGCCAGGTCGAAGAGGCGATCGACGGCGTCGGTCGCCACGCCACGCGCGGTGCGCTTCTTGGCCTTCCACGAACGCATCAGAATCTCGGCCATGTCACGCATGTCGCCGCGCAGAAGAGCCTCACGCATCAGGGCCGCGTCGGCCTTCAGTTGGTGCATGCTCTCCAGCGTCTCGGCGTTCATGCCGACAAGACCGTCGATCTGTTCCTTGATGATGGTTTCGGAGTGACGCGACTGGCCCGTGAAGCAGATCACGAGCGAGGATTCGAACTCGTTCAGATAGGCGCGAGGCACGCGCAGCGGGCTGACCAGAACCTTGTCGCCGGGCAGGAACTCGATGAAGTTCACGCCGCCATAGGCGGCCGCGTACTGGTCCTGCCGGCCGCCGGCCAGACCGAGCTTTCGGCGCTCGATCATGAAGGCCAGATGCGCGACGTCGCCCGGTCCCAGCGGCAGATCGAGCGCCAGGCGGAAAGCCTCCACCAGAGCCACCACCAGAGCCGAGGACGATCCCAGGCCCGAGCCGGCGGGCGCGTCGATGTTGGTGGAGACGGTCAGGGCTGGCGCGTCGCCGTCCAGATAAGTTTCGACCATGTGGTCATAGACGGCCCGATGCAGGACCAATCCCTCGTCCAACCTCGGTCGCGAACCCAGCGCATGGCGCTCGCCGACCCCGAGGTCGTGGGCGCGAAAGGTCACGGCGCCGTGGGGATCGGGCGACACATGGGCGAAGGCGAAACGGTCGATGGTGACGTTGAGAACGGCCCCGCCGAACTGGTCGCAATAGGGAGAGAGATCCGTGCCGCCGCCGGCCAGGCCTAGTCGCAGGGGCGCGCGAGCGCGCACGTCGAACGCGGCCGTCGTGCGCCGACGGCCCAGAGTCTCGACCTGCTCCCCCCGCCAGACGTTCATGCGGCCTGGCTCAGCAGGACCTGCGTCCCACCCCGGTCGATGCCGTAGCGCAAGCGAGGCATGTTCTGGGAGGTCATATAGTCTTCCAACGCTCGCCCGTCGCCCGGCGTGAAGAGCATCAGAAAGCCGCCGCCGCCGGCGCCGATCACCTTGCCGCCGGTCACGCCGAGATTGGCGCGAACGTGATCATAGAGCTGGTCGATATGCGGCCAGCTGATCTTGGCCGACAGTTGCTTTTTGCTGACCCAATGTTCGTGGAGCATCCGCCCCCAGGCTTCGATCTCGCCGGCGACCCAGGCGTCGCGGATGCGGTAGCCCAGGTCCTTGATCGCGCCCAGGCTCTGCGCGGCTTGCCGATGCTTGTCGCCCTCGCCCAGCATGGCGTTGTTCTGGTCGTCCAGGATCACCGCCGCGTC
>NZ_DATFAV010000032.1:0-9813 GCF_035254145.1 Caulobacter sp. | reverse complement strand
ATCCCGCCGATGAACACCAGCCCGTCGATCATCACCGAGCGCGGCTTGGCGCCGCGAAGCGCGTCGAACGCCTCCTGCTTGGCGCCCTGTTTTGCACTTTCGGCCTTCTTGGCCATGATCGGCTCCTGCCAAAGTCGGGTCCTCGCCCGATAGCGCGGTTTTGACACGGACAGGCTGAAGGACCGGCTTTCAAACAGGGTTGAGGAAAGGCGAACGCCCCCGGACCGGGGACGGCGACAGGCGTTAGAAACAGCCGCCGTCGCGCAGGCTGGGCGGGGGCGCGCCAATGGAGTCGAGATTGCGCTCGCTGAAGCCGGGCGTGCGTCCCCGGCGATAGTCGCGGCACCGCTGCTGGCGGCGCGCGTCCTTGTCGAAGCGGGATGGCGCGTTCGCCTGGGGGATCTCCCATCGGCGCTCATCGATGGGGCCGATGAAGTCCGGCGATGGCCTCCGGTCCTTTCGGTCGTTCCAGCCGCCGTAGCAGCGCTCCTTCTCGTCGGGCGTCATGTGCTCGCTGCTGAGACCGCTGCAGGCCCGCTTGAACCGCCCGATCCCCAGGGCGGCGTTCCCTTCCAGCAGGCGCCAACGATCCACGGCCCTTTCATCGACACGCCACGCGGGCTCGCTGGTCGGCAGGGCGAACTCGGCCGGCGCCTGTGGGCTCGACTCCGCCGAAGCCGCGCCCACAGGCCCACCTCGCACGGCTGGCGCGCCACCTACTCTGGCCGCGCCAGACCGAGCAGGCGGCGCCCTTTCCCGCTCGGGTCGTTCCACGTCCAGGAAGGTGACGGGAGCCTCTTCGGGCCGGGGCGGTGGTTCCTCGACGAGGATCAGAGCGCCCAGGATCAGGCCGTTGATCAACACCCCGCCCGAGGCGGCGAGCCAACGCCTGGACCAAGCCCTCCGCGCCATCCGCCGCCACCTCCGGTTAAGCTTCGACGAAGGACGCGCCGAGATGGCGCCGTTTTCACGACTCTCGAATGGCGAGCGGCGCCTTATTGGCGTGGCTCTGCTGACATCTGCTGGCAGCAGGCGTGGCCGCTCGCACGCGCGGCATTTGTTCGCATCTTGTTCTTGTGTTAATTCGCGCTTCGAGCCCTACATATAGCCGCTGCGCTGCGACCAATGTCGCGGCCCAACGTTCCGGAAAACATGGCCGAGCAACTGAACTTCATCCGCGTTCGCGGCGCCCGTGAGCACAATCTGAAGAACGTCAGCGTCGATATCCCTCGCGGCGAGCTGGTCGTTCTGACTGGCCTGTCGGGGTCGGGCAAGTCGTCGCTCGCCTTCGACACGATCTACGCCGAGGGCCAGCGCCGCTATGTGGAGAGCCTGTCGGCCTACGCCCGTCAGTTCCTGGAGCTGATGAGCAAGCCCGACGTCGACCTGATCGAGGGCCTGTCGCCAGCGATCTCGATCGAGCAGAAGACGACGTCCAGGAACCCGCGCTCGACCGTCGGCACGGTGACCGAGATTCACGACTACATGCGCCTGCTCTGGGCGCGGGTCGGGGTTCCCTACTCGCCCGCCACCGGCCTGCCGATCGAGAGCCAGACCATCAGCCAGATGGTCGACAAGATCACCGCCCTGCCCGAAGGCACGCGTCTCTACCTGCTGGCCCCCGTCGTTCGCGACCGCAAGGGCGAGTACAGGAAGGAGATCGCCGAGTGGCAGAAGGCCGGCTTCCAGCGGCTGAAGATCGACGGCGAATATTATCCGATCGAGGACGCCCCGGCCCTCGACAAGAAGTTCAAGCACGACATCGACGTGGTGGTGGACCGCGTGGTGACCAAGCCCGACATGGAGCAGCGCCTGGCCGACTCCATCGAACAGGCCCTGCGCCTGGCCGATGGCCTGGCGGTCGCCGAGTTCGCCAATATCGAGGAAGGCGAGAAGGAGCCGAAGCGCATCCTGTTCTCGGAACGCTTCGCCTGCCCGGTCAGCGGCTTCACCATCGCCGAGATCGAGCCGCGCCTGTTCTCGTTCAACAATCCGGCGGGCGCCTGTCCGGTCTGCGACGGCCTGGGCGCGAAGCTCGCCTTCGACGCCGACCTCGTCATCCCCGACAAGGACAAGAGCCTGCATAAGGGCGCGGTCGCGCCCTGGGCCAAGGGTCCCTCGCCGCTCTATACCCAGACCCTGCAGGCCCTGGCGCGCCACTACGGCTTCTCGATGGACGAGCCCTGGCACAAGCTGTCTCTGGACGCCCGCGACGTGGTGCTGAACGGCTCGCGCGGGACCAAGATCAAGTTCGTCTACGACGACAACGCCCGCAAATACGAGGTCGAGAAGCCGTTCGAGGGCGTGCTGCCGAACCTTGAGCGTCGCTGGCGCGAGACGGACTCGAGCTGGGTGCGCGAAGAACTGGGCCGCTACCAGTCCGACACCCCCTGCGAGACCTGCCACGGCAAGCGCCTGAAGCCCGAAGCCCTGGCGGTGAAGATCGACGCCATGGACATCGCCGAGGTGTCGATGCTGGCCATCCGTCCGGCTCGCGACTGGTTCGCGGCCCTGGAAGGCAAGCTGACCGACAAGCAGATGGAGATCGCCCGGCGGATCCTGAAGGAGATCAACGACCGCCTGCGGTTCCTGGTCGACGTCGGCCTGGACTACCTGAACCTGTCGCGCGGATCGGGCACCCTGTCGGGCGGCGAGAGCCAGCGCATCCGCCTGGCCAGCCAGATCGGCTCAGGCCTGACCGGCGTGCTCTATGTGCTGGACGAGCCGTCGATCGGCCTGCACCAGCGCGACAACACGCGCCTGCTCACCTCGCTGCAGGGCCTGCGGGACCTGGGCAATTCGGTGCTGGTCGTCGAGCACGACGAGGAGGCGATCCTCACCGCGGACTACGTGATCGACATGGGCCCGGCGGCGGGCGTCCACGGCGGCGAGATCGTCGCCGAGGGCAAGCCCGAAGAGATCATGGCCAACCCCAGGAGCCTCACCGGCGCCTACCTGACCGGCGCGCGCGAGATCGAGGTCCCCGAGCAACGTCGGCCGATCAGCAAGAAGAAGGTGCTGAAGGTCGTCGGGGCGACCGGCAACAACCTCAAGAACGTCACGGCCGAGATCCCCGTCGGGACCTTCACCTGCATCACCGGCGTGTCGGGCGGCGGCAAGTCGACCTTCACGATCGAGACCCTGTACAAGGCCGCCGCGCGCCGTCTGAACAACGCCAGCGACGCCCCCGCCCCGCACGAGCGGATCGAGGGCCTGGAGCAGTTCGACAAGGTCATCGACATCGACCAGTCGCCGATCGGCCGCACCCCGCGCTCGAACCCGGCGACCTATACCGGCGCCTTCGGCCCGATCCGCGACTGGTTCGCGGGCCTGCCGGAAAGCAAGGCGCGCGGCTATGGCCCGGGGCGCTTCAGCTTCAACGTCAAGGGCGGCCGCTGCGAGGCGTGCCAGGGCGACGGCGTCATCAAGATCGAGATGCACTTCCTGCCGGACGTCTACGTCACCTGCGATATCTGCAAGGGCAAGCGCTACAACCGCGAGACCCTGGACGTGCTGTTCAAGGGCAAGACCATCGCCGACGTCCTGGACATGACCGTCGAGGAGGCCGCCGACTTCTTCAAGGCCGTGCCGCCGATCCGCGACAAGATGGAGACGCTCAAGCGCGTGGGCCTCAGCTACATCAAGGTCGGCCAGCAGGCGACGACTCTGTCGGGCGGCGAGGCGCAGCGCGTGAAGCTGTCGAAGGAGCTGTCGCGCCGGGCCACCGGCCGCACGCTGTACATCCTGGACGAGCCGACCACCGGTCTGCACTTCGAGGACACCAAGAAGCTGCTCGAGGTGCTGCATGAGCTGGCCGACCAGGGCAACACCGTGGTGGTCATCGAGCATAACCTGGATGTCGTGAAGACCGCCGACTGGCTGATCGACTTCGGCCCCGAGGGCGGCGACGGCGGCGGCCAGATCGTCGCCACCGGCTCGCCCCAGGATGTCGCCAAGGTCGAGGCCAGCTGGACCGGCCGCTACCTCAAGGAGCTGCTGGATCGCCACGAGGAACGCCGCAAGGCGCGGGTGGCGCAGCTGAAGAAGGCGCGAGCGTAGAGGCCGCGGCCAAACACCGCCTCCCTAGGCCTTGTGCCTAGGGCCCAGGGTTCGGCGACCATGGAGTCGGCCGTTGGGCGTCCACGCTGGCGGCGACGCACTGGCCTCGCCCAACCATGGCTCGACCATGGGTCCTCGCCACAAGGGCGAGGAAGGCGTGGGTTTTGTCTGCCGTCGCTCCTACCAGCCGCCGGTGGTCGGCGTGTCGGGCGCCCCGCCCTTCAGCTCGCGATAGATGGTGGGGGCCGGGCCGAAGACGATCAGGGTGGTCAGGATCGAGATCACGCCCGAGAACAGCGCCTGGACGATCCCCGCCGGCGTGAAATAGGCCTTCAGCGAACTGGTGTCGGCCCGCAGCATCTTGCCCGTCGCCGACAGGTCGCCCGAGGCGATCAGGCCGATCGCCGAGACGATGGTCCAGATCAGCAGCACGACGATCACGCTCATCACCGCCGCCAGCAGATAGGCGCCGAGCAGCGACCAGAAGAGGCCCTTGGTCTCGGGCAGCGACTTGAACAGCGTGACCTTGCCGGTCTCGAACGTCACCGCCGGAGCGAACGACAGGCGGATGGCCAGATAGATCATGGCGCAGAACGAGCCGACGAGGCCGAGCAGGGCCAGAAACGCGCCGGTCGCCCCGCCCATCGCGCCCAGGAAGCCCGAGACCGCGGAGCCCACGAACAGCGTCGCCATCAGGACGAGACTGGTCAGGAGCCAGACCGCCGCTTGGCGCAGCTCCTCCTTGCCAAGGCGCAGATAGGCCAGGCGGCTGTCGTGGTGGCGCAGCACCAGCCGATTGAGCGCCGCGAAGATCACGCCGTTCACGATCAGGCTGTAGGACAGCAACCACGGCATCAGCGGCGCCAGGTCCGCGGCGCGCCTGGCGACCTCTTCCGGGTCCGGATTGGCGTTGTCTGAAATGTAACCCAGCAGCAACTCCAGCTTGGGGCCGAAGAACTGGATGGCCAGCACGTTGGAGATGATCGACAGCACCGTCATGACCGCCGCCCAGACGGCGATGGTCTTCAAGTTCTCCCGCACCAGTCGAAAACCGGAGAAGGCGGCGTCGGAAGCCGAGAACTTGGACATGTCGAACTCTTCAAATGACGGAACGGCTGCAAGCTAAACGGGTTCGCTCGGCTTCGACAGGGCCGAAGGCGGCTTTTTCGTACGCGCTTGCCGCCAGGCCGAACCGCCCTCTAACATCCGTTTGAATAGAGGGAGGACATCATGAAGCTCTACGGCGAAGCCATGCCCGCGCCCAACCCGCGCCGGGTGCGGATCTTCCTGGCCGAGAAGGGCCTTGAAGTGCCCGAGATCCGCATCGGCATGCGGGAGGGCGGTCACAAGTCGCCCGAGCATCTGGCGCGCAACAGCCTGGGCCAGGTGCCGGTGCTGGAGCTCGACGACGGAACCGCGATCAGCGAGACCATCGCCATCTGCCGCTATTTCGAGGTGCTGCATCCGACCCCGCCGATGTTCGGCGTCACGGCGCTGGAGCAGGCCCAGGTCGAGATGTGGACGCGGCGGATCGAGTTCCGCCTGATGGTCCCGATCGGCCTGTTCTGGCGTCATGCCCATCCGCTGACGGCGCGTCTGCTGAAGCAGAACGTCGCGTTCGGGGAGTCGAACCGCGAGGTGGTCGAGAAGGCCCAAGCCTGGTTGAACCGCGAACTGGCGGACGGCCGCCCCTACCTGACCGGCGAGACCTTCACGATCGCGGATATCGCTGGCCAGACGGCCCTGGACTTCGCCGACTTCACCGGTCTTGCGACACCCGGCGACGCCGAGCACGTCCTGGCCTGGCGCGCACGGATGGCGGCCAGGCCCTCCGCGGGGGCCTAGAGCCTATTCGTGCAGCCCGGCGTCGATCTCGTCCTGGTTCAGGTGGGCGAAGGCCTTGGCCGGCGCCGAGGCCAGGATGACCGTCTGCAGGGTCAGGAAGACCGGAGCCAGCAACAGGTTGGCGACCAGGGTCAGGATCAGCCGCGGATGGCTGGCGACGACGCTGCTCTCTGCTGGCTGCATCTCGCCGCTGATCAGGTTGCCCAGGATCAGCGACGCCGTCGATCCGATGATCGAGACCACCGCGCTCAGGGCGATGGTCATGGCGAACATGGCCAGCAGCCGGAAGAACTGGCCGTGGGTCTGGATCCAGGCCGCGCGGACGTCGATGTGATGGTGCGAGAAGGCGTGGGGGCCCAGCAGGGAGAGGCGCACGGCGACCCACAGCGAAAGGGCGATCACGGCCAGCGCGCCCAGCGTGGCGAACCAGCCCGCCGCCGCGCCCGACAGCAGGGCCGCGCCCAGCACGACCGCGCCGGAAGGGATCACGGTGACGCCCAGGGCCGCGGCCCAGGTGATCAGCGACACGATCAGCAGCTGAACCTCTTCACGACCCAGGCGCAGATAGGCGAACCGGTCGTTCCGGGGCTCGATCACCGAGCGGATGATCGCCGCCTGCAGCACCGAGCCGAGCACCAGGGCCAGGGCGATCAGCAGCACCATGGCGCCGCCCAGGTGGGTGATCAGGTCGAGCAGTTCGCGGGGATCGGCGGAGCCGACCCGCCCGGCCAGGGCCGCGCGGCCCTCCTCGCCCAGCACGATCTTGGCGATCAGGCCCAGGATCGGCAGCATGACCAGCGAAAAGGCCGCCCAGGCCAGCACGGACAGCGGCTTGCGCCGCATGGTGCGAAGCCCTTCGAGGGCGGCGTCGGTGGGACGAACAGACATCGATCAGTCCTGCAAGACCGCGGCTTGGCGGTAGATATGGGCGATGGCGCCGGCCCAGACCGGCGCCAGGACAAAATAGGCGATCGCCGCCGCGACCGCAGCGGCGCCCGGCCCTCGGGGGGACGCCGCCCCCAGGACGAGACCAACGAGAACCGCCGGCGCGGCCAGGACCAGGCTGACGGCCAGAAGGACGGGAACCCGACCCTTGGTCAGCGGAAAGGCGCTTAGCACGCGAACGCCGCCCTGCGCCACGGTGGCCGGCGCGGTCAGGGACAGCCGCAGGGACAGCCAGACCAGGATCGCCAGGCCCGCGAGCGGCGCCAGGCCAACGACGAAGCCGGCCGGCCCGGCGTGGGCCACCGCATCCTTCCAGGCCTGCGCCGACCCGATGTCCAGGCCCGGCGCGCTGGCGCGAGCGACGCCCAGGACCACCGCGCCGATCACCACGAGCAGGATCGAGCCGATCAGAACGACAAGGCCGAGCGCGAGGAGATGCGCGCCCAGCAGGCGCCATTCATCCGATCCCCACCGCAACCCCTTAAAGCCCGGCGAGCGGGCGAAAACCCGGCGAAACAGCGCGCCCTGCGCGATCACGCCGGCGGCCAGCGCCGCCAGCGGGCCCACGCCCGCAGGCAGCCATCCAGCGACCATGGCCAGGACCGCCGCTACGGCCAAGGCCGCCCAGCAGGCGTCGAGGGCGGGCCGCCACTCGGCGAGGCCCGCGCGCAGCGCGCCGCCGACGCTGGCCGATCCGTCCGTCATCAAATCAAGTTCCTTCCCGCGCCGAACATGACGCCGCCGCCAGAGCCTTCCTAACGCGCTCTAGACGTCCCTGGTCAAGGCGCGATGCGCGACGGCCCAAGGCGCGAACACGACCGCCTGGATGACCGCGCTGAACACCGCGCCCAGGGCGCCCACGCCGAGCAGCCACGGCCAGAGGTCATGCAGCAGCGCCAGGGGCGGTCGCGCCAGGAAGGCTTCCAGCGCCCCAGGACCTTGAATGGCCGCCAGCGAGCCGCCGGCCGCCACGACGGCGCCGACTGCGGCGGCTCCGACGAGAACCTCCATCAGCAGCACGAACACGACGACCAGCACCGCCACGCCCAGCAGCCGCCAGCCCTGGCCGCGGGTCAGGGTCCAGGATTCGAACAGGCGAAACTGGGCGTCGACAAAGGTCATGGGCGCGGCCATCGAGAGACGCAGCGCCACCCAGATCAGCACGCCGCCGGCGACCGCGGACGACGCGCAGGCGGTGACCATCGTCGCCATCCGCCCCTGCTCGCCACCGCTCACCGCGACCACCGCCGTCAGCACCACGATCAGCAGGGCGACGATGAAGATCACGATCATCAGCAACACCTGCTCGACCAGGATCAGCAGGGTCAGCCACAGCTCGCGCGAGCCGATCCGCAGGAAGGCCCAGGCGGACTGATCCGGCGTCAGCACGGCGCGGAACACCGCCGCGCACAGCACCGCGCGCACGAACGACGACCACAGCCAATAGAGCAGGTGCAGCGCGGTCATGCCCGACTGCGCCCGCATCATCTGATCCATCATCGCCGGATCCGGCGCGCCGCCCTGGTGGGTCATGGCCCACTGCATCAGGCGCGCGAACTCGGGGCCCATCGCCGCGAACGCCAATATGGCCGGCCCGATCAAGGCGACCACCATGGCCAGCGCCCAACCCAGGACCGCCAGGGGGTGGCGCACGACGACGCCAAAGCCGGCGGTGGCCGCCTCGCCAACGGAAAATCTCGCCATGTCCCCTCCCTGCCCGCAAGGCGCGCGAACGACGCGCCGCTCGCCCGAGCCTACACGCAGGTTTCGCCGAGCGACAGCCGGGGGTATAGGGCGCCCCATGACCACGAATGCGACCTATCAGCCCGTCCACATCGTCGGCGGGGGCCTGGCCGGCTCCGAGGCCGCCTGGCAGATCGCCCAGAGCGGCGTGCCAGTGATCCTGCACGAGATGCGCAAGGACGACGCCACCGGCAAAGTCATTACCGACGCCCACCAGACCGACGGCCTGGCCGAGATGGTCTGCTCCAACTCGTTCCGCTCGGACGACTGGCAGTTCAACGCCGTGGGCCTGCTGCACGCCGAGATGCGCAAGCTGGACAGCCTGATCATGGCCTGCGCCGACCAGCACCAGGTGCCGGCCGGCGGCGCCCTGGCCGTCGACCGCGACGGCTTCTCGGCCGAGGTCACCCGCCGCCTGGAGGCCCATCCGCTGGTCACGATCGTCCGCGAGGAGATCGCCGGCCTGCCTCCGGCCGAATGGGACAACGTCATCGTCGCCACTGGCCCCCTCACTTCGCCCGCCCTGGCCCAGGCGATCCTGGAGCTGACCGGCGAGGGCCAGCTGTCGTTCTTCGACGCCATCGCGCCGATCATCCACTTCGACTCCATCGACATGGACAAGGCTTGGCGCCAGTCGCGCTACGACAAGGAAGGCCCCGGCGGCGACGCGGCCGCCTACATCAACTGCCCGATGAACAAGGAGCAGTACGAGGCCTTCATCGACGCCCTGCTGGCCGGCCCCAAGTCCGAGTTCAAGGAGTGGGAGAACGTCCCCTATTTCGACGGCTGCCTGCCCATCGAGGTCATGGCCGAGCGCGGCCGCGAGACCCTGCGCCACGGGCCGATGAAGCCCGTTGGCCTGACCAACCCGCGCGATCCCCTGGTCAAGGCCTACGCCATCGTCCAGCTGCGCCAGGACAACGCCCTGGGCACGCTGTGGAACATGGTCGGCTTCCAGACCAAGCTGAAGCATGGGGTCCAGGCCGAGACCTTCCGGATGATCCCGGGTCTGGAGAACGCCCAGTTCGCCCGCCTGGGGGGTCTGCACCGCAACACCTTCATCAATTCGCCCAAGCTGCTGGACAAGTCGCTGCGGATGAAGGCCCAGCCGCGGCTGCGCTTCGCCGGCCAGGTCACGGGCGTGGAGGGCTATGTCGAGAGCGCGGCCATGGGCCTGCTGACCGGTCGTTTCGCCGCCGCCGACCGCAAGGGCGCGCCGAT
>NZ_DATFAV010000031.1:0-9470 GCF_035254145.1 Caulobacter sp. | reverse complement strand
GGCGCTATCGCCTGATGCGACTGGCGGACATCGCGCCGCTGTCGGCGGCCGAAGAGGGCGAGGAATGCGTCCGGGGCGACCTGCTGGACATGGCCTCGCTGGTCGCGGCGATGCAGGGGATCGACTGCGTCGTCCATATGGCCGGCGTGCCCGTCGAGCCCGAGGCCAACGCCTGGGATCAGGTGCTGCCAGCCAATATCATCGGCGTCCACAACCTGTTCGAGGCCGCGCGGACGGCGGGGGTGAAGCGTGTGCTGTTCGCCTCATCCCATCACGCCGCCGGCTTCCATCGACGCGACACGCCGACAGTCGAGACCCTGATCCCGCGCCCCGACAGCTACTACGGCGTCAGCAAGGTGTTCGGCGAGGCGATGGGGCGGATGTACGCCGACAAGTTCGGCCTGCAGGTGCTGAGCTTGCGTATTGGCGCCTATCGCGAGCGGCCTTCGGACCTTCGCCAGCTGGCCGTCTGGATCAGTCCGCGCGACATGGTCGAGCTGGTCCGCTGCGGGATCGAGGCGCCCGATTTCGGCTATGCGACCGTGTACGGCGTTTCGGCCAACACGCGGGCCTTCTGGGACAATTCGGCGGTCGCCTTCCTGGGCTACACGCCGCGCGACAACGCCGAAGCCTGGGCGGGAGAGATCATCGCCTCCAACCCGCCCGAGCCCCGGGCCGCCGCTTCGTTCCAGGGCGGCTGGTATTGCGCCAAGGACTTCGTCGGTGATCCCGGGCGCGTCGACTGATTATTCCCGTGTGAAATCCGCCGGCACTTGCGGATCCGGCCCCGCCTTGCCCCACAGCACGATCTCGTTGCCCCACGGGTCGCGAAAGGCATGGTTGTAGCCGTTGAATTCCTTCCAGTAGTGGTTCTTCCACAGCACGGTCGCGCCCAGATCCTCGGCGGTCCCGAGGATGCGGTCGGCGCTGTCGTCGTCGCTGATCAGCACCCAGACGCGCGGCTTGCGGCCGTCACCGCTCGGCGTGCGGGGCTCGACGCCCTCCGGTTCCGGGTGGGGGCGAGCGTTGGCGGCCTTGAAGATCCCCAGGTGCAGGTTGCCGATCTCGCTGTCGGTCCCATCGGGCTTCTTGAAGAAGCCGCCCGGCACCATGCGGTGATAGACGCCTTCGGGACGGGCGTCGTTCTGCCAGCCGAAGACCTTGGCGTAGAAGTCGCCGGCGACGGACGGGTCCTCGGAGGCGAGGTCGACGAAGATCAGGGTGTTGGTCACGGAAAAGGCTCGCGTTTCGGGTCAGTCGGTGAAGCCGATGGAGAGGGAGAGGTCCTTCCAGGCGTCGATGTCGGCGGCCAGTCCCTGGGCGGCGTAGCCAGCGTATTTCAGGGCGTCCTCGCCCAACAGGAGGTGCATCGGCGGATCATCGACATCGGCGATCGTCAGGATGGCTTGAGCCGCCTTGGCCGGATCGCCGGGCTCGTGCCCGGCGTGCTCGGCCATGATCCGTTCGGCGTCTCGCGCCAGGCCGTCGTAGTCGGCCAGCTTGTTCGCCACGATCGCCTTGGAGCCCGCCGCGAAGCCGGTGCGCAGGCCGCCGGGCGCCACGTTGACGACCTTGATCCCCAGCTCGGCGACTTCTTGCGCCAAGGTCTGAGTCAGGCCCTCGAGAGCCCACTTGCTGGCGCAGTACACGCCGGTGCCGGCCCAGACCGCCAGGCCCGAAACCGAGGTGATGTTGATGACCCGGCCCTCGCGGCGAGCCCGCATGGCGGGCAGCACCGCCTTCAACACCGCCAGCGGGCCGAAGACGTTGGCCTCGAACTGGGCGCGGACCTCATCCAGCGAGGCCTCTTCGACAGCCCCGACCAGGCCATAGCCGGCGTTGTTGACCACAACATCGATGCGGCCGGTCACGCCTTCGGCCTTGGCGACGGCGGCGCTCACCGCCGCCGCGTCGGTGACATCCATGACGAGGCCATGGGCGCGGCCGGGCGCGAGCGCCTCGAAGGCGGCGATGGCCTCGGGGTTGCGCACCGTGCCGACGACGACGACGCCACGCGCCAGGGCGGCCCGGGCGATCTCCCGGCCCAAACCGCCGGAAACGCCCGTGATCATCCAGGTCTTGGTCATATCAGCTCCGCCCAAAGGGAGATCAGTACGGCCTGTCGCCCTTGACCCACAGCCGGTGCATCGTCCGGAAGTACTTGCTGTCGTCGTACAGCGTGCCGGTGTGAAGGGTGCAGCGGTTGTCCCACATCAAGAGGTCGCCGGCCTTCCACTTGTGGCGATAGACGAACCGCTCCTGAGTCATGAACTCGACCAGTTCGTCCAGCAGCGCCAGACCCGCGGGGCCGGGCATGCCGATCACTTCGGTCACCGTGCCGGTCGAGGGCCACAGCGCCTTTCGCCCATCGGCGGGATGCGTGCGGATCAGCGGGTGCTCGACGTCGGGATTGGCCGCCTCCATCTCCGGCGACAGGGTCTGCTGCTGGCCGAACTCACGCGTGGCCATGAAGTGCTTATAGCTGTGATGCAGCTTCAGCCCCTCCAGCATCGCCTGCTTGTCTGCTGGCAGGGCGTTCCAGGCGGCGCAGCCGTCCGCGAGCAAGGTGTCCGAGCCTTCATCCGGAACCTCGACCGCATAGAGCATGGTCAGCATGACCGGCTCGGGCTTGTAGCTGTAGTCGGTGTGCCAACCGACCCCGTCGTTGTGGGCGCCGATCGGCTTTCCGTCCACCACGCGGTTGGAGAGGATGAAGATCTTCGGATAACCCGGCAGGGTGAAGCGCGTCTGGGTGTGGTCCTCGGGATCGCCGAACCGGTTGATGAAGCGCATCAGATCATCGGGCGTCATCTTCTGGTCGCGCAGCGCCACCGCGCCGTGGCGATGGAAGGTGTCGACCACCTTGTCCAGCACGGCGTCGGGTGCGGAGGCCAGGTCGATCCCGGAGATCTCGGCTCCGAAGCCGGCCTTCAGGTCCTTGATGGCGATGTCGGCGGCGAGCGTCATGGCGTCTCCCTCGGCTGGCGGTTCGAAACTAGCCTATGCATCTCGATGCCCCCGGTCTTGCCTCAACGCGCCTGGAGGCTTTCCGCGCGTTGCGTCGGTTGACTGGGGCTTGGGCGCCTGAAGGCCTCTTTCGGCGCCGATCGCCTGTAAACGCGGCGTCGCGGGGCTCCTGGGCGGTCGCCGACCAACTCTTCGTGCGTGCTGAGGCAAGACCGTCCCACGATGCGGTCCTAGCGTGACGGTCGACATCCGCCACTCCAGAGCGCTTCACGATGAGCCTGCGCCCGCCGAACGGTTTCTTCAGCGACGCCTTCTTCGAGGGGCTTTCGCGCTCGATGGAGAGCGTGGAGACCGCCGAGACCCTGCCGCCCGCCTGCTACACCGATCCGGACTTCTACGAGTTCGAGAAGGAAGCCCTGTTCAATCACGAATGGCTGTGCGTCGGCCGCGTCGACTGGGTGAAGGAGCCCGGCGACTATTTCACCACGCGCATCATCGGCGAGCCGATCATCGTCACGCGCAATCGCGACAATGAGATCCAGGCGATGTCGGCGGTGTGCCAGCACCGCGCCATGCTAGTGGCCGAGGGTAGGGGCAATACGCGCGGCTTCGTCTGTCCCTATCACCACTGGGTCTATTCGCTGAACGGCGACCTGGTGAACGCCCCGGCCATGGAGCGGACCTGCGACTTCGACAAGAAGGCGATCAAGCTGCCGACCTTCAAGGTCGAGATCTGGCTGGGCTTCATCTTCATCAACTTCGACGCCGAGGCCGCGCCGCTGGCGCCGCGGTTGGCGCCGGTCGAGACGGCGGTCGCCAACTACGACCTTGCCAGCGCCGAAGGCCTGACGCCGCCGATGACCGGCCAGTTCGCCTGGAACTGGAAGGTGATGTTCGAGAACAACAACGACGGCTACCACGCCAGCAAGCTGCACCGCGGACCGTTGCACGACTTCATCCCGAGCGAGCTGTGCAGCTTCCCCGAGGCGGGCGACGGCGACGCGGGCTTCCTGCGCTACAATGGCACGCTGCACGCCGACGCCAGCTTCAACCCGACCCAGAAGGCGGTGCTGCCGGTGTTTCCGAAGCTGACCGCCGAGGATCGCAACCGCGCGACCTTCGCCAACATCCCCCCGACGCTGTCGCTGGTCATGACCAGCGACATGGTCATCTACCTGATCCTGCGGCCGACCGGTCCCGAGACCATGGAGCAGGACACCGGGATCCTGGTGGCGCCGGGCGCGACCGAAAGCCCCGGCTTCGACGAGCGGCTGGAGATGATCATGACCTCGGCCGGCAAGATCATCGCCCAGGACATGCATGTCGACGAATTGGTCCAGCAGGGCCTGCGCTCGCGCTTCGCGATCCGCGGCCGCTACTCCTGGCAGGAAGGCGCGCAGGTGCAATTCAACCGCTGGCTCACGCCGCGATATCAGACGGCGTGGCGGGCGATGAAGGCCGGCGCCGCCAAGCTGGAGGTCCTCGCATGAGCCGCCTGCCGGTCATCTTTTTTGGTCACGGCAGCCCGATGATCGCGCTGGAGACCAACGAGACCACCCGAACTTGGAAGGCCATGGGCGACGCGGTCGGCAAGCCGAAGGCCATCCTTTGCATCTCGGCCCATTGGCTGACGCGAGGGATCGCCGTCACCGCCATGGCCAAACCCAAGACGATCCACGACTTTGGAGCTTCCTTCCCGAAAGCTCTGTTTGAAAAGCAGTATCCGGCTCCAGGTTCACCTGAATTGGCGATGCGGGTGCGCGAGGTTCTGTCGCCGACTCCCGTGGAGCTGGATGAGCAGGGCTGGGGGCTGGATCACGGGACCTGGTCGGTGCTGTGCAAGGCCTTTCCCGAGGCGGATATCCCGGTCGTCCAGCTCAGCATGGACGCCACCAAGCCGCCGGCCTGGCATTTCGAGATCGGCCAGCGCCTGGCGCCGCTGCGCGACGAGAGCGTGCTGATCGTCGGCACGGGCAACATCGTCCATAACCTGCCGGCCATGGATTGGGGCGATCGCAACTGCGCGCCCTACGAGTGGTCCCAGCGCTTCAACGACTACATCAAGGCCGCGATCGTCGAAGACGCGCCGCAGCGCGCGGTCGATTTCGAAAGCCAGGGCCAGGACGCGCAGCGCTCGGTCCCAACGCCCGATCACTATTGGCCGTTGCTCTATGTTCTCGGCGCGCGCCTGCCTGGTGATGTCCCGACCTTCGCGCCCGACCACATCGAGCACGGCTCGCTGAGCATGACCAGCGTGAAGCTTTCCAACGCCCCCGTGGCGAACACGCCCGCCTGAGCCGGAGACCTCGATGCCCTTCATCTGCGAACCCGGCCAGACCCGTCCCGACATCGTTCCAGGCGCGCTGCACTGTCTGCCCGCGACGCCCAAGACGGTTCACTGGGGCTATTTCGATCCCTCGACCCCGCCATCGCTGCGGATCAAGAGCGGCGATCTGGTCCAGGCCGAGGCGATCACCCACCACGCCGGCGATGCGCCCGAGCTGATGATGGACGAGGCCGTGACCCGGATCTTCAAGGAGATCCCCGAGGACGACCGCAATCCCGGGGTCCACATCATGACCGGCCCCATCTACGTCGAGGACGCCAAGCCGGGCGACGTGCTGGAGGTCCGCTATCTGCGCATGGTCCCGCGCAATAACTATGGATCAAACCTCGCGGCCAACTGGGGCTATCTCTACAAGGAGTTCGGCGAGAAGGAGCGGGTGACGATCTACGAACTGGACGCGAACACCAACACCGCCAGCGCGCTCTACGCCTACGACTTCGAGGGCAAGTACCTGATCCCTGGGACGATCACCCATTGTCCCGAGTGCGATCGCCAGCCGGCGCTCAAGGGCGTCCGCGTTCCGGCTCGCCCGCATCTCGGGACCGCCGGCGTAGCGCCGGCCGTCGATGGCCGCGTCAGCACCATTCCGCCCGGCGAGCACGGCGGCAATATCGACAACTGGCGCATCGGGGCCGGGGCGACGATGTACTACACGGTGCAGGTCGACGGCGGGCTGTTCTCGATCGGCGATCCCCATGTCAGCCAGGGCGACGGCGAGCTTTCGGGCACGGCCATCGAATCCTCGCTGAACGTCCTGATGCAGATCGTGCTGCGCAAGGACATCCAGACTCCCGGGCCGCTGCTGGAGACGCCGAAATGGTGGATCGTCCATGGCTTCGACGAGGATCTCAACGTGGCCATGCGCGACGCCTCGCTGAAGATGCTGAGCCTGCTCCACGATCAGGTCGGCCTCTCCAAGAACGACGCCTATTCGCTGATGAGCGTGGCCGCCGACTGCGGCGTGACCCAGGTGGTCGATGGTCGTCAGGGCTGCCATGTGCGCATTCCTCGCGACATTTTCCCCAAGGCGGGAGGGTAGCGGCTCAGTGAAGGCCTGGTCGTTCAGCACCGAAAGCCATCCGCGCGCCGAACGGGCCCAGGCCTGGCGCGAGGCGATGGGGCGGCTTGGCCTGCCGATCGAGGGACTGTCGGACGGCGAGCCCGCCGCCGCCTCGGTCGTGTGCCTGACCTCGCCCCTGGGGATCGAGTTCGCGCTGGTCGAGGCGGGGGCCCAGACCATTTCCGGCCGCCTCAGCGCCCAGCCGGCCGCCGTCTGGCTGGCGGTACTGCTCTATGGCGAGGCCACCCTGGTCACCGACGACCTGGCCGCCAGCGTCGCGATGGGCGACATCGCCTTCGGTCCCACCGGCCAGTCGGCGGCGCTGAGGCTGGACACCCGCTCGCGCTTGCTGTTCGTCCGCGCGCCGCGCGTGGCGCTGGATCACCGGCTAATCAAGCCCTTCAACCTTCGGGTCGGCTGGCTGGACGGCTCCAAGGGCGTGCCGCGGATCCTCTCGGACCTGCTGCGGGCGACCGCCGAGGAGCTGGAAAATCTGTCGGTCGATCAGCTCAGGCCCGTCGACCTGGCCCTGACCGAATTTCTGGCCCAATGCCTGCTGGAGCAAGGCGCGGCCGATGCCGACGCCTTCGACGCCTCTACGCCGACCGCACACTTGCAGCGTCTGTGCCAGACCATCGAGACCCTGTTGCCGGATCCCGAGCTTTCCCTGCGACGGGTCGCCAATGAGGAGGGCGTGTCGCCCCGTTACGTCCAGAAGCTGTTTGCTTCGGCCAATGAGACCTTCAGCCACTATCTGCGATCGCGCCGGCTGGAACGCTGCAGGATCGACTTGGCCAGCCCCCAGCATGCGCGGCTGTCGATCTCGGAGATCTGCTTCCGCTGGGGCTTCAACGGATCGGCCCATTTCAGCCGGGCTTTCCGCGAGCAGTATGGGCTGTCGCCGCGTGAGTTCCGGCAGGGGCGGGACGCGGGCGCGCCGTCGCCCGACCTCATCCTGTCGCCCCGAGCTTCGGCATAAGCCCTAGACCAGGCGCGAACCCGGCCGGCTCCGAAGAGCCGGCCGGCGCGGGCGTTAGAAGTCCGCCGAGATCGTGAACTGCACGGTGCGCGGCGGAGCCGGGCGGAAGCTGGCCGCCGTGTTCACCGTCGTGCTGATCGTGCCCAGATAGTCCTTGTCGAACAGGTTATCGACATTGACCCGCGCCTTGATCTGGCTGAACGGGCCGGCCGAGAAGCCGTCGCCGATGTCGATATAGGCGTTGACGATCGTGTAGCCGCCGACCTTCTCGCTATTGACGAAGTTGGTGAAGCGGCTCTCCAGGTGGCGGGCCGAGACGTTCATCAGAAGACCGTCGAAGGGCTCCAGCGTGACGCCACCCTGGAACACCCAATCCGGGAAGTCCGGCACCTTCTTGCCGGCCATCGCCAGGGTGATGGGCGAGGCCGTCGCGCTGGCGCGATAGTTCAGCACGTCGTCCTGGAATTCGGCGTTGTTGTACGAGACGTTGGCGTTGAAATAGGCCTTGCCGGCGAAGACTTCCGGTTTCCATTGGCCGCTGAACTCGACGCCCTTGGCCTTCACCGCGCCGACGTTCTGGTAGAAGGTCTCTATGATGCCGCCGCCGCCGGGTACGGGCGTGGCGAAGGCCTGCAGGCGGTTCTTGAACTCGGTCTGGTAGGCCACGATCGAGGCGTTGAACGTGCGGTGGTTGGCCCGATAGCCGATCTCCCAGTTGGTCGAGGTTTCAGGGGCGGGCGCGGTGACCGTCGGGCTGGCCGCCGAGAAGATGTCGTCGGCGCCGCGGGGCAGGGCCATGTTCTCGGAGTACGAGGCGAAGATCTGGTCACGGCCGGTGAGGCTGTAGACGGCCCCCACCTGCGGCAGGAAGCTGTCCTTCCAGTTGGCCTTCAAGATCGGGTGGCGGCTGTTGATGTAGTCGTTGGGATTGCGATAGCCGGCGATCTTGTAGTCGATGTCGGTGGCCTTGAAGCCCAACTCCAGCTTCAGCTTGGCTTCCAGCAGGGTCAGGGTGTCCTTCAGGAAGAACTGCTTGGTCTCACGCAGCGACTTGTAGTCCCGCTGGGCGTGAACCCGCTCGTTGAACAGCGGCGCGCCGTCCGGGTTGCCGCCCTGGACGTTGTAGCGGTTCTGGGTGCGGTGATAGTCGTCGTTCTCCAGCCATAGGCCGGCTTCGATCTTGTTGAAGCCGACATGCCAGGAAGCCTTGGCCGTGACGCCCTGGCGGATGCCGTCGATGCCCGACAGGCCGTACTGGATGCCCTTGGGCGCGACGAGACCGGCGACGATGTTCTTTTCGGCGTTGTAGCTGGACAGCGAGGTCGCATAGGCCTCGGGCGAGACGCCATAGCCGCCCTTGTCCTCGTAATAGGCGGTGGTGGTCAGATCGAGATTGTCGGTGATCGGCGTGTTCAGCGTCAGGCCGTAGAGGTGGTCCTTCCGCTTGTTGACCGCGAACTTGTAATATTGGGCGTAGTTGCTGTTGGAATAAGGCACGCCGGCCGTCGTTTCGGGCAAGCTCGCGGCCGGGATGGAGAGCGCCGAGCCGAACGGCGCCGAGGCCGGAACCGAGCCGAGATAGGCGAAGTAGCGACCCTTGCGGCCGAACACGTCGCCGGCCGTCCCATTGTACTGGGCCAGGGTGATCGACGGGCTGTCATAGTCGAAATAGTCATTGTGGACAGTCTGGAAGCTAATGTCGCCGCCGTTGGGCAACTCATACTTCAGCTTGCCCTCATAGTGCTTGCGATCGATCGTGCCGGGGCCGCGCCAAAGGTCGCCCTTGATCCACGAGCCGCTGACATAGCCCGACAACGGCCCGACCTTGCCCATCTCCAGGCGCAGGAAGGTGCGGCGAAGGTCGTCGCTGCCGAAGGTCTGGCTGATCGCGCCGCCGGCTTCAGCCGCGGGCGCCTGGGTGAAATAGTCGACGATCGGTCCCAGCGAGGCGTAGCTGGGCAGGGCGACGTCGCCGGCGCCGGCCGAGGCCGTCACGCGCAGCAGGTTCTCGTTGTCCACGTAGCGGTAGATCGGGCTGCCGCCGAACTGATCGCTGCGCCCCATCGGGATGTTGTCGAGCAGGAAGCCGATCTGCTGGAAGTTGAAGGCGCGCACCG